>NZ_JBITUQ010000011.1:0-157724 GCF_044542515.1 Rhodococcus sp. NPDC078407 | reverse complement strand
CCACCCGCTACGACAAACTCGCGATCACCTACCGCGCCGCCGTCACCCTCTGCGCAATTCTCACCTGGCTACGCCGATTGGGAGACACGCCCTAGATGGGGGGCGGATCTCTACTAACGCGTCTTCGGTGTGGTTTCTCGATTTTTGTAGAGCGGTGCCGGCCCACGGGGGCACCGAGGACAATTGGTCGCCGGCGGCCTCCGTAGCCCCCCGGGTGCGGCCCGACGTATCAATCATCGCTACATATGACTATCATCGCATTATGACGATCAAAGACATTGGCGGTTGCCCAACCGCGGTAAGCGCGGGGACCGAACTCGACGCCGCGGTGGCGCTGTTCCACAGCCTCTCCGACGGCACACGGCTCGCGATCGTGCGCCGTCTTGCCGACGGGGAGGCCCGAGTGGCGGACCTGGTGGGCGAACTCGGACTGGCCCAGTCCACGGTATCGGCGCACGTGGCGTGCCTGCGCGACTGCCACCTTGTCGAGGGCCGGCCGCAAGGGCGGCAGGTGTTCTACTCCCTCGCTCGCCCGGAGCTGATGGACCTGCTCGCCTCCGCCGAGACTCTGCTGGCCGCCACGGGGAACGCGGTCGCGCTATGCCTGAACTACGGCACCGATACCGGAGAGCAGTCGTGAGCGACGCCTGCGGCTGCGGCCCCGACGAACCCGGTGCCGACCAGGCGCAGGAGCCGGCGAGGTTCTGGCAGGTCACCGAGATCCGTGCCGCGGTGATCGCCGGGGTGCTGCTGGTGGCCGGGTACGCCGTCGCCTGGGCTGGCGGGCCGCCCGCGGCCGAGCTGACCCTGCAGGCCGCAGTGCTGCTGATCGCCGGCTACACCTTTGTCCCTTCGACACTCAGACGCCTGGCCAAGGGCAAGATCGGCGTCGGCACACTGATGACGATCGCTGCCGTCGGCGCGGTGCTGCTCGGCGCCGTCGGCGAGGCCGCGATGCTCGCGTTCCTGTTCACCATCAGCGAGGGCCTCGAGGAATATGCCGTCGCCCGCACCCGCCGCGGCCTGCGCGCCCTACTCTCCCTCGTCCCGGACACCGCCACCGTGCGGCGGGGCGGCCGCGAGCAGACCGTCGCCCCGGCGCAGCTGTGGCTTGGGGAAACGATGATCGTCAAGCCCGGCGAGCGACTCGCCACCGACGGCATCATCCGCAGCGGGCGCACTGCCCTGGACACCTCGGCGATCACAGGCGAGTCGATGCCTGTCGAGGCCGGGCCAGGGGCCGAGGTGTTCGCCGGATCGATCAACGGCACAGGTGCCCTAGAGGTTGAGGTCACGGCAGGTGCCGAGGACAACTCGTTGGCCAAGATCGTGCGGATCGTCGAGGCCGAGCAGTCTCGCAAGGGCGAGGCACAGCGCCTGGCCGACAAGATCGCGAAGCCGCTGGTCCCGGGCGTGATGATCGCTGCCGTGGTTATTGCCGCTGTTGGCAGCCTGTTTGGGGATCCGCTGGTGTGGATTGAGCGGGCACTGGTTGTGCTGGTCGCCGCGTCCCCGTGCGCGTTGGCGATCGCGATCCCGGTGACGGTGGTCGCCGCGATCGGTGCCGCCAGCAAGTTCGGTGTTCTGATCAAGGGCGGCGCGGCGCTGGAAGCCCTCGGCCGGATCCGCGGTGTCGCCGTGGACAAGACCGGCACCCTGACCCGTAATCGGCCCGAGGTCATCGAGGTCGCCGCCACCGGCGGTGCCACCGAAGCCGAGGTGCTGGCAGTTGCCGCCGCGCTGGAGGCGCGCAGCGAGCACCCCCTCGCTCGGGCGATCCTCGCCGCTGTCGACAACGTCGTTCCGGCGGAGGAGGTCGATGCTGTCGTCGGCGCGGGGCTGACTGGCCGCGTCGATGGTGTTGCAGCCCGGTTGGGCAGGCCCGGGTGGGTCGACCCCGGCCCCCTGGCAGGGGATATCGAGCGGATGCAGCATGCCGGTGCCACCGCGGTGCTGATCGAACGCGGCGGCGTGGTGATCGGGGCGGTCGCGGTGCGCGATGAGCTGCGCCCGGAGGCCCGCGAGGTCGTGGCCGAGCTGCAAAGGAGCGGCTACACCGTCGCGATGCTCACCGGCGACAACGAACGCACCGCCCGCGCCCTGGCCGCAGAGGTCGGCATCGACGAGGTGCACGCGGACTTGCGGCCCGAGGACAAGGCCCGCATCGTCGCTGCTCTACGCGCGGATCGGCCGACAGCGATGGTCGGGGACGGCGTCAACGACGCCCCGGCGCTGGCCACCGCGGATCTGGGGATCGCGATGGGCGCGATGGGTGCCGACGTCGCGATCGAGACCGCGGATATCGCATTGATGGGCGAGGATCTGCGCCACCTGCCCCAGGCCCTGGGGCATGCACGCCGCTCGCGTCGGATCATGCTGCAGAACGTCGGCCTGTCCTTGGCGATCATCACGGTGCTGATGCCGCTCGCGTTGTTCGGGGTTCTGGGGCTGGCGGCGGTAGTGCTCGTCCATGAGGTCGCCGAGATCGTCGTCATCGCCAACGGTGTCCGGGCGGGCCGCGCGCGAAAAATCTTGGCCATGCCCACAACCCCTCGGGTGCTTGAACCGGTCGGCGGAGCCCGGTCATGATTGATGCCGAAAGCATGAAGCCGCCGTCAGCGGCCGTGCCCCGGCGGGGCACGGGCCGACGTTGGCTCCTGGTCGTCGCCAGCCTCTTGGTTACGGCGGCGCTCATTGTTGATCCGATGGCCCGCTCCGGCCTCGCTGGCGGGCGAACCATCGGGCTTGGGGTGCTGGACCTGCGGCTGGCTTATAACAGCGGGGTCGCGTTCAGTCTCGGCGCGCAGCTCCCCACCATCGTGATCGTGGCGGTGACCGCCGCTGTGACCGCTGGTATCGGTGTGTTCGCCTGGCGCACCGCACCCGGCAGCCCGAGGCTCCAGAGCGTCGGGCTCGCCGCGATCGTCTCCGGTGCCGCCGCCAACGTCATCGACCGGATCCTCGATGGCAAGGTCACCGACTATTTCCACACAGGCTGGTGGCCCACCTTCAATCTCGCCGACGTCTACATCACCGGCGGCGTCCTGCTCGTGATCTGCGCACTATTCCTCGACACCACCACCAGCAAGGAGCCCACGCCATGAGCGGAATGCCCGAGCATCTGCGCCAGGCTTACACCGCGGAGATGGTCGCCGCCCGCGATACCGGCGAGGCCGACGAACGGTGGCATCACCTCGAACGCGCCCACATCATCTCCCAGCCCTACCTGTGGCCGCACACCCGCAATCACATCGCCATGCTCGGACTCGCCCTGCACCAACGTGACCGCCGCGAGGCGCTCGGCCAGATCGTTCGCATCGTCGTCGCCGCACCCGGCTCGGCCCTCGGCCGCTACCCCGAGGGCAACACCGGCCGTACCCGTGCCGGGCTCATGACGACGATGCCCCTCTCGGCCGAGATGGCAGTGATCCTGGCGCAGTCGCCCTAGCGGGTATCTTCACGGGAACCGTCGCCCGCCAAGGCAGGGGGCTCTCACACTCTGCGAGCTAGATTCGGCTCCGCAGGACCTGGGCCAGCTGCTCGACGGTGGGCGATCCGGCCAGTCCGGTCCCCGTCGGGTAGACGCGGCACGCGAACTCGGTCACCGCCGGCGCCCCAGCGAATGCGTCCGTGCCATCGATCAGGATCGTTGGGGAACCGGCGAACGGCAGCGCCGCAGCCTCCTCCTCTGTCTCGATCCGCCGATAGCCGATCGTCACATCGGACAACCCGACCGTGTCAGCCGCCGCCTGGACCCGGTCGGCCGCGTCCTGCCAGTTCGGGCAGCCATCGAAATACAGAATCTCCACCTTCATACCTAGATCCTGCCCCTTGCTATGTGCGCTGACAATCGGGCCGTCCTGCGGCACCCGTTATGGGTAGCGGCACTTTTCAGGTGGTACGAATGTGCCCGATTCGGTGGGCGACCTGGCTTCAAACCGCCGCGTCGAAGTGAACCAACAGCGTATCTGGCGACGTCGGCGTCTGCCAGCGCTGCGAGCACGATGCCGACCTGGTCGCCGTGTAGGTCAGCCGATTCGGCCCATGATGCGGCGGCGATGCTGTTTCCGGTGCCGCCAGGCGGCAGCCAGAACATCGTCTCGAATAGGGCAACGTCGTTGCCGGAGCCCATAGCAGTCGCCTGGCCGCAGGCCAGGAACTATCAGCGGGAGCTACGGCGGCAGAGGCGAGTCCCATCACCTGCTTGCTGCAGTATTTCGCGTGGCCCTGCTCGTGTCGAGTGCGGGACGAACCCGAGACGCCCGCGCGAATGAACTGCACCGGGTGTCGGGAACCTGGCGCTAAGTTCCATCCCTGCCACGTAAGGGGCGTAAATGGCGGTCGGGTAGCTGCTCCAGCCGGAGAAGTGCGGCGGCGAGTTGGGTGCTCAATATGCCGTTGAGCTCCCTCTCTGCAGCCAGATCTTGGCGAAGTTTTGCGACAGCGGAGGTCTCCTCTGTCTGCTGAGCTGCGGACACTGGAGCGATCTGCTTCGAGATCTGGGCGACCAGATCACGAATGTCGGTGTGCTTGTGTGTGAGGGAAGTTCTCGCCAGACCCGCTTCCTCCGCAAGGGCCTTGGCGCTGAGCTTTCCCGAACTGTTCTTCGCTTGGCCATCGAGCAGTCGTCCGAGCGCAGCGATCAGTGCGTCCCGTTCAGCTGCGTCATCCCCGCGTCGGGTCACGTGGCTTCCCCCTCCCTCCCAGGGTGTCTGCCGATCTGGCGCGTCAGGAGTTCTGCCCGTTGTCGATTGCGCATGGCAAGTGGCTCGGGCAGAGACTCGGCCTCAGCGAGCAGGTCATCGCGCTCTCTTGCCTTCGCTGAGACGTGCTGATCGAGCATGGCGATGTTGGGGCAGTTGCTTTGACAATTTGTCAGATCGGGCGTTTGCGTGGCGTCATCCTTGGGCGGGCGATCGACCTGGCACGCAGCCGTGCTCGGGTTGTAGATGCAGACGACGTGCGCGTTCGGGTTGTCGTAGATCAAGTGCAGACGGCTGTTTCGGAACCGCTTGAGTTCGGCTTCGCTGCGAACCTGTCCGGCAAACTGTTCCTGGAAGCTGCTGAGCCCGTCGGCAAGGCGGTCTGCGGCGGGGCCGCTGATCTGCTCGTCATGGCTCCATGCCTCCGTCAGGTCTTGAAGGCGGTCCCAGTTGGACATCAGCCGATCGAATTCGACCTCGTCCGGGAAGCCTGATTCGGCACGTCCTGCGTAGCCCAGTGATGTGACGGAGCTAAGGTGGCCGTACTGGATGCCGAGGGCGATTTCACCACCGGGTTGGTTTGCGATATGCCAGGCCAGGGTGCGGCGAAGCCTGCTCAATGAGACGACTTCATCGTTCTCGATGTCGTCGAATACCAAGGAAGAGCCTCTATTCACGGCTCCTTCGCTACTCGCCTTCAATCGGATGGGCAAGCGGTCGCCACGGTGGGCGTGCTGGTTCCACTTCGTGATCAACCTCTTGATTCCAGCAGAGGCCATGGTCGTCGAAATCAGAGCGCCGCGTCGTGATCTCTCACAGTCTGGTGTTCGCTTGACCACCGCGAATAGGTACTCGCTGTTGGGGTTGATCAGTTGTAGTGCTTCGATAGCGCGGGCGGCCGGCTCGATGGTGATCCAGGGCTGTTGTCTCCGCCGACCGGCGGTGGCAGCCTGCCCGTCCTCATCGAGCACATTCTTGAAGGTGCGTCCCCAGATTCGGTATCTGCTGGCGGTGCTCGACAGGTCGTCTTCGAGGGGGCCCGTGCTTTCCAGGCAGTCGTGTCCGAGGTGCAATAACTCGCTGGGGCGCATGCCGGTCAGATAGCCGACAATGAGCATCGCAGATGTGCGCACGTCGCCGATGTCGAACGCCCGCACATAATTGGTAGCTTGCTTGAAGGCCGCGAATTGCTCCGGAGTAACGGCCTGTCCCTTGCCAGCGGGGACGGACAGGTCGTTGTCCTGCGCCCAACGTCGGGCCTTCCATCGGGCAGATTGGCTTCCCAAGTCGAGGGCCCCACTGAGGTACTCATCGACGAGAGCCATGCTCGCGTGCAGGAGATCGGCCATCACGTCCGGCGGGATGGGCTCGGTTCGGTTCTCGTATTGGCCTCGGGTGTCGCCTATCCAGTTTGTGAGATCGCGGTCGAACCACGGTGGTTGGACCAGGTGGAGCGGGCCGGGATGGTCTATGTTGTGCACCCAGATGCGGCACAGGAAGCTGAGGATGGCGCCCTTGAAACTGCGGCCGGAAGACGAGTCTGCGATCTCCGCCGCGTACTCCTCCCAGGTTTCCGTGGTGATCTCGGCGAACTGCTCGTACCCGCGTGCCGACAGCCATTGGGTGAGAGCGCAGAGCCGGTAGTAGGCAGCCTGCACTGATCCTGGCGAAATCATCCGCCGGCGAATCTTGGCGCTAGCGCGGAGCATGGGGGTATTGAGGATGTTGAAGATATATATCTTCGTGGCGTTCCTGAACGGCTCGGGAACCGTATTGAAGTTGAGATTCATCGATGCCAGGTGGTCCGCGTGATCGATGTGGTGCAGCGGCCACACATCGTCCGCGAATACGGTTATCGGCTGGTCTGTAACGTCGCTGCGGCGTTCGTGGGTGGCAAACACGCGGGCGGAGGAGGACGGCACGACCGCGCGTGAGCCGCGGTCGGGGAAGGTCGCAGACGGATTGTTCGACAGGCCGGTGGTCATCGCGTTTCTCTGAGTCATCGAGTGTCCCACTCTCGTCTCATTAGTCGTTCGACGGCGTTCCGGTCACCCGCGGTGACCGTGTCGCGTGCCCGCTTGAGATCGTCTGGGGAGAAGTAGGGTCCGGGGCTGGTCAGGCTTCGTATTCTGGCGTAGTGAGCCTGATAGCGGGTTGACCATGTGTGCTCATCCGTCGTCGCACGGAGGAGCTCGAAATGATCGAGCAGAGCCACGACCCGAGGGAGGTGGCGCCGGAGTATGACTGCATTTTTGCAGGCGAAGCAGGTGAGAAACGACGCCTCACATGGCGATCCCGTCGCCGGGTTCGATGTGGGGTCCTGGCAGGCTGCCGCGACGGTGTCCCGATGGCCGGCATTGAGGGCATCGAGCACACCGAGGTTGGCGGCGATCGGGGCTTCGGCGGCGGTGGCGAAGTCTCGGGACGTGACACGTGCCTGCACGTCATCGAGTGCGGCCTCGAGCCCGGCGGCGATAGCTTCCTGTGCGTCTTGACGGACTCGGGGGTCCTGCAGGGCATATTCGGTGTTGGTCGCGGCGGTGTGGCCTTGCGGATGGACCTGGGTCACGAAATAGTGGCGGAGTGCCCTTGCTGTGGCGAAGTCAAGTTCAGGGTGGTCCTTGCGCCAGCCGGCAAGATGGGCCAAAACGGTTCGCAAATGTACGTCAGCGAGGGTGAATAGTGGGATGCCGGATGGTGTCTGCCGTCCTGAGTTGAGGCCGCCAGATAAGACCACTAGAACCGCATCGGTCGGGTGCCCCACGGAGGCCAAGGTGCGCCGTGCGCCTTCGGTCGCCTCGAGCAGCATCATGATCATTCTCGCCTTAGACCGGGCGCCGTTGTCGAAGTAGGTCTCGGACCAAGTGCTCACGGCACCGCGGCGGGGTTTTGTGAGGGTGACGCGGAGATGCACCGGCTCGCTGCCATCACGGGCGTCGACTCGACTGATGTCGGATGTGGTGAGATTCAGGGCCACGCTGAGGTTCCATCCACAGGTGATCGTCAAGCCCATGACCGCGGCGGCACCCTCGCCTGCGGTGAGATACAGCGCTTTGTAGGCCAGGTACGGCGTTCGTTTGGTGGCGCTGCCATTCAGCCGCTTGAGCACAGTCGGTGGAATCACACGAAGACTAGGCGACGAAGGGTAGCGGCGGGCAATATCGCCGGTCCGGGCGATCTCGTCGAGAGTCTGGGCGTAAAGGTAGTCATCTGAATCCGGTGTGATGCGTCCGGCACGGAAGTCGTCGACGAGCATCCATGACGCGGTAACACGGGCCTTGGCCGCCCGCAGGGTTTCGAAGCAGGTGGCGCGCAGAGTCTCGATCTGGGCGTCGCTGAGAACGATACCGCTGACCTCAGCAGGAGATCTTCCGACGTATCCTGTTTCGATGGCGTGGAGGGCGCTCTCGGTGATGCCCGGAAGAACTCGGAGGACGGCCTTCACCGACTGCCCGTAGGCTGAACGCACCGACGGACTCATAGACAGAAGAAATGAGTTCCACTGGGAAGCCTGCAGATCCGATGGCCGGTCGAGGGGGACCGTGCGTAGGAGCGCCTTGACAGCGCGGAACCCAAGTTCGACGGTTGCCTTAGAGTTCCAAGTGCCATCGCCAGAGACGAGTTCGCTGAAACGCACGGCCAACACTCGCTGGAACTCAGGACCGCAATCCAGGGTGTCGAAGCGCAGCACGAAATCGTGGGTTGGCCGGCGGTATTCGGCAAGGCGCAAGGTGAGCGGGCCATCGAATGAACAGATCAACTGCCGACTCCGATCGGGCTGTCGATGACGCGCTCATCTGATTGAGCGATAAGCGCTAGGGCCTCGTCCAGTTGAGTGGGGGCTTGCTCCGTCGCCGCGAGGAACCAGTCCCATTCAAGAGCCAGTACTGGTGCTAAGTAGTGGTCTCTGGTCACCTGTAGGTTCTTGTGCCCGAGGAGGTTCTGCACGCGCAGCCAGATATTGCCTTCCTCGATGAGGCTCCGGAGGCCCGCCTGACTCACTCGATCTTGCTGCCGCAACGACATCATCGCGGACAGCGCGAAGACGTGAAGCGCGAAGGAATGTCGCAGCATGTGTGGATGGACGTAGATCGAGTCGTCATCGTCGATCTGCAGGGAACCGTGCGACACCCGGGACGAGGCCGCCATCCGGTCGGATGCCTCACTGAAGACGTCATTCCACGACGTGGGCTGGAGCGGACGGCCGTGCTGTCCGAGCCACAGTGCCAGCGGACGTCGACGCCCCTCCGAATCGAGACCGAACGTCCGAGCCCGATGCGACCAATCCAACTCATCGAGGTTGAATTGGACGGTCTCGCCGCTCTCGGTGTCGTCCACGGTGACTTTGGTCGCGAGCCCATTCCGGCGGGATACCCTCTGCACGATCAGCGCATTGGGGACCTCCTCGTAGACGCCGGACGCCAGGCCAGCGGCCTCGTCCAATACGCGCATCTGGGACACGTACTCGTTGATTGTCGCCAGCACTTCTCGGCCGAGGTAGAAGATCCGGCCACGCTCGGGGCTGTTCTTCGAAAGGGCTCCGGGGACCCGCCCCTTGAAGAGACGACTCGTGATCTGCGCTGTGGGAACTTCAACGAGGAGCAATCCCGCCGCTTCGGAGCGACGCATCCCGCTGCTGTAGAGAAGGTCCGCGTAGGCGGCATTGCGGTCCCTCATGACCATGCTCTCGGCCCGGGCGGCACCCACCCCGAGCAGTGCCTCGCTTCGCCAGCGCTGGTACGCACGTCGCGTAAGCCAATTCACGTCAGCCAGGACCTGGCCACGCGTCACGTTGATGTTGCCGGTCGGGACCGGGTTCGACGACACCGCATCGTGATCGGCGGCGTAACCGTAGAGGGACATGAGCGCCGCGCGGTTGCGCACGATGGTGCTCGCCGACACTCCTCGCTGTATCGCCCCCCGCCGAATTACTGTGGCGTCCGTGCGCCGCCACTGGAAGTATGCAGTCACGTCTCCGCGCCTGACGTCCAGCCACGAGAGTCCGTCCCGCTGGTCGCCAAGGTATCCGAAGTATGCCGCCACATCACTTGCGTAGTTCATGGCGGTGTGCTCGTTGTGAAAGTGGTGAGCCCAGGAGACCACGACGGGGTCCATGTGGCCATCTGCAGTCAAGGGGATGTGCAGGGGTGTGCCGCGTCGCGTCCACTGGCGGTTTGCCTGGACCGCCTCGCTGAGCCAGGGCGCTGGATTTTGGCTGGCGCCGAGGAGCCTGAGATCTACCTGCATTACTCGGGCATGGTTGCTCACTCGGACTCGCACCTCCACCGGTCGGGCATGGCTCAGATCTTAGCACCCAACAGTCGGCGATCCGATATAAGCGACACAACATGATCCAGTTGAACAGCCATCGAGGTATCAGCTCCTCGAACGAAGTCGATGATGGTGCCGGTGTAGGTGTCGGCCAGGGTGCCGGTCAGCACCACGCATCCATTGGATCCTGGCTTGAGGGTGATGTCCGTGAGGTCACGACGAAGCAGATCGTTTCGCTGGTCACAGCCATTCCTCCCAAATTCGACGTCGACATCGTCGGTCCAGGATTGGCCGAACAAGTCACGGTCATAGCCGGTTTTCGGGGCTCGGCCCTTGATCGGCAGAGTGGCCAGCGTGGACAGGGATGCCTGTGCGCCGTCGGCGTTGTCGAGTCTCGCTTCGGGTGTCGTCGGGTTGGAGCCTGGGGGCGTCGGCGGTGCGTCGCTGGAGGTGGCAGTGATCGAGGGGCTGATTGTCAGCGCGGAAGTCGCCACTGCGGCCTGCGCGGCGGTCTCAGCGGTCCCCGTCTGATCGACGCAACCGACGATTAGCAAGCCGGACAGGACAGCGCCAATAACCCACGGCCATTTCCGTCGCCCCTTCGGTACCGGTGTTGCGGGCGGCGGATATTTTAGATCGGACACAGCGGTGTTCTCCTACGAGCAAAACGTTGACGCGCGAGGTCCGTCGACACCGTATCGGGCACAGTTGGCGGCTGTTACTTCTGACCGAATCCGCGCAGCGCGTCAGCCGATGGCGTAGCCGAGTTGATGGGCTGCGGCAGGAGTGTTACATCGAGTCGATCGGCAAAGGAAGTTGTCCCACGTCACCGGGCCCAAACCTCAAGCAGGTTGCGCGAATCCACCGACCAACGCGGCGGTGAAAGGTGCGCTTTCCTCACAGTTTCCGGCATCCAGCACCACTTGACCCGTAGGTGGCCGAAGCAGTCAGCGGTGTCGGATGTGTATTGATTGGTCATCGAGACCGATCACGTCGGTGACGACCTCTTATTGGGCGCAGTCGGGTTGTCCGGCGTCGGCGAACTACCAAAAGAGCGATGACCATGATCGTCGGGTAACCAACGCCAGCCAACAGAACTACGGCCAGCGATCTCGGCCCCGCATCGATGACCGCGTGGTAGATGCCGAACAGCCACCGTGGAAGTGAACAGAGCGCGAACACGCTGAACAAGGTGTAGATGATCACCAGTACCCGGGCAAACCGCTGCACCGTCGTGTCCTGTGCTCGCAACGCGGTGAGCATAGCGCGTGGCGTTGCCCAGGTGGCGGAGACGGCGCGTGCCCCCATGGCGTCACGCAGAGCCCAGTAGCCGTCCGACTTTTCGGTGGGCCGCAGGCTTGCGAGGGAGACGGTGCATAGGGAGAGTAGGACTATCGCCGCCATTCCATCGGAATGCCAGAGGTAGGCCAGCGCAAGTGCCGCGATGAGGTAACCGTCGACAGCGAGGCCCGCCAGGTCGCCGCGTAGGCGGGTGGCCACCGGCTCGGATTCGAGGTGCGAGAGGTCGACATAGAGGGACGGGCCTGCGAGGTAGAGCCCGTAGCCGACCCCTGGCCGGTCACCGCATTGCGCAGCCACGGCATAGTGCCCGGACTCGTGCAGGAGCAAGCGGACAGTCTGAGCCACGAACACGAGCAGGATCGCGGTGCCAGGACTGTCGAGCACCGTAACCATGGTGGAGGTCACAGGAAGCGCCCAGATCACGAACGCCGAGGCGAGCAAGAGCGTCGCTAATCCGAAGCCGACGGTGGCCTTGGAGGCCACTAGTCGGCCCGTGGCTGTCGCGACCCCCGCGAAGAGCTGTTGCAATACCTGCGAATCGCGGCGGAAGTACAGGTCGGACAAGCTCGGTGCGTACGTCTGATGTCGTATCGTCCAATCAGCCGACTCGCCTTCCAGCACGCCGTGGTCGACGAGCAGTTGAATGGACCGGGCCGTCTCCTGGTCGTCCATGACTAGGGTCGGGGCACCGCCGGATTCCTCGTTGGCGACCCGAAGCAGGAAGTCATGGGTATCCCCGTCGACAACGAGGGGATCGCGGCCAGGCACAAGGACCACCGGATTACCGCGAAATCCGACGCGAACTCCAGGTGCGAGGGAGATGGACACCAGTGTTCAGGCGCTCATCATGTCGAGTCGGTCTTCACGTGCCAGGGCAACGACCTTGGAATCGAATTCCTCGGGAAACCCTGCACACACCCCCCAGACATCCAAGCTGTCCGGATCCAGCCTGGCACCGCAGCCGCCGCCGTGTGTGAGGGCGAGATTGCAGGTCTGGCAGTTCTTCAGCAAGTCGACTCGGCGTGCCCGCCATTTGTCCCATAGCGGAAGCTCGACGATGCCGCGTTTTGTGCTCATTCCTACAGCCTTGTCGGGCCGCCCGACCAGTTCGTGGCAGTTGTAGATGGCACCTTCGGGTGAGAAGTAGATGTTCCTTGCTGGGGCCCCGCACGCGTCGTACATCGGTCTGCTGATCACATCGCGGAGGTAAGCGGTCAATCGGCTCGAGGTGCTGCCGAGCGAACCGAACACTGCACTGTGTTCTCCGGAGACGAAGTCGCCGTAGCCGCGCATGAGAAGGTATTCGTCGATCTCGATGGCGCTCATGTAGTGGTCGCCAACGCCGCGTTCCGGCGACAGTGGATCCGGATGGACATTCACGTGGTGAAACGCGACAAGTTCGTGCGCGAGGATTCCGCGCTCGCCGAGGAAGTCGATGAGTTTGGGCAGACCGTCGATGTTCCGGCGATCGATGTTGGGTCGTATCGCGACAGAGACACCTTTATCGAGGGCAAGCTCGATGTTGTCGATGATCGTGGAGAACGTCGGGGCGCCGGACAACGGGACCCGGCGGATGTCGTGGTATTCGGCGGTCCCGTCCACGCTGACGATGAGGTCGTTCAGCATAGTGGGGGAGAGAAGGTCGGCGAATTGGTGCAGGAATACGCCGTTGGTCGTCGCATGTGTTTGTAACCCTAGCTCGGCTCCCCCGAGGACAAGCTTGCGCACGACGTCGCCGAGTCGGGGCAGGAGGGGCTCACCGCCGAACAATTCGAGATGACTGACTCCGCGGGTCCCGATCAGCGAGGTGACCGAACGCAGGATCGAATCCGCGTCGGCCTCGGTGAGGTAACGCTGTGGGAGCGCTCGCATGCCTGTGTCGGCCTGGAAGCAGTACGAGCAGGCGAGGTTGCACGAGTTGGTGGTGACCACTGCGATGTTCGCGGCCTGTGTGTCGCTGACCTGGTCCGCTACGTATTGCTGGAACCATGTCACCTCGTCTTCGGCTGACATCGATGTGAGGTAGCCGGCTTCCAGCAGCGCGTGAGCGGTGTCGGCTTGTTCGTCGAGGCGTCCGGCTTCAATGAGGGCGACTACCCCGTTAGGAAGCACGTCCGCACGCTTGTGTGGAAGGTTGAGGAGTAACGAGGTGTCGTCGCCCAGGTCGGTGATCCGGGTGTAGTGACTAAGACGCATCGCGGTTTCCCCTGTGGGTTGGTGGGAGGCTCGCCTGAAGGCGGATACCAGTAGTGAGGCAGGTGCTCAAGGCACCCTCGGGTGAGTCGGCGCCGCTGAATAATCCGTCGGGGTTGATGTCGGTCCACCACATCTGCCCGGCAGTGTCGACGAGGATGTCGGCGGTGTACATCTCCTTGCGAAGTGCTCGGGCAATGTCGCGTGCCTGTTGCTCGATCAGCGGATGGGGATACGGCTTTCGGTCCATGTCCACATAGCGGAGGTCGATGGCGGATTCCGGGGCGTTGATCGGTTCTTGCCATACCGATGACACCGTTCCGAAGGAGTAACCGACCCGGATTTCGGCTACCGAATTGATCCGGCGCTGATAGAACGCGGGACATGGCTCGCGAGACTCAGCGTGCGGAGGCGGTGCGACGACGGTCGTAGCTCGTCCGCCAGCGACGGATTGGTCGACGTCGACGGGCTTCCAAATCACCTGTTGCAAAACCGCGGGTGTGCCGATGACGGGGGTCGACGTGCCTATGACCGTTTCGAGGGTCGGCACGAGGTCTCGGATTTGCCACAGGTTGCGAATCTTGTTGTCAACAGCTATCGGATCTCGCGACCATTTCGCCGGTTCGGAGTCATATGCCAGAGACAGCAGTCCGGCAATGGTGGAGTTCCATTGACGCTCGATGAACGCTCTCGCCGATGCGTCGGCTTCGGCGTCTGCGCGAACCAGTGGGGCCGGCGGAGAGCTTCGCCAGCGGCGGTAGACCACCACCGAGCAGTCTTTAAGGTCGGAGTCGGTCAGCCGGTCTTGACCGCAGGAAATCGACCAGCCCGTCTTCGTCGCGAGGATCGAGTACGCGTCGTGCGGAAGGGAAAGGGGAAGGTGGACTGATCCAGGGACCGCAGTCATCGCGGGTAGGTCAGGATCGTCGTAGTCGGCGAGGATGTAAGTCGCGGCTGCCATTTATGCCGACGTTCCGGTGGTGTCGAATAGTCGATACATTTCGGCTGCGTACACGATACTGCCCTCGAAGTAGTCTTTCGTTATCCCGCTGAATTCTGCGGGAACCTCGTCGATCGCCGCATGCATGTGCTCAGCGACGTACCGGGCGTCATCGTCCATCTGGGGAAGTAAGACGGTCCGGGCTACGTCCAGCTGCGCGAGATCATTCTGTGCAGTCAGTGGACCGCGCCACATGCGATTACCGGTGGTTACTTGCATAAGTTCGGCACTGTGCCATCCCAGGCGCGAGGATGCGTGTCCGCACAGCCGCGTTTCGCGCAGCCGAGTGTCCTCGCCGATCAGCGCTTCGTAGATTACGGACTCAGGCTGGTTGTCGGCCGCGGAGGCAACATCCGTGAGGGTCCACTCCGAACTCAGCAACATTCGCTGGTTGACGCCGGCCCACCGGTCGATCGCAACGCCGCCGAGTCCGGTGTCGGCAGCGAAGCTTACGGCTACGCCGACGAGCAATCGGGCGGTTTCCGGATCCGAGTCGATCTTGCGTGCGTACGCCGAGGTGAGCCTCATACTTGCGGTGAAGGTGTCGATTCCCGCTCGGTGTTCGAGTCCCAAAACGAGGGCAATGATCTGGGCGATTGCGTCAGGCGGACGAATGAACGCGAGGTCGGAAATCAACCAGTCGAACAAGGGCGTAGTCGTCTCGATCCCGAACTCGCGACAGCGTTCGCGGAATGCAGTGCTGCGGTCACCTGTGATGGTGTCCGAGAGCAGCCCCTCGAGAATCTCGGACCATGCTCCGGGTTCGCTGAACTTGCTGAATTTTATTTTCGCCATGGATGACCTGAGCTACACCGAGAGGTGACACTAGGCATTAGTGCCACCTCTCCAGCATGCAGGAGCTAGTTGCCGTACGACTTGTACTTGCACATCTTGCCGAGGCCCATCGTGGTGCGCGTGTCGCTGGGTGTCACAACACTCTTGAGGAAGGTAGGCGCGTCGGCCGCCTTCGTGGGCGTCGTAGCCACAGTCGTCTTGTCTGCAGACATTTCACATTCTCCGTATCGCTTCGAGGGAATTCTTCTCACCAAATGCAGGGATATATTCCCATTGGGCGTAGGTGGCAACAATCATTCGATCAATCGAAAATTGACCCATTGGCGTCCCGCGAGGCACCATCCCTCCGCTATCCACGGATGACGATCTCGATCGCATCGTCCAGGCTGCGATTGATGTCTTCGACGAACAGCATCGACGCGCTCACCCTCCGGTTCATGGACGCCTAACGATCGGACCCGGCTGGCACGATCTATGGCCAGCTGAACCATCGGGACTGGAATCGAAGTCGACATCGTGTCCGGCAGGGGTGACCTGTCAGAAGCCGTGGCAGGACCGGCGACTGCCGTTCCGGTTCGACTTCGAAGATTTTGAGGAAAAACCTGTCGTGGCGCGGCATCTCTCCCCCTGGTGCCGTGAGCAGCTGTGCGCCCGAACTCCACCATTCGTAGTCGACCAGTGCCACTCACCGGGCCGGTGTGAAATCCGTATAGCTATCGGCGATGACGCTTGGGGAGGAAATTAGATGACGCGTCACGGCGATGAGAAGCCTTCTCAGCTGCCCCACCGCCGCTGGGACTGACCCCTGCGAGTCAGACATTTAGACCACGATCGGGATGTACTGCGAGTCGCGCGGTGATTGTGTCGACTCACTGAACCACCCGGACCGGACACGAGAGCGTTTCACGAGCGCTGCTGAAGAGCGGTGGGCAAATGGCGGGGAAAGACGTCGCACTACTCGGATCGATCTTCAAGGATGGCTTGATAGTTGGTCAACTTAGCTTCATCCCGGTTTCGATGACGGCCGCAGCGGCAGTGTCGGCGATCGGCTCCGCTGTGGCCATGATCGCGGGTCCAAGCGCGACGCGGTCGCGGCTGCTCACGCCGCCCACCGGCGCGCGTCGGCGCATGCGAGCTCAAGCACTGGCTCGATGGGGCGCCCTTCGGCGACCCATTGCGCTGCGCTGCGGTCGTAGAGGTCGGCGAGGGGACTGCGCAGCCAGGTTGCGCAGGTCCAGGCATCGGCTGCAGCACGCAAAGTCGACCATAAGGTGAGCAGGTCCGGGTACACCGTGCCTGAGTCGGTGAACTGCCAGGTCGGATAGACCCATCCGCCGCCGTCGAGCCGGCAGGCAATCAGCGCGCCGGTGGACGATGCCTTCGCGACGGCCTGCCGGCTCACGCCCCACCACTGGGTCAGGCCCGAGGTGTCGTAGAACGGGCCGACAAGCTGGTCGTAGATGTGGCCAGTCGGCAGCGCCGAGGTCATCGACGCTGCGATTGCCTCAACGTCGGCGAACACCTCGGCAGGGACACCGGAGGCCCGGGCGTCGGCGAACGTCCGGTGGACCGAGTGGGTGAGCAACTCGAGCAGCTTGCGTTCCTGTTCGTCGAGAGTGCTCATGAGCAGTCCTTTCTCGGTCGATCAAGTCAATGCGATTGTGACCGTAGCGTCAACCTTCCAAACGCCTGATGCAGTCGCGGCCGACAGGTCCGACGACGGCTTCGCCATCAGGGGCGTGCAGCGAACAGGTCTCGGGGTATATCCAGGACGCAATCGTCTACACAACCCCGATCTGATCGAAACCCAACAGGCGGCGGCCAGGCCCTCGAAACAGGTCAGTTCGGCGAGGAACAGGACGAACAGAACTGACGTTCGCCGGGGCTCGCGGCCCGAGCCGCCGAACACCCCCCCACGCGGGAGCGATAGGAGCGGACGCTCGCTCACAGTCAGCGTAGCGACAACCGCTGCGCCGCGGAGCTAATGTGAGTTATCGGGATCGCCACCCTGTCCGTCCGTCGCGGACACTTCCGCCTTCGAACTACTGCCGGCGCAGCGGGGACGATGTCACGGCAATTGAGACGCAGCCAGGGGCGGTGCACCAATACATCGAGAACCAACACGCGAGGCCAATGCGGGCCGAATTTCATTTCATTTCGTTACATGTAATGAAATGAAATGAAAATAGGATCCCCCGAGCAGCACCACGCCCTCGGGCGGTGTACGCGTCAAAAGATACAGTCGCACAACAACTTTAGACGCGGTTGACCTAACTGGTCGCGCAACCTGTTTCACTCAATCCACGATAAGTTGAAGTGGGGTCAGTTCCTCACTGGTGGTGCATGTCCAAGGCGCGCCACGGATTGTGGCGCGCGACTCTCGCCTCGCGAGAGACGATGCGAGAAGGAGAGGCTGTAGTGACGGACTCGATGACGAAGGAACTGACTCGCGTAGTCACCTTCGCCAACTGCAAGGGCGGCACAGGTACAACCTCCACGGCCGTGAACGTCGCCGGCCTTGCCTCGGAAGGTGGGTGGAGAACACTGTTCATCGACCTCGATCCGCATGGCAATGCGGGGCATGATCTGGGCTACTACTGGGACGGCCGGGGCGACTCCGGCAAGCTTCTGCGCAGCGCACTGGCGACCGGCTCCGCACTCGTGCCTGTCATCCCCGACGTTCGACCCGGCCTCGACGTCATCAGCGGCGGTGAAGCGCTGGACGATTGGGAGTCAGAGATCACCGGTCGTGCGCATCGGTCACGCCCCCACCAGAGCCTCCTCGCGGAGGCGCTCGCACCCATCGCCCCCGACTACGATCTCATCGTCTTGGACACCCCGTCGACCCGTCCGACGTTGTTCCAGCTCGCATTGGGCGCCACCCGCTGGATCGTGGTGCCCACCCGGGCCGATCGAGCCAGCATCGAAGGTTTGCGAGTGCTTTCGCGACAAATCGAGACCGCCCGCGATGCGAACCCCGACATCGAGCTTCTCGGCGTGGTTCTGTTCGACGTCGCCACCTCGGACAAGGCCGTCAGGCGCAACGCGGCCTCGGACATCGAGTCGGCACTCAACGGCGCAGCACCGCTACTCAAGGCGGTCATCCAGCACGCAGAGAGGTCCGCAGTGAAGACCAGGGAGAGTGGAGGGCTCATACACGAGCTCGCCGACCACGACGATGACGCCGGACAGCTTTCAGAGGAACACGGACCTGGGAGCGCATCTGCCCTTGCCGAGGACTACGTGACGCTCAGCCAAGAGATCCTGCAGCGAATCCAAGATGTCGAACAGGCGAAATGAACGAACGGACCCGTGTCAATTCTGCGTTCGTTCGTTCTTCCGCATTTGCCGGCAATCCGCGGGTCGGCAGTAGAGCGGCTTGCTCAGCGTGCACCGCGAACTCTGATCGAGCACGCCGTGCAGCGACCGTGATTTCAGCCATGCCCAATGCGACGCCGGCGGATCGGTCCCTGATCCGTGAGCTGCATCCCCCAGCTCGGTGCCGCGATGACCGCACCGAGCTGGTTTCGGTGTAGATCGAACGCTTTGAGGTCGGGATCCAGCGTCGGTGGACCGGCGGCCAGGGTCGCTGCCCATATCAATTCGGACTCGCGGGGATTGAGGTGCGGATCGGCCCATCCCGTCACTTCGCACGCGCGCTGAAGTACACCGCTGCAATTGGGTGATGTTGTACCGGAACGGCTTTCCAGCCAGGCGTGCCACACAAGTCGCTCGGCGCGGTGGCGGACGACCCGTTGGGAGGCGACCAGATCGAGGCCCGCGTCGTCTGCGACATCGTCGAGAGTGCGCTCCGTGGCAGCGACGGCATCTCGGGTCGAGGTGATGAGCCCAGCGATTCGCAGATCGGTCAGGGCCGCGTAGCCGGCAGAGGTATTGAGCTTTGCAGCGGCGAACGCGTCCTTCACGGTGAGTGCGTGGCCTGTGTGGATGAGGTCATAGAGCACCCGAGAGCGCAGACCGAGCACACTCCATGCGTGATGCACAGGGGCGACCTGTGCTCGTTCGAGTGCCACCGCGCTGGTGTCGCGCGCTGTCGCCGGTGTCGTCAGGGCGTACCGGTCTGGGAGCTGGCCTGCGCCGCGCGCGACTCGCAGCACGGGTGAGCCGGGCGTCTCACGCAGAACCCGTAAAGCCGACCACACGCTCGCCTCGGACATGAGCCCAGCGGCGTGTGAGAGCCCACGGCCGCCGATAGCCACCACTGGTACACCCTCGACCAGTTTGCCTGCGAGAGCCGAGCTGTAGGCCAAGGATTGGACGACTGCGAGCAGCGCGGGGCGCTGTCGTGATGCTAGGAACTCCTGATCGATCCATGTGTTGGCAGAGGCAAGCCATCGTCGTCGGATTGGATCGTCACGCGATAGATCGACACCTCCGTACCCCCCTGTGTGCTTGTTCTTGTGCTCGCGAACGCGGAATTCGGTCGCAACGCTCGCAGCCCAGGTGAGCGCTTTGTTGACGTCCAACCGTAGGGAGCGCGCGATCTGGGCGGAGTTCCTGTATCGGTCGTAGGCCTGGCGCAGGCCCACGTATTCGTCGGAGCCAATAAGACTTTCGATGTCTGCTGCTGTGGCACCACGACGCACCAGGGCCGTGATGACGGACTGTCGCGCCTCGGAGGGCGAGTCCCAGCGGCCGCGATCGAACTCGCCGGCGCGCGCGAACGCGGCGACCGCGGCCGGGATCGGGCTCGTCTGACAGAACCGCGGATGCAGCCTGCGTGTGTCGTCGACGCCGACGAGATGTCCTTCGCGGGTCAGCGACGCCTGTACGGCCGCGACGCGGGTACGAGGCCGCGAGGTAGTAATACCGCCGAGCAGTTCGACCATGCGGGCGACGACGCCGCGGTCGGATCTGAGAGTGAGGGCTTCGACGGCGTCGGGAAGTGTGCCGACGAGTTGCCTGTGCCCACCTTCTTTGCACAGTGACCCCGGGGCAGTGATGCACCCGTGCGTGGCGTTGCGCATCGGGGTTTTGTCGAATGTCGGCAGTCGGGATTCGAGCAGGGACAACAGGGCGGTGAAGTCATCGACCTCGAGTGATGTGCCTGCGGCCAAGGGCACGAGTACATGGCGACCGCCACTGGTGGACCGGTCTGTGACGGTCCGAGCGCCGCATTCGTGCAGCCACGAAAGGACGCGTTCGACGTCCGCTTCTACCTGAGCAGCGCCATGCGTTTTGGCGTCGAAGTCGAGCGCCAACAACTTCGTGCGGCGCTGTCGATCGTAGATGGGGACGGCGGCGGGGTAGTCGGGGAGACGCGACGTTCGAGGTCGCGGGGAGTTGAATTTGCCGCCGCCATCGGGCTCGGCCAACCGCATCGATTGACGCGCGGCGAGCAGTGGCGAGAGCAGCTTCCACACGACCTCGGGTGCTGGCCGCGCGACACATGAAGCAGCGACGGTTGAAACTTCGTCAGGGCAGGAGGTACCCTGAGACGTGTCTGGCAAGACAGTCCCTTCTGGGGATGCGCAACACTGAGATTCGAGCTTGCAACTCGCTTCTCGCAAAACTTCGATAGTGACCCCCGCCTCCTGTTGCTGCAGGTGCGGGGGTTTTCTTCTGTCGAGGCCAGCCGTGTTGCTGAATGTTGGTCAGGATCGCGCGTAAGCGTTTCCTGCAGTGAATATTTCGCTCAGGAAGCCTCGCGCAGAACCCTGCTGAGGCAGCACGGTCGAATCGAGCTTCGGATCAGGCTGGTGTGGTCGGAGTGATCCGCCATTTCTTCCCCGGCCCCACGCGCTCGGCACCGGGAATCAGCCCCTGCGCCAGGTATCGGCGCAGCGAACGCAGGGGAATTCCTTTTAATTCGGCGTAGTCCCGCGCGCTCAACACTCGTGGCGCACAATCGTGCGTAACCGCTTGACCACCATTCGCGGCGGTTGAATCTGACCGACTTGGCCTATCTGGATCCCCGGACATGATCTCACCCTAGGTCGAAGTCGAGGTGATCGCAAGAACTGAAATCGCTTGTCGGAGAACAGCTATACAAAAATATTACTCACGCGGAAACTCCTAACCCCTCCGTTTCGCTAAGGCTTCGCAGGTCGTAGCGGTCACCGGCATGGTCGGCGACCGCTACAAAGTTATTCGACTGAGTTATTCAAAAGACAATGTCGGATCCAGACCGCAAAGCCACGCGCGGACCGGCCCGCTGATAATTCGCGACGCGCACGGTCCTGAGGCAACGAGGAATATTCGGGTAGGCCTGCGAGGTACCGCAGATGCGCTCGATAGCTAAGACCGCCACCTCGAAGCTTCCATCGCAAACGCATTATCGGTTGCACCCACGCAAAATTTACGTGCGCGCATGTACTCAAAACATCTGTCTCCGTGCCGAAGTCGTAGCAGAGAAGATAGAGAACCACCTCGCACTGCTTGGCGAGTCCGCTCTCTACGTGCGTTTCGACACCGCTGTCGGCGGGCTTAACGGTGGCCTGTGCGTGTGGCCTGAGCGAGGGGCCGCTCGGCTTCAGTGGCTATGTTCTCGAACACGCGAACGCGGCTAGGACGGAACGACTGAGCCCGGTCAATCATTGGAAGCCGACGAGATCACGACGAAATTTCTTGCATGCGAGATTGTCTAGGAGAAACGCGTCACCGACTGCTGACGCCGAGACCCACAGCGCTCGAACACACACCGAGTCGACGCGGAGCGTGTCTCTACTCCTGCACGACGCGCGGTCGTGACTTCCCTTGCCGCATGTAGACCGCAGCCAGGGCATCCGGCAGCGTGCCCAGACCTGCATGCGCCCAAGCCCCCGCAGCCTTGTACTCGGCCAGAGCCCCGACTGGTCCCAACAGCACGCCGCTAGCCAGATCCGGTGCCAGCATCTCGACGTCGAGGGCGTCCAGTACGGTTCGCGTACCGACGCTGTGTGACCGCCATGTCACACGCACGTTGTCCCGCAGCCATACGTTCCGCGCTTCAGACGTAGACGAGGCCCACCAATCGTTGAAAGACTGTCCAGTGCCCTCGTAGCGCCATCCGGCGGTCTCGGTCGGCTGCGCCTCGAGCGCTGTTTGCCGCTCGGTCAGCGCGGCGATCCTTGCGTTCAGACGCTCTCGTTGCGGCGTGCCCCTCCTGAACGAACCCGTACCGATCTGGTCGGTGAGGTCGGACAGAATTTCGCCGACTTCGGCTAGTTCGGTCGCGACGTCACTGCCCGGCATCCAGGTTCGCACCGTCCGCTCCATCTCACCGAGAGTTCTGAGAAGCTGCTCTTCGACCCGACCCTCGGCATCCTCTGCGGTGACTGTCCTGTTGTCGCACTGGTCCTTGTACTGCGCTGAAGCGCAACGGTATCGAGATTTTCGCCCAGTCCCACCCTTGAGTCGGTAGGCAGGCCGCCCGCACACCCCGCAATAGATGACCCGCAGCAGTAGGCCTGTCGAACGCACTGTCGGCTCCGTGCGGTTCTCACGGCCGGACAGCTCGCCGGCGAGGCGATCGAACGTCTCACGCGTGACAATCGGCTCGGCTCGCACGAGGGGAGAACCGTCGGCACCCACCACGATTGTCTCGGGACCGAAGATTTTCTTACCGTCTGGATCTCTCAGGGCCTCGCCCAGTTCGTCAACACGCGGCTCACGGGTCACAATGCGGCCGAGTAACGTCTGAGACGTCAGCCCCCGCTTCAGAGGCCCCGAATGCCACTCGTATCCGGCCGGTTTCCGGCCCCTCGACTGCGCGAACCGATCCTTCGGTGTCAGTATCCCTCGGTCGGTCAGGTCGTGGGCGATGGCGCGCAACGGCTCGCCTATGAGCACTCGCTCGACAACCTCGTCAATGACCTCGACCTGCATGGGGTCTTGCACCAACCGCCATTCGCCAGCAGTATCTTTCTCGGGGAGGAAACCCCAGGGCGGAACGCCACCGCGCCACTTGCCCGCCTCATAGTTGTGCTTGAACGCGTTCGCATTACGCTCCGTGATGGCGTTGAGCTCCATCTCTGCGACATTCGCCACGAGGAGCGCGATAATTTTCCCGAACGGCTGACTCAAATCGAGAAACGACTCGGTGGCTGACACCAACGTGACACGGTGCTTCTCGGCCCAGTCGATCAGCTTCGCCAAATCCATCAACCTGCGCACGATCCGATCCATGCGGTAGAAGACGATCACGTCGAAATCGTTGTGACGTGCATCCAGCCAGGGGCCGAGCTTAGGGCGAGTGAACGGTGACGTCTTGCCAGCGGAGACGTCCAAGTCGTCGGCAACCCCTACGACGTCATAACCCCTGCTCTCACAAAGCTTTCGGCACTCCGCAAGCTGGCGCTCCGGCGACGTAGTCGCCTCTGTGACACGCGACAGCCGGACCACGATCAATGCCCGAGGCGCTGCTCTCCCACCCATCTGTCAAATACTACGTCATGGGTGTAAACCCGGACCGCGGACTACTCTGCGGTGGACATCCCGTCGTCCTCGACGCCCAACAACACGATTCGAGTCTTCAATTCCTGCAGTGCGTTCTCGATCATCTCGATTCCCCTCCCTGTTATCCGGTGCGGCATCTCCGCACCGGAAATCTTGATAAGCGGCCATCACAGCAGTCCACCGCCCAGTACGTTGCCCGCCAGGCCCATCACCACGGGGATGATCCCGAGACAGATGAAAGCGGGCAGAAAACACAGACCCAACGGACCACTGATCAGCACACCTGCGCGTTCGGCCGCGGCGGCCGACGCATCTTCGGCCCGAGTTCG
This sequence comes from Rhodococcus sp. NPDC078407, assembly GCF_044542515.1. Taxonomy (NCBI): domain Bacteria; kingdom Bacillati; phylum Actinomycetota; class Actinomycetes; order Mycobacteriales; family Nocardiaceae; genus Rhodococcus; species Rhodococcus sp. NPDC078407. Next base: position 133,734 of record NZ_JBITUQ010000011.1, on the reverse strand, counting down.
TTGTGTCGCAGCCAGTTCCGTCATCGCCGACGCCATGGACGACCCGGCCCGAGCCGATCGGCGTGCCATTCTCGCCAGCGCCTCGGTTTCCGGGTCGTGTGCGACGGAATCCCAGGCCGCCTCGGCGTCGGCCCCGAGTTCGAGTAGGTCGGCGGCCTTGCGTAGCGCGATTCCGAACGAGGCGGGCGCGGACCGCGCCGCGGCTGCCGCGGCCGTCGCTATCGGAAGTCCCGATCGTAAGCATGCGGCGAGGAGGTCGAAGGTCGTGGCCACGGCGAGCGGATCGGGTCTCGGAGTATCGGCGGTGTCGGCTTCCACGCGGCGGTCGGATGCCCTACGACGCAGCCCGCCGCCGGCCGAGGGCACGGTGATCAATGCCGTTGCCAGGCAGAGCACAGCAGCCCACATCATGTGGTCACCTTGCCGGTGATTGCATCGGTCCACAGCAACCCGGCGCAACCGAGCGCCGTGCCGATGCACAGCAGAATGCCGCCCATCCCACCACCGAGCAGAATCTGCAAAGGATTCGCACCCATCAGCTGCCCCAGCGCAACTCCGAGGACCGGCAGCCCTGCCAGCACCAAAGCCGTGGCGCGGGCTCCGGCGAGTGACGCCTCCGTTCGTTCCCGAAAACGCCTGCGTCCCAACATGTCGTCGCGCACCGCGTCGAGCAGTTCGGCGAGGGCGAGCCCATGCTCGTCCGCGACCCGCCACGCTGCGGCCAGCCTGCCGAGCTCGGCGTCCAGCAGTGGATCGGACGCGGCGATACCATCGGCAGCGCTGCCGCCGAGCCTGGATCGCGACGCCGCGCCCCGCAGGGCAGCCGAGGCGATACCGCCGCACTCGTCGGCCGCCACCGCGCTGGCCGCGGCCGGGTGGGAGCCCACCCGCAGCTCACCGACGATCACCTCCACTGCGGTTGCCAACCAGTTCAATTCGACCGCGCGTCGATCACGCTCCAGCCGTCGCCGGTAGCGGCTCCACCCGGTACCTCCGGCCACCCCCGCTGCGCACGCGGCCCAGACGCCGCCCACCCACCACACCCCGCCTGCTGCCATCACCGCAGCGCAACTCGGCACCAGCCATCGCGGCACCGTCGACACCGCGAGCTTCTCTGTCGGCAGGACTCGGGACCCGCTAGGCCACAACAGAATTGCAGTAGCGAGAGCCAACGAGACGGCCGTCATCGACCATCACCGCAACGTCGGTCCAGCAATTCGAGTAGCCGACTCTGGCCCGGCACTGCGTCGCCCTCGACCGACCACGCGGACACTATGTGCACGCGCCCGGTCGGATCGACGTCGACCACCCCGATTTCGCGGAGCCGGCGCGTCCCGTCGGCACTGCGATGCACATGGAGCACCACCTGGACCGCCGCGGCGAGCTGACTGTGCAGCGCATCGCGGCCCATTCCGCCCAGTGCTGCAAGAGCTTCCAGTCGTGCAGGTACTTCGGCAGGGGAGTTCGCATGGATCGTTCCGGCACCGCCGTCGTGCCCGGTGTTGAGAGCCGTCATCAAGTCGATCACCTCGGCACCGCGTACCTCACCGACCACGAGTCGATCGGGTCGCATTCGCAGCGCCTGACGCACCAACTGCCGCACCGACACCTCCCCCACCCCTTCGACATTGGGCGCGCGAGCTACCAGCCGAACCACGTGTGGGTGCGCCGGAGCCAACTCGGCAGCGTCTTCCACACAGACAATTCGCTCGGCCGGATCCACCTCCCCGAGAAGTGCGGCCAACAGAGTAGTTTTTCCTGCACCGGTACCGCCGACGACCAAGAAAGCCAGGCGGCCGAACACGATTCGACGCAGCAGCTCGTACCCGTCTTCGGTCACCGCACCGGACGCACGGAGCGCCGCGAGTCCCTGCGTCGCCGGTCGCAACACTCGAAGCGACACACACGTACCGCCGCTCGCCACCGGTGCCAACACAGCGTGCAGGCGAACCCCGAACACGTCCCGCCCCACTCCGGGCAGTCGGCCGTCGACCCAGGGTTGCGCGTCGTCCAAACGGCGGCCGGCCGAGAGCGCGAGCCGCTGCGCCAGCCGACGCACAGCGGCGTCGTCGGCGAAGCGAATGTCGGTGCGTTCGAGGCCGCGTCCGCGATCGATCCACACCTGATCCGGGGCGGTGACCAGTACATCGGTCACGCCGGGCTCGGACAGCAGCGGCTCGAGCGGTCCCGCTCCCGTCAGCTCGGTCTGCAGAACACGCAGGGCAGCGAGCATGTCGGTGTCGCCGATGACGCCACCCGCCTCGGCGCGGATGGCCGCGGCCACCGTAGCCGGAACGGGAGTGTCGGCAGATGCGGCCAAGCGATCACGTACGCGGTCCAACAAGTCCGCAGTGACAACGGCACTCATGCCGCCCACCGCCGTGCGCCCGGCTTCTGCGCGAAGGTCTCCAACACGCCGTCGGCAGCGGCGGCCAGGGGTGAACGACGACCGAGAGCAAGGCCGCCCCGTTCGAGTCGCTCGGCCAATCCCGGCTCGGCGCGCATCGACGTCAACAGCGGTAGGCCGAGGGCGACGGCGATGTCGTCGGCTCGCAGCCCGCCCGGCGCGGGTCCGCGAACGACGATGCCGACGTTGGCATTTCGTTCAGCGACGTGCTCGATCACCGCTCCCGCGGACGTGACGGCGCGTAGCTCCGCCGGTAGCAACAGCACAACGAGGTCCGCCGCGGCGTACAGAGCGTCGGAGACGTCGCCGGGGTGACGCGGGACATCGCACACCACCAGATCACCCGCTGCGCGCCCTGCATCGAGCACAGCCGCCACTGCGACGGCGGTCGGCCCGATGCTTCGGTTCTCGGATCTGCCCAGCGCCAAGACCGAGAGCCCGTCCCGCGACGGCAGTGCGCCGTGCAGGGCATCTGCGGATACCCGACCGCCTTCGACGACCAACCCGGACCACCGCAGACCGGGCGTGTTCTCCCAGCCGAGCAACAGATCGAGTCCACTGCCGTACCGGTCACCTTCGACGAGAAGTGCGCGTCGGCCCGAGCGGCTGCTGCAGAGTCCGAGTGCGGCGGCGAATGTGGACGCCCCCGCCCCACCGCGAGCGCCGACCACTGCGATCACGCCACCGTTTCCCGACGGTGCGAATGTGGGTTCGCCGAGTATGCGCACGAGGGCGTCCTCGTCCCACGGCAGGGAGATCACGTGCTCGGCTCCGAGCGAGGTGGCGGTTCGCCAGTCGTCGAGTGTCGGCGGCGCGTCTGTGATCAGAATGACGTCCGAGCGTCGGGAGAATCCGGCCGACATTGCTGCCTCCGCGGACGTGAAATCGATCAAAATCGTTCCGGCGCGATCCCAAATCGACCGCGTCGATCCGATACCGACCAGTAAGTTCTGCTCCTCCACAACACAATCCGCGGCTGCTGCGATTCGGTACACGTCCTCGCGGAGACCGCGAAGGTCGATCGACATCGTGACCGAAGACCGAGCCTGCGACCGTCGCGCATCTGTTTCCATGCACCCAGCCTGCGTGAGAATCTGCTCGAGATGCGCGTGACTTGGGAGAATGTGGATAGATTCGGCCCTGTGGATGAATAACGGTACTTCGGTACCACTTTTTGACTCACCCCAGAAAAGAGGACGACCCTCGCCAGGGGGGGAGGAGGCGAGGGTCGTCTGGTTCAGCCCCGGGGGGTCGGGCTGAACACCGCCCGGAATGAACCGGGCTCGTAGAAAATACTACACCCGTGGACGTCCTTGTTTGCAAGTTCAACCGTCTGATTTTCGAGGCGATGTTCTCCCGAGTCCCCCAGTGGCACCGCGTAACAGCCAACGGTCACCACCGGCCACTATGGTGACAAACGTGACCCAGAGCGCGAGCAACGACGACGCCCCAGCCGGCCGACGCACAGGGCGCGTCGCGGCATTCTTCGACCTCGACAAAACGATCATCGCGAAGTCCAGCACGCTGGCTTTCAGCAAGCCGTTCTTCGACCAAGGTCTCATCAACAGGCGCGCGGTTCTCAAGAGCAGCTACGCGCAATTCCTGTTTCTGCTCTCGGGAGCCGATCACGATCAGATGGAGCGGATGCGCGCACACATTGCGGGCATGACCGCCGGGTGGGACGTCGAACAGGTACGAGCCGTCGTCGCCGAAACGCTGCACAACATCGTCGACCCACTCGTGTTCGCCGAGGCCGCCGACCTCATTGCAGACCACAAGCTCCGCGGACACGACGTCGTGATCGTCTCGGCGTCCGGCGACGAGATCGTGCACCCCATCGCCGAACTACTGGGTGCCGACCACAGCATGGCCACCACGATGGTGACCGTGGACGGAAAATACATCGGCGAGGTGGACTTCTACTGCTACGGCGAGGGCAAGGTCGACGCCATGAACTCCCTGGCAGCGCAACACGATTACGACTTGACGTCGAGCTATGCGTATTCGGATTCGATCACCGACGTGCCGATGCTGCGCGCCGTGGGACATCCGACGGCCGTCAACCCCGATCGCGCGCTACGCAAGGAAGCTGCGACGAACGGGTGGCCGATTCTCACCTTCTCGAACCCGGTCTCGTTGCGGTCGCGGATCCAGAATCCGTCCGGCAAAACCGTAGTGGTCAGTGCGGCAGCAGGTTTCAGCGCTCTCGCGGCCGGCGCGATCAGCTACGGCCTGCTCCGCCGAAAAAGATGACGCTCACCCCTTGATGTGAGCAGCGTCACGGGGTAGAAATGACGTACGGAAGAACGGAAGGCCAAGGACGAATCGGAAGAGAAGATTCGCTCTCCCGACCGGGATTCCCAGCACGGACACCGGCACCCACGCGGAGCTAGCCACCTAATGGCAGAAGCGCTGTGGGCCTGCGAAATTCGAGAATGATCAGCAAGAACCCTGCACCGGTTGCAGGGATGACCTCATCACTGTCGAATCCTCGCCGAGGCCACGTGGTAGTCCATCACAGCCCACCTGTGCACGCTTGGTAACCAGGTGATCCGTGCTAACGGGCGGCGACGTCGACGCAAGTCGGCATCGCCGCCCTTTTATGTGCTCACTACTGCAGGCTCCGCTCGCGGCCCTTTTACGTTCCCACAGCTCCTACTGTGCAGCCTCGGCAATCGAAGTCGCTTCTGCCGCACCAGCTTCGAATGCTCCGCAGCACAGGATCACCCAACTTCCGACGCCGGTAGCGGTACCCTCGGCGAATCCGGCGGCTCCGTCCCGGTATGCCTTCGCTCGACGCATCCAGCTCACCTCGGGCACGCCGAGGTTGTGCGGATCGAAGCCCGACGATGCGGCCACCAACCGCGATGCAGCACGCGCCACGATGCCGTCGGCCGATCCGAAAGCGCCGAGCGTCAACAACTCACCGTGCACCACCGCTGCGATCACCGGGGCCGGTGCAGAGGTTCCGCCGGTCACCAGCTGTGCAAGCAGGTCCAGCCGCTCGCCGACGCCGGCGTCCGTGCGTGGCCGACCGAGTGAGGAAGCGTCGTCGACGAGGTCTGCCGCTGCCAACAGATGCAGGCGAGCCAGCGTCTGCAGTGGTGCGCGTTTCCAGGTGGACAGCGTGTTCTGCAGAGCATCTCCGTCGAGAGCAGCCGCCACTCGCAGCGCACCGGCCAGAATCGGGTCGCCGTCCTCGCCCTCGCGGGGGAAGTCCATCGAACCGCCCTCGAGCGCCGAGGACGAACGCGCTGCACGCACCGCGGCCTCGGCGGCGGTGGCGGGCCAGCCACGACGGTTGGCTTTGTGTCGATGTACTGCGCCCAGTGCGTCACGTGCGCGTTCGGCGGAGTCGACTACTCCGGGCAGTTCCAGCAGCGGGGCGAGGGGATCCGTCACGACAGACGACGGTACCCCCTCCCCTCGACCCCTACTTCGCGCCTGCCGCCAACAACTCGGCGCGCGCCTGACGACGCTTGGCCTGTTCGGCCGGATCCGGCACCGGGACCGCCGCGAGCAACCGCTTGGTGTACTCGTTGGTCGGACGACGCAGAATCTGATCCGTCGTACCGAACTCGGCCAACTTGCCCTTGTTCAGCACCGCGATGCGCTTGGCCAGCACCTCGACCACTGCGAGGTCGTGGCTGATGAACAAGCATGCAAATCCGTATTCGTGCTGCAGTTCCTTGAACAGCTCGAGCACCTTCGCCTGCACCGACACATCGAGGGCGGACGTCGGCTCGTCGGCCACCAGTAGCGTCGGCTCCAGCGCAAGAGCCCGGGCGATGCCGACGCGCTGACGCTGACCACCGGAGAGCTGGTGGGGGTAACGGTTGCGCATGGTCCGCGACAGGTGCACCCGGTCGAGCAGTTCCTCGACCTTGCGATTGCGTTCTGCGGCGCTGTGCTGGGTGTGCAACAGCATCGGCTCGGCAATGGACTGTCCGATGGGCCAGCGCGGGTTCAGCGACGAACCCGGATCCTGGAACACGATCCCTACCTTGCTGCGTACCGCCCGTAGCTCCCGGTTGGACATCGCGGTGATGTCCACGCCGGCGATCGACAGCGAGCCGCCGGTCAACTTGTTCAGCCCCACCACGGCCTTGCCGATCGTGGACTTGCCCGATCCGGACTCACCGACGAGACCGACGACCTCACCCATCTCGATGTCGAGGCTGACCCCGTCGACGGCCCGGAACACCGTGCGGCCCGGGTACTCGATCACGCCGTCGACGATGCTCAACGCGCGCGTGTCCTCGGCCGCCTTCGGTGCGGCGACGGTCCCCGCCGCCACGGACTCCATGCTGCTGCCCAGGTGCGGAACCGAGGCGAGCAGCTGCTGCGTGTACGGGTGCGACGCGTTCTTGAAAATGGTTTGCGCAGAATCGGTTTCGACGATCACGCCGTCTTTCATGACGGCGATGCGATCGGCCATGTCGGCCACCACACCCATGTCGTGGGTGATCAGCACGATCGAGGCGTCGATCCGGTTACGCAGGTCGCGCATCAGGTCGAGGATCTCGGCCTGCACCGTGACGTCCAACGCCGTGGTCGGCTCGTCCGCGATCAGCAGCGACGGATCCGAGGACAGCGCCTGGGCGATCATCGCTCGCTGACGCTGGCCACCGGAGAGCTGGTGCGGGTAGAAGTTCACCCGAGTCTCCGGATCAGGCATTTCCACGAGCTTCAGCAGCTCGACGGCCCGCGCCTTCGCTTCCTTCTTCGACAGCGAGGTGTGCGCACGGATGGCCTCGGTGATCTGCCACCCGATCGAGTACACCGGGTTCAGCGCCGTCATCGGCTCCTGGAAGATCACCGCCACGTTCTTGCCGCGGATGGGAGCCAGTTGCTTCTCCGGCAGCCCGACCAGTTCCTTCTCGCCCAGCTTGATGCTGCCCGACACCCGCGAGTTGTCGGCCAGCAGGCCGGGGACGGCCATGGCCGTCGTCGACTTGCCCGATCCGGACTCGCCGACGATGGCCAGCACCTCGCCGGAGCCGACGGTGAACGAGACGGTGTCGACGGCCTTGCGCCATACCTTGTCGACCTCGAACTCGACCGTCAGATCGGTGACGCTCAGAACGGCGTCCTTCTGCATGCTCATGTCAGTTCCGTTTCGGGTCGAGTGCGTCACGGAGTGCGTCGCCCAGCATGATGAACGCGAGCACCGTGACCGAGAGGAACGCCGCCGGGAACAGCACCAGGTGCGGTGCCGTCAGGAACACGTTCTGTCCCAGGTTGATCTGCAGTCCCCAGGAGATCTCGGGCGCTTGCAACCCGATTCCGAGGAAGGTCAGCGTCGCCTCGGCCGCGATGAACGTTCCCACCGAGATCGTGGCGTAGATGATCACCGGGGCCAGCGCGTTGGGCAGAATGTGCCGCACCAGGATGCGGTAGGTCGACGCCCCCAATGCCTGTGCAGCCTGGACGTATTCACTGTTCTTGATTGCAATGACCGATGATCGGACCAGACGCATAGCGGTCATCCAGCCGAAGGCAACCAGGGCCAACGACACGGTGAAGATGGTGCGCTGAGCCGTGACGGTGAGCAGGATCAAAGCACCGAGCAGGAGCGGGATGCCGAAGAACACGTCCGTGAAACGCGCCAGGATGCTGTCGGTGATTCCGCCGAAATAGCCTGCGAGAGCACCGATCAGCACACCGATGATCAACACACCGATGACCGAGAGCACACCGATGGACAACGAGATCCGCGCGCCGTAGATGACGTTGGCGTAGTAGTCGCAACCTTGGACGTCGGTACCGAACCAGTGCTCGGCACTGGGGCTCAGCCGTGAGTCCGACAGCGAGCACACGCGCGGATCGATCCCGCGAGCGAACAGCTGTGGGAACACCGCCATCACCAGCAACACCGTCAAAAGAAAGGTTCCGATGATGAAGAACGGGCTCTTGCGCAAGAACTTCCACGCGTTGCCCCACAGGCTGGCCTGACCGACCAACTCGACGGCCTCACCGGTGGCGACGTTGCCGGGCTGGCCCTCGTCCTTGGCGTGCTGAGCTGCGCTCGAATCTTCTTTATTCATAACGAATCCTTGGATCGAGTACCGCGTAGAGAACGTCCACGACGAGGTTGAAGAAGATGTAGAAGAACACGAAGAGCGTCACGATGCCGACGACGACGGCACCTTCCTGACGGGCGAGACCGTCGTAGATCGCGCGTCCGAGACCGGGCAGGTTGAACACCGTTTCGGTGACGATCGCGCCGCCGAGCAATCCGCCGACGTCGGCACCGATGAAGGTGACCACCGGTATCAGAGAGTTGCGCAACGCATGCCGAACGATGATGCGCCGGTTGCTGATTCCCTTCGCCTTCGCGGTGCGGATGTAATCCGCGGCCATGGATTCCGCCACCGAGGTGCGCGTCAGCCGAGCGACGTATGCCATCGACAGCGAAGCGAGCACGATGCCGGGAAGCAGGTAGCTCGCCCAGCCGTCGTTGATGCCCGAAATCGGGAAGAGCCCCAACTTGAGACCGAGGGTGAACTGGGCGATGAAGCCGAGAACGAACACCGGCACCGAGACCAGGAGCGTGGTCGAGATCAGCACCAGGTTGTCGAAGAACGATCCTCGCTTGAGAGCGGCGAGCACGCCTGCGGCGATACCGATGATGGTCTCGATGACGACGGCCACGATGGTCAGCCGAATTGTCACAGGAAGGGCCCGCTCGATGGTGTCGAGGACGGGACGTCCGGAGAAGTCGGTACCGAAGTCGCCCTGGAAGAAGCCGGCGATGTACTTGAAGTACTGGACGAACAGATTGTCGTCGAGGTTGAACTCGTCTCGCAGCTGGGCGACGACGCCGGGCGCGAGGGGACGATCTCCGGCGAGGGCGCGGATGGGATCACCCGGCAGCGCGTAGACCATCGCGAAGATCAAGAACGAGGAGCCGATCAGGACGGGAATCGTCAGCAGTAATCGGCGAGTGATGTAGCGACCCACTGTGTGTCTTCTCCTTGAACAAGGGACGAACCTGCGCCTCGGGTCTTGCCGGCGCAGGTCGGTGTGGGAACAGAACGGCCCACGGTAGAACGAGACCCGGTGGGCGACAACCGATCACGCATGGTTGCCGCCCACCAGGTGTGTCGTCAGCTGACTACGACGTCCTCGAGGATGATGTTTCCTCGGTTGTCGATCTTGACGTCGGAGACGCGGTCGGACCACACGGCCTGGTTCAGGCCGTAGAACAGCGGGGTCGCGGGCATCTGATCGATCAGGATGTCCTCGGCCTTCTGGTAGTCCTCGGTGGCACCCTCGATGTCCTCTGCGTTGTTACCTTCTGCCAACGCGGCGTCGAATGCCGGGTCGTTGAAGAAGACGTAGTTGCTACCGGCCGGCGGTGTGGCCGCAGCCGAGTACAACGGCGAGAGGAAGTTGTAGATCGACGGGTAGTCCATGATCCAACCGGAACGGAACGGTCCGGTCATGCCCTTGGCGTCCTGCAGCGGCAGGTACTGCGCGAACTGGAGGTCACCGCGCAGTGCGTAGTTCACGCCCAGGTTGTCACGCAACTGGTTGCCGACTGCGGTCATCCACGAATCGTGGCCCGCACCGGCGTTGAACCACAGGTCCACCGGCTGGCTGCGATCGAATCCGGCCTCGTCGAGCAGACGGTTGGCCTCGTCCGGGTTCAGCTCGCAGTTGGCACCGCAGGCGTCCTCGCGGTAACCGTCGACGACGGGCGACGCGAAAGATCCTGCCGGAGTACGGGTATCGGTGAAGATCGCGGTCGCGATGGCCTGGCGATCGATGGCCATCGAGAATGCCTTGCGCACGTTCGGATCCTGGAAGCGCGGATCGTAGGTGGGGAAGCCGAGCGAGGTGATGTCGGGACGAGCACGCTCGCCGTAGCGGTCACCGAACGTGTCGCGGGCAGTGGCCCACGCGTCCTCGGGGAGGTCGAGCATGACGTCGAGTCCGCCACCCTGAACATCGTTGTAGCCGGTGCTCACTTCGGTGTAGACCTTGAAGTTGACGCCTGCCGACTGTGCGGCATTGTCGCCCGCGTAATCGTCGTACTTGGTGACGGTGAAGCCCTGTCCGGGAATGAAGTCCGAATCGGCCTTGAACGGGCCGTTACCGATCGGGCGAGCGCCGAAGGCGTCGGGATCGGCATAGAACGCCTCGGGCAGCGGGTCGAACGCGGTGTAACCCAGCGTGAGCGGGAAGATCGCGAACGGTCCGGTGAGCTTGACGGTGAAGGTGGTGTCGTCGACGACGCTGAGTCCGCTCAGTTCCGTCGCGACGGGCTCGGCGGTGTCGCTGCCCTGCAGATCCGCGTAGCCCTCGATGTTCTCGAAGAAGTACGAAGCACCGAATGCGTTGGTGCTCAACGCATTGTAGCTCCACGCCTTGGTGTAGGACTCGGCCGTGACGGGGGTGCCGTCATGGAAGGTCCAACCGTCCTTGAGCTTGACGGTCCAGGTGGTGTTGTCCTCGGACTCGACGGACTCGGCAACGCCGTTGTACTCGACGCTGTTGTCGTCGTCGTTGAACGTGACCAGCGGAGTGAAGAGGGCCTCGAGGACCTGGCTGCCTTCGCTCTCGGTGGTATTTCCGGGAATCAGCGGATTCTCCGGCTCGCCGATGTAGATGCTGTAGACCCCGTCGGCACTGCCACCGGAGTTCGCGCCTCCACCGCCACAGGCGGCGAGCAGGCTCGCACTCATCAGCACAGCCGTGGTGACTACCGCGGCACGTTTGATACGCAAGAAAATCCTCCATCCAGATGTGAACACGGGGTCGTCCGTGCTCAGTTCCTCGGGCGCGACGCCCGGGGATTCGTGGGCGACCGCATGGCACGGCAGGTGGGCCGTTCCAACGATCTGATGGAATGGACTTTAGACACATCTTGAAACGAACATGTGAACTCCCCCGGGTTTCGCCGACCCCCGAGTAGATCCGAAACATGATCGAAACGTTTCGGCAAGTCGATTTCCCACAGTTCGGAATCCGGCCACGCCGAGCCGACTCACTGGGCGCCCCGGCGACCGTCCATCGTGCGAGAACTACCGATCACCGCAGATCAAGGGGTTGCAGCCGATTGCAACGGTGCGATAGCCATCGCATGTGACTACCCTCACCAGAGGCTCGAGACCGGCATGCAAGTGCCGTTACATGGGCGAAAAGCATCGGACGAAAGAGAGCTATTCGAGATGACGACCAGTACCTCCGGAACCGACGAGACCCCGGTTGCTTCGTACGCACCCTCGGCCGAGTTCGCGGCGCAGGCGAACGCTCAGGCGGATCTGTACGCCACCGCGGAGAAGGATCGGCTCGCGTTCTGGGCGGAGCAGGCCCGCCGGCTGCACTGGCACACCCCGTTCACCGAAGTCCTCGACTGGTCCGACGCCCCCGTCGCCAAATGGTTCGCCGACGGGACACTCAACGTCGCCTACAACTGCGTCGACCGCCACGTCCTCGACGGCCACGGCGACCAGGTCGCCATCCACTGGGAAGGCGAACCCGGCGACAGCCGCGACGTCACCTACTCCCAATTGCTGGCCGACGTCAGCCAAGCCGCCAACACCCTCACCGAACTCGGCCTCGTCTCCGGCGACCGCGTCGCGATCTACATGCCGATGATCCCCGAGGCCATCGTCTCGATCCTCGCCTGCGCCCGGCTCGGTCTGACCCACTCGGTCGTCTTCGCCGGATTCTCCGCCACCGCACTGCGCTCACGCATCGACGACGCCGAAGCCAAGCTCGTCATCACCACCGACGGCCAGTGGCGACGCGGCAAACCCGCCCCCATCAAGGACACCGTCGACGAAGCCGTCGACGGCGCAGCGAGCATCGAGCACGTGCTCGTCGTCAAGCGCACCGACTCCGACGTCGCCTGGACCGACGGACGCGACCTGTGGTGGCACGACACCGTCGCGAAGGCATCGACAACCCATGAGGCGCAGCCGTTCCCGGCCGAGCACCCGCTGTTCATCCTCTACACCTCCGGAACCACGGGTAAGCCCAAGGGCATCATCCACACCTCCGGCGGCTACCTGACGCAAACCTCGTACACCCACCACAACGTCTTCGACCACAAGGCCGGCACCGACGTCTACTGGTGCACCGCCGACATCGGCTGGGTCACCGGACACTCCTACATCGTCTACGGCCCGCTCTCCAACCGCGCCACCCAGGTCGTCTACGAAGGCACCCCCAACTCGCCCGACGAGCACCGACACTGGAACGTCATCGAGAAGTACAAGGTCTCGATCTACTACACCTCCCCCACCCTGGTACGCACATTCATGAAGTGGGGCAAAGAGATTCCCGAGGCCCACGACCTGTCTTCGATCCGCCTGCTCGGATCCGTCGGCGAGCCCATCAACCCCGAGGCATGGCGGTGGTTCCGCGACGTCGTCGGCGGCGGCACCGCACCGATCGTCGACACCTGGTGGCAGACCGAAACCGGCGCGATCATGATCTCCCCGCTGCCCGGCGTCACCGCCACCAAGCCGGGCTCGGCCATGACGCCGCTGCCGGGCATCTCGGCCAAGATCGTCGACGACGCCGCCACGCCACTGGGCAACGGCGGCAACGGATATCTCGTCCTCGACGAGCCGTGGCCGTCGATGCTCCGCGGTATCTGGGGCGACATGGACCGCTACAAGGAGACGTACTGGTCCCGCTACGCCGAAGAGGGCTGGTACTTCGCCGGCGACGGTGCCAAGTACGACGACGACGGCGCACTGTGGGTCCTCGGCCGCGTCGACGACGTCATGAACGTCTCCGGCCACCGCATCTCCACCTCCGAGGTCGAATCGGCCTTGGTCAGCCATCACAGCGTCGCCGAAGCAGCTGTCGTCGGTGCCGCCGACGAGACCACCGGTCAGGGCATCGTCGCGTTCGTCATCCTGCGCGGCGGTGAGGAGAACACCGGCGACGCGCTGATCGCCGAACTCAAAGCCCAGGTCTCCAAGGAGATTTCACCGATCGCCCGGCCGCGGGAGATCTCCATCGTTCCCGAGCTACCGAAGACCCGCTCCGGCAAGATCATGCGCCGCCTACTCCGCGACGTCGCCGAAGGCCGCGAACTCGGTGACATCTCCACCCTCGTCGACCCGAAGGTATTCGAGTCGATCAAGAAGGGCCGCTAGCGGCCAGTGGTGTGGATAAGTGCCCCAGCGGGCACTTATCCACACCACTGCCGAAGGCACTCACAACTCGGGGTCGTCGTCGGCCGGCGGCTCCGGATCCAATGATTCGTCGGCGCGAGTCGATTTGTTGCCTCGGATCATGCCTTCGGTCTGCTCTTTCAACGCGTCGTCCTGACGGGGCGAGTGCTTACCGCTTCCTCGTTCCATGTCGCGTCTCCCTTCTTCGAGTGCATGTCTCTTCTTCGAGTGCATGGCTCTTCTCGAGTACATGGCAGACGGAACCTGTTCCGCCGCCGTTGAAAAGCGGTACCCGGCAACGGAAGTTCTACACAATGGTTCTGTGGTCAACGCATGCCCTCGACGTGTTTCGCCAGGAAGTGATCGGGCAACCGAAACCTGTCGTCACATCGAGAGGAGCAATGCTGTGCATGCCGATACATTCGAGCACGTGATCTCGGCCGAGGGACCGTTCGCGTCGGTCTACTTCGAGGACACCCACGACACCGAGGACGCCGCCAAACAGCTGGAACTGACGTGGCGTGGCCTGCGGAACCAGTTGGTCGACGCCGGCGCTCCGGACGCAGTTCTGGACTCGATCGAGAACGAGATCCGCGGCAGCGCACCGCCGGTCGGTCGCAGCGGGCGAGGACTCGTTGCCAACGCCGAGCGAATCCTGGTCGACGAACACCTGCTGAGGCCGCCGCCAGTGACGGAGGCGCGCTTCTCCGATCTGCCGTATCTTCTGCCGGTGATCGAGCACGGTGCCCAGGGCCCGGCCTACCTGGTGGTCGCGGTGGATCACGAGGGAGCGGACATCACCATCGAAGACGGCCGGGGTCAGCGGACGCATACCGAAACCGTCGAAGGCGGAGAGTATCCAGTGCACAAGGCGGCCGGGGCGGAGACCGCCGGGTACGGAGACCCACAACCTGTGGCGGAGGAGGCGGTTCGCCGCAACATCGCGACCGTTGCGCACCGGGTGTCGACACTCACCGAGGAGTACCGCGTCGAGCCGATCTTCCTGGTCGGGGAAGTGCGCTCGCGCACCGATCTATTTGCTGCGCTCACCAAGAAGGATCAGGCATCTGCAGTACAGCTCGACGTCGGTTCACGAGCTCGGGGTTCGCACCCGGACGGGATCGATCAGGCCGTTGCCGAAGAACTGGCCCTGCGACGCCTCGCCGTGATCGACGATGTCGCGACGCGCTTTCGCGCGGAAACCGGTCGAGAGTCGGGCCTGGCGGCGGAAGGACTCGATGCCGTCGTTGCCGCTCTGCGCGCCGGGAGCGTCGATACTCTGCTGCTCGGTGACCTCGCCGATCGCACGGTGCTGATGGGTGATCAACCCACGTGGATCGCCACCACTCCCGATGAACTGTCGGAACTCGGGTCCACCGCCGCCGCCACCCGGCGGGCGGATGAGGCCCTTCCCTCCGCCGCACTCGCGACCGGTTCGGCGCTGGTTCGCATCGACGAACGGATCACCCCTGCCGATGGGTGCGCGGCCTTGCTCCGGTTCACCTGACAAGTCGGTTCTCTGCAGTTCGCAGAAACCCTGCATCCCCACGAAAGGTCGTGGGGATGCAGCCCGTTCACACGCTGTCGAGTGACCGGTCCCGAGTTTCCTTCATGACGATCAGCGAGATCAGCGTCAACGTCGCAGCGATGGCGAGGTATACCCCCACCCAGCCGACGCCGTAGCTGCTCACCAGCCAGGTTGCGATGAACGGTGCCACTGCAGCTCCGAGAATCGACGCGGTGTTGTACGAGATTCCCGAGCCGGTGTAGCGCACGTTGGTCGGAAACAGCTCGGGCAGAACGGCACTCATGGGCCCGAACGTCAGGCCCATCAAGCCGAGGCCGACGCACATGAACACCAGCATCTTGCCGGCCGATGCGGAGGCCGGGTCGGCGAACCAGTGGAACGACAGACCGAACAGCACGATCGCCGCGGTGATGACGATCAGCGTGGGCCGGCGGCCGTACTTGTCGGCCAACAGTCCGGCGACCGGGATCAGTGCCGCGAAGAACAGCACGGCGATGAGCTGCAGCTCCAGGAAATCGGTATACGGGATGGCCAGCTTGGGTCCGTTGACGTCGGCCACCTTGCCCGTTCCGTAGCTGACCACCCAGGTGGTCATGATGTAGAAGAGCGTGTAGGTCGCGAGCATGACGAAGGTACCGATGATCAGCTGACGCCAGCTGGTCTTGAACACCTGAGCCAACGGGGTCTTGACCTTCTGTCCACGCTCGACGGCCAGCTTGAACACCGGCGTCTCCTCGAGCTTGAGCCGGACGTACAGGCCGATGATGACCATGACTGCGCTCAGCAGGAACGGAATGCGCCAGCCCCACGTGAGGAAGGCGTGGTCGGTGCCGGAATTCACGGAGTCGTAGCCGGTCGCGATGACGATCAGCAGGAAGATGCCGTTGGCGAAGAAGAAGCCGATGGGCGCGCCCAGCTGCGGGTACATCGCCGCCCACGCTCGCTTGCCCGGCTTGGCGGTTTCGGTGGCCAGCAGGGCCGCACCGCTCCACTCACCGCCGAGGCCGACGCCCTGGGTGAAGCGCATGATCGCCAGCAGTGCCGGCGCCCACAGACCCGCTGCCGCGTACGTCGGGAGCAACCCGATCGCGAACGTCGCGACGCCCATAGTCAGCAGCGATCCGACAAGAGTCGCCTTTCGGCCGATGCGATCGCCGAAGTGGCCGAACAGAATCGAGCCGATGGGCCGGGCGACGAACGCCAGACCGAAGGTGGCGAACGACGCCAGCAGCGCGGTGGTGTCGTTACCCGCCGGGAAGAACAACCGCGGGAAGACGAGCACTGCGGCGGTGGCATAGATGTAGAAGTCGAAGAATTCGATGGACGTGCCGACCATCGAGGCGATCACGATGCGTGACCGCGGCACCTGAGGTGCGGGAATTGCGCCGTCGTCCGTGACGGCGTGTGTTGAACTCACGAGTGCTCCTGAAGGGGAAAGTTCCCTGAAAATTACCTGATGAACACCTGAGAATTTCACGCCCCCGGGCCGTTCGTTGCCGATTCGTGCAACTTCCCGGTGTTTGTCGGAGCCAACGGAGAGGTACCCATCGACGGGCCGAGCGACGCTCGCCCGTCGCGGAACGGTTAACCTGTTCAGGCACTACTGTCGATACGATCTTCCGCAACACCGAGCAAAGCGATTACAAGGGGTCGAGAGTTGAGCGTCAGCAATGACAAGGGATACGGAAACGGCGTCCCGAACACGATTTCGTCGATACCTCTGACCGACGTCGATGCCCGAACCCCTGGTAGCGCCAGCATCGGCAACCTCGTCAAGGACGCCACCACTCAGGTCTCGACGCTCGTGCGCGCCGAAGTCGCTCTCGCCAAGGCAGAGGTCACCGGCGAGGTCAAGAAGGGGCTGCAGGGCAGCGTCTTCTTCATCATCGCGCTGACGGTGCTGCTGTTCAGCAGTTTCTTCTTCTTCTTCTTCGCCGCCGAACTGCTCGACGTGTGGCTCTACCGCTGGGCCGCCTTCCTCATCGTGTTCGCATTCATGGTGCTGGCTGCCGCGCTGTTCGGATTCCTGGGCTACCGCAGGGTCAAGAAGCTGCGTAAGCCCGAGAAGACCATCGACTCGCTCAAGCAGGCGTCGACGGTGCTGCCGAACCAGCACGATTCCATCCCCGGAGTCCCCGGCTACAAGAAGTAGCAGCCCGGCGAATCGAGCAGTATGAATCAGCCCGATCCGTCCACGGCCCGATATCCGGGACAGTGGATCCATCGTGATATTCACGCCAACGGAATTCGGTTCCACATCGTGGAGGTCGGCGAGCACGCACCGGACGCACCGCTGGTGGTTCTGCTGCACGGCTTCGCCGACTTCTGGTATTCGTGGCGACACCAGCTGAGCGCCCTGGCCGAGTCCGGGGTCCGAGCCATCGCCGTCGACCTACGCGGCTACGGCGACACCGACAAACCCCCACGCGGATACGACGGCTGGACCCTGGCCGGCGACATCGTCGGACTGATCCGCGCGCTGGGCTACCCGAACGCCACGTTCGTCGGCCATGCCGACGGCGGGCTGGTGTGCTGGGCCGGCTCGGCACTGCACCCGCGCATGGTGCGCTCGATGGTGCTCATCAATGCCCCGCACCCCATCTCTCTGCGCCGCGCCGTGTTGAAGGATTCCGCACAACGCGCCGCGCTGCTGCCGCACTTCGTTCGCTACCAGGTGCCGCTGCGTCCCGAGAGACTGCTGACGCGTCGAGGTGGTGTCGCGGTGGAGGAGCTGATGCGTAGTCGCGCCGGGTCCGTGTGGCAGGGCACCGAGGATTTCGCGGACACCGTAGCCAAGATGAGCTCTGCCATCCGCATTCCCGGTGCCGCCCACAGTGCGCTCGAATATCAGCGCTGGGCGTTCCGCAGCCAATTCCGCTCCGACGGACGCCGCTTCATGGACGCGGTGGACGTGCGCACGTCGATTCCCGTCGCGCAGATCAGCGGCGACCTCGACCCGTACGTCCTGCCCACCACCCTCGACAGAGATCGGCACTGGGCACCGGGGCTGACGCGTCGAACGGTGCGCGACGTGGGGCACTACGTGCACCAGGAGGCACCCGACGTGGTGTCCGAGGAAATTCTGCGAGTCGTACGCGAGAGCTAGACGATGCAGTCGCCGGTACCCACCGGCACCGGGGCATCGAAGCTCTGCGCGAGCTCGTCCGCGATCTCCGACGCAGTCAGCACGAATCCGGTGTCGGGGTCGTCGACTGCCGCACCGAACACGACGCCGAGTACCTCGCCGGACGAGTTGACCAGCGGTCCACCGGAATTGCCCTGCCGCACCGATCCGCGAACGGTGTAGACCTCGCGTTGGACGGTTCCCGTGCGGTAGATATCCGGTCCGCTGAGGTTGATGATCTCGCGGATGCGCGCCGAGCTCGCGGTGTACGGTCCGCCGCCGGGGTAGCCGAGCACGATGGCGTCGGTGCCGGATTCGGCAGGCAACGACGCGAACGCCAGCACCGGCGCTTGGAGCTGCGAAACCCGAAGCACTGCAATGTCTTCCTCGGAGTCGAACAACACGACGTCGGCCACCAGAGGCCCGTTCGGCGAATCGACCGTCACCTCGGAGGTACCGGCGACGACGTGCGCGTTGGTCATCACCAGATCCGATCCGACAACGAAGCCCGAGCCCTCGAGCGCCTTCTGGCAGCTCGGCGCGATGCCGTTGACCTTGATGACGCTGGCCTGCAAGGCCAACGGAATCGGCCCCGCTGCGATACCGGAATCCGGTGCGGCGACGTCCGCGACAGGGGTGCGTCCGAACGGGCCGATGACGTCCGGCAACCCGGAGGTGTCGAGCAGCGCCGAGAATTCTTTCGGCACCTGGCGAAGCCAGTCGGGCGCAACCTCGTCGACCTTGCCCAGGACGGTCGAGCCACGCACGGCACTGGCGACCTCGGGCTGCGACGACGACGTCAGCGGAATCGCGAGCAGCCACGCGGCAGCAAGCACGGCTGCGGCCTGCAACCCGGCCCCGATAGTGCTGTCCACCGATCTGGCTCCGCGCGAATGTATTCCACTGCGCAGTGCGCGCCCGAGGACCATACCGGCGACCTCACCGACGATCACCAGCATCACGATCAGCGCAATACCGACGAACACCCGCGTTCGCGTTCCGTCGACGTGTTCGAGAACGTGCGGTGCCACCAGAATTCCGGCGACCGCCCCGAGCACGACACCCAGAAACGCCAGCGCCGACGCCACCGCCCCCTGCCGCCAACCCGACGTTGCCGCCATCAACGCGACGACAACCACCGCAATATCGACCCACCCTGAACCCGTCACCGATCGAGCCTCGCTCCTACCGCAGTCAAGCTGGCCTCCAGATCACGTATGTCCCCCGTGTCCCACTCGGACTCCCAGCCCGATACAGCGAGCAGGCCCGCCAGAATACCGCCCGTGAAACCCCACACCAGCATTCCCTGGACCGAGAAGGCCGGGCCCTGGTATCCGGCGGGGTGGCGCACCTGAAATCTGTTGTCCGGATCCAGCAACTCCCGCAACGGAACTCGCACCACCCGCTCGGTCTCGCCCGCGTCGACCACCCGAACCGGACTCGGGCTGTGCCAGTAGGAGAGCACCGGGACCACGTCGAAGCGCGACGGCGGAACGTAGATCCCGGGCATCGTCGCCAGCGGCAGCACACCGGCCGGATCGAGTCCGGTCTCTTCCTGTGCCTCGCGCAGCGCCGTTCCGATGGGCCCGTCGTCGCCCGGGTCGGTGGCACCGCCGGGGAAGGCGATCTGACCGCTGTGATCACGCAGCGTCGACGCGCGCTGAGTGAGAAGCACGTCGGCATCGGCGGGCAGTCCGCCGGGTGAGGAGGGGTCGACGACGGGAGTGCCGCCGAAGAGCACCAGAACAGCTGCGGATCGGGAGCTCTCGGCCGGCTGCGCCTGTCGTTGCAGTACCGGGTTGATGCCGGTGGTGTCGGTCAGTCCGCCCGCACCGCTGGCAACCTCGACCATGCGGCCGAGCCACTCGGGAACGCTCACGAGTCGACACCGAGGTTCACGCGTACGGCGTCGGCGATGTCGTCGACGCTGTCGAAAGGTTGTGGCAGCACCTTGGCGACAGTGCCATCTGCAGATATCAAAACGGAAACGGGCAGCACGTTCGGTGCACCCACCGCGGCCGCGACACGGCCGCCGCCGTCCTGAACTCCGGGCAGGGTGACGCCGTAATCGGTGAGCCGCGTCAGGCCGTTCGCCTCGTTGGGGTCGTTGTGCACCGTGACGACCGTGATCGCGTCGCCTGCTCGTTCGGCGTATTGCTGCAGGTACGGCAACTCTTCGGCGCAGGGTCCACACCAGTAGGCCCAGATGTTGAGCAGTGCCGGACGGCCGGCCAACGCCTGGCCGACGTCCAGATAGGAGCCGTCGCCGATGCATTCGAGCGTGATTCCCGTCAACGGGCCCGCCGCAGTGCCCGAGGCTGAATTGTCCGACGCTGAATTGCCCGACGCCGCCGGACATGCGGCAAGCGCGGCGTCCTGCCGCAACGGTGCGAGAGCCTCGGGTGTGTCGGCGGCGCGGCGCTCGGCCGTCGAGGGTCCCCGCTGCCCCGAACCGGGCCCGTCCGAGGGCTGAGCTACCGGAGAGTCACTGCGGGGCCACAACGCGTAGACCATCCCCACTACGAGAATCAGCGCAACCAGTGACCAGCGAAGAGCAGCCTTGTTCACGACACGATTCCGGCGAGGGCGAGCAGGTGATCGGTTTCCGGACCCTTCACCAACGCGGCTGCGGTCGCAGGATCGGTGGGCCCCGCCCCGAACGACGGGCAGTCCTTCGCGAGGACGCAGACCCCGCACGCAGGCGTGCGGGCATGGCAGACGCGTCGGCCGTGGAATATCACTCGATGCGAGAGCAGAGTCCACTCCTTGCGTTCGATGAGAGCGCCGACGGCGTGCTCGACCTTGACCGGGTCCTGCTCCTCGGTCCACTGCCAGCGCCGGACGAGCCGACCGAAATGGGTGTCGACGGTGATTCCGGGTACGTCGAACGCGTTGCCGAGCACGACGTTGGCCGTCTTTCGGCCGATGCCGGGCAACGTCACGAGATCCTTCAGGGAAGCGGGGACTTCACCGTCGAAGTTCTCCAGCAACTTCTGCCCGAGTCCGATCAGCGAGTTTGCCTTGTTGCGATAGAACCCCGTGGTGCGGATGAACTCCTCGAGTTCGGTCCGGTCGGCCTCGGCGTAATCGCGAGCTGTGCGGTATCTCACGAACAGTGCGGGGGTGACCATGTTGACGCGCTTGTCGGTGCACTGCGCGGACAGGATGGTCGCGACGGCGAGTTCGAGAGGCGTGGTGAAGTCGAGTTCGCAGTACACGTGCGGAAAGGCGACCCCGAGCGTCCGGTTCATCCGCCGAGCTCGGCGCACCAGCCCGAGGTGCGTCTCCTCGCGTTTGCGCACGTCGGGACGTTTCGGAGCTGTCGATTCCACTCCCCAACTGTACGGACAAGAATGCGTAACGTTCGCTGTGGCAGCGGCGGACCGTGTTTGTATCGAGATCTTTTCGGTGTTAACTGGCCGGTATGCAAGGACTCGCCGTGGTGCTCTTTCCGGTACTACTCATGCTCTTCGCACTCGCGATGGAACGGGTGGAGTTCCGGCTCAGCAAGCTCGGCGTCCGAGAGCAGGAAGTTCAGGAATTCCTCGACAAGGCGAGCAAGTCCGAGGTCGCCACTCTGGCCAACGAAGGCTTTCCGCATGCACTGGCCCGCTTCAACACCCGTAAGCGTCGACAGACTCCTCCGCGCACCATCGACACACGCGACGGCATGGTCGACCAACGGGCCAGCTGAGCACCCATTTGTCCACATTTCGATGAATTTATGGTGAACGCGAACAGACGTACCGTTCCTCTGGCAACCTGTGGTGGCGTCGATCACTCGGTTTCGGCCGAGTCGAAGTAGACTCCCCTGAGGTAATTGTTGTGTTTGAACATTGCATCGGCATCGACGCCTGAATTGCACGCGCGATTTGGCGGGTGACGAGTATGTACAAACGCTTTCGGGGGTGCGGGTTGCCGCATCACCGACATCCCAAAAGGAGCGCAAGTGGACGACGTCCTGGCACGGGCCGGCATCTTCCAAGGAGTCGAACCCTCTGCGGTTGCGGCGCTGACGAAGCAGCTGCAGCCTGTCGATTTCCCCCGCGGACACGTCGTGTTCAACGAGGGTGAGCCCGGAGACCGGCTCTACATCATCGTCTCGGGCAAGATCAAGCTCGGACGACGCTCCCCCGACGGCCGCGAGAACCTGCTGACGATCATGGGACCGTCGGACATGTTCGGTGAGCTGTCGATCTTCGACCCCGGCCCACGTACCTCCTCGGCCACCACGGTCACCGAGGTGCGCGCGGTGAGCATGGACCGCGCTGCCCTCAAGGACTGGATCGACCAGCGCCCCGAGATCGCCGAGCAGTTGCTGCGCGTGCTGGCTCGCCGGTTGCGCCGCACCAACAACAACCTGGCCGACCTCATCTTCACCGACGTCCCCGGACGCGTCGCGAAGGCGTTGCTGCAGCTCGCGCAGCGCTTCGGCACCCAGGAAGCGGGATCGCTGCGCGTCACCCACGACCTGACGCAGGAAGAGATCGCTCAGCTCGTCGGAGCATCGCGTGAGACCGTCAACAAGGCACTGGCAGACTTCGCACACCGCGGATGGCTACGGCTCGAAGGCAAGTCCGTCCTGATCTCGGACTCCGAGCGTCTGGCCCGCCGCGCGCGCTAGAGATCACTCGGACCGAGCTTCACACTCGACTCGCGGCCGCCACCGACCGCTCGTACAGCCGATTTCTTCACCTCGGTAAGACAGCGGTTCCCACATCATCATTCTGTGGCTCACTCCGCTGGAGACTCAGTAAGGCTGGGCCGGCGAGCTCGACCGTATGTCGCCTTCGGTCGACAATCGAGCATCACGCGGGTGCGGAGCAGACCGGCGACAGCTGCGTCCTTGTCGAGCGCTCGTGGTCGGCTATCGAGGCGGGGGGACATTGCTGAGGGCTGAGCCGTTACCGTGTTTTTCTCGCCCGATGACACTGAGGGTGCCGTCGGTTTCGAGCACTACTGCCGCAACCTGAGTCAGGTCACCGAACCCGGAGGCCCGCACCGCTTGCCGTACTTCATCCGGGCGGATCCGTTGCTTTTTCAGAGCACCGTCGAGTATCACGCCGTGCTCGAGGAGCAGGGTGGGGCCGGCGGTGAGCGCCAGGGCGATGCGGGGTCTGCGGGAGGAGAGCAGGGCCGTCAGATACTGCAGTGCGGCCAGCAGCACCAAGGCCACCGCGCCCTCGGCCCACGCCACCTCGGAGCTGAGCAGGATTGTTGCCAATGTCGATCCAAGAGCGACAGTGACGATGAGGTCGAAGGCGTTGAGTTTGGCCAAGGTTCGTTTGCCGGAGACCCGCAGCACGAATACCAGCCAAACATAGGCGGCCGCACCGACAAGAATCACACGCAGCAGACCGGACCCGTTATCGAACCACACTCGATGAAAATACCCACACCAGCAGCCTGGTAAGCATGAGTTCGCGGGTTTCCTTCGGGTCGCTGGTGTGTGGTCCGAGACCACCAGCATCGGAGGAGACCCACCCTCATGTGCGGAGCCACACGGGTGAGCACGTCGATAGATCAGATTTGGGCATTTTCACCCAGCGACGTCACCTCCGAACGCCACCACGACCCGGCACCGCGCGATCGTTGAAGCCGAGCACGATTGCGGCGCGCGGATCCGGGAACACGACTGACATGCGCATCGATGTCCTTCTCATTGTGGTCGGCGTGCTCGGGGTGGTGGTGGCAGCTATGTCGTCGGCACTGCGCAGACTGCCACTGTCGGAACCGCTCCTGGGCCTGGTCGCTGGGATAGTGCTGGGCCCGCAGCTGCTCGGTGCCTTGCCGATCGAACCGGTGACCGTGGAGCACGGTCTGTTCCATGAGCTCGCCCGGATTCTGTTGGCGATCTCCGTCATGGCGGTCGCGTTGCGTTATCCCGTCACCGCGGTGCGTCGCCACGCACGCGTGCTGGCGGTGCTGCTGCTGGTGGTCATGCCCGCGATGGCGGCCATGTCGGTAGGTCTCGGATGGGCGGTGGCCGGGTTGCCGTTGGCCGCGGCGCTGTTGTTCGGCGCCGCGATCTGCCCCACCGACCCGGTGCTGGCATCGAGTGTGGTTACCGGGGACCTGGCCGAGCGTGACCTGCCCGCCCGGTCTCGCCAGTTGCTCTCACTGGAATCCGGCGCGAACGATGGTCTGGCGCTGCCTCTGGTGCTCGCGGCGATCGCGGTGGCCGGTCCGCTGGGCGCCGGCACTGCGGTTGCCGAATCGATGTGGCAGGTGCTGGGAGCGCTCGTTGTCGGTACCATTCTCGGCGCGGTCGGCGGTGCGGCCCTGCGCCTGGGCGACAGATACGGCGCTACCGCACACGGGCCGGCCTTGTTGTTCACTGTTGTGCTGGCACTGGGCATCCTCGGTGCCGCCGGGCTCCTGCACGTCGATGGGGTGCTGGCAGTGTTCGTCGGAGGCCTGACCTTCAACGCCGTCGGCACTGGCACCGAACGAACCTCCGAGGTCGAGATCGACGAAGCCGTCAACAGATTCGTGGTGCTGCCGCTGTTCGTCCTACTCGGTGCCGCTTTGCCATGGCAGCTATGGGGCCAGCTGGGATGGAAGGTGCCCGCCCTGGTGATCACGGTCCTGCTTCTTCGTCGGATCCCGATCGTGCTGCTGTTGCGGCGTCCGCTGCACCTTCCGCTCCCGGACGCGCTGTACCTCGGTTGGTTTGGGCCCGTGGGGGTATCGGCATTGTTCTATCTGACGCTGGAGGCAGATCGGCTCGGCGTCGACGACGCGGTACTCGGTGCCGGCACGCTGGTGCTGACCGCGAGCACAGTGGCGTTCGGTCTCACCGCCGCGGCCGGACGCACGCTGTACGTCCGGGCCAGTGGCAGAGCGGGGCACTCGCGCGAAGACGATAGGGGTAGCTGGTTGTGACGTGGGTACTGACTCTGCTCGGCGCGGCGTTCATCGCGCTTGCGCTGAGAGACATCTATGCGACGTTGTGGCATCCGACCGGGCTGGGCACGCTCAGTCGGTCGATGTTCCGGATCATCTGGGCGATCGCTGCGCGAGTGGGCCCACGCGGCCGTGCGCTTGGGTCGGCGGGGCCGTTGGGCATGATTGCCACCGTGCTGCTGTGGGCCGCATCGATCGTGGCCGGGTGGGCGCTGATCTACCTGCCGCACATGCCGGACGGCTTCTACTTTTCCTCGGCGCTGCAACCACAGTCATCGTCCGATCCGGTGGCCGCGCTGTATCTGTCGTTGGTGACCGTGGCGACCCTGGGCTACGGCGACATCACCCCGGCTTATCCGGCGCTACGGTTGCTGATCCCGCTGCAGGCGTTGATCGGGTTCGTGCTGTTCACCGCTGCCATCTCGTGGATCCTGCAGATCTACCCGGCCCTCATCCGTCGGCGTGCCGCGGCTCGGAGTGTGTACCTGCTGGCCACCACCGATTCGGCCGAGGTCGCCCGACACGGGGAAGCGAGCATCGCGTGCGCTCTGCTCGACGGTGTCACCGATACGCTGATCACCGCGGAGTTCGACGTGCGTCAGTACGGCGAAACCTACTTTTTCCGCGAGAGTGATCCTGATCGGTCCCTGGCCGCGATGCTCGCGAACGTCCCATCCCTGGTTCTGGCGGGGGAGGCTTCGGCGGCGATGGAGGTGCGCCGTGCGTCAGCCCGGAGCAAGCGGCAACTGTCGTCACTCACCGACCATCTCGATGCCCGCTATCTGCACACCGGCGGGACGCTCGAGCAAATCTGCCATGCCTATGCTGCCGACCACGGACACCGGAACGCGCAGCAGTGATCAGGTGCCGGTGGTGATCGGGTGCCCGTGGTGATCAGGTGCCAGTGGTGACGGCGCAGCGCTCAGCCGAGAGCCGCGAGCAGATCTCGGCAGGCCCGCTCGCAGTTGCGGCACGCCTCTGCGCAGATCCGGCAGTGCTCGTGATGGGAACCGTGCTGGACACATTCGTCGCCGCACACCTGGCAGGCAGCGGCGCAGGCCTGCACTATCGCTTTCGTGACCGTCGCGTTGTCCCCGGTCTGGCGCGAGAGGATTCGGGCGGTGGCCGCACACAGGTCGGCGCAATCCAGGTCTGTGCGGATGCACGACGTCAGTTCAGCGACGGTGTCCTCGCCGAGGCACGCATCAGCGCAGGCTGTACAGATCTGTGCGCATTCGGTACACGCCTCGATGCAGGC
Organism: Rhodococcus sp. NPDC078407; assembly: GCF_044542515.1. Taxonomy (NCBI): domain Bacteria; kingdom Bacillati; phylum Actinomycetota; class Actinomycetes; order Mycobacteriales; family Nocardiaceae; genus Rhodococcus; species Rhodococcus sp. NPDC078407. Next base: position 107,373 of record NZ_JBITUQ010000011.1, on the reverse strand, counting down.
AACCAACGCAGTGGTGTCGATGTCGCCCAGGTCCTTCGGGTAGCTCTCGAGCATGCTTGCTGCATTACCCATGACAGTGCTCCTTTCTCGGGTGCCGGTTCGATGAGGGAACTCCGTCCCCTCCCGCTCTCGAGTACCCGGAACACACCATGTCGAACGCCCAGCGTCACAGCACACCACCGTCCGCGGGCAGAGCCATCGCGGCGACAAAGCAGGCCGAAAGCGAGCGATCCAGCTAGTTCTCCCGCAAGTAGGCCAGCTGCGTCTTGACCGACATGCGCGCAGCCGGCCACAACTTCTTGTCGACGTCGGAATAGACGTGGCGCACCACCTGCATCGGTTTCGCGTTCTCGCCGATCTCCGCGAGTGCCGAGCGAACCTGGTCCAACCGCTGCAGGCGGTGCGCGCAATACGACCGCGCCACCTCGGCGGCGTTCGCCAGTTCGGGTCCGTGCCCGGGCAGCACCGTTTTCTGGGCACCTACCGCTTCCAGCCGATCCAAGGACTTCAGGTAGTCCGCGAGTGAGCCGTCCTTCGGATCGAGCACCGTCGTGCCGCGGCCGAGAATCGTATCTCCGGTCAGGATTGCGTCGTCGAGCACGAAACTCACCGAATCCGCCGTGTGACCGGGCGTGTACAGCACCCGGATCCGCAGACCCGCCGCGTCGATGAGCTCGCCGTCGGCCAGCAGTTCTCCGCCGCCGTACAGAAACTTCTCCCCCACCGCCCGGACCGGCGCTCCGGTTTTGCGGTGGAATCGCTTCAGACCCCCCGTGTGATCGGCGTGGCGATGCGTCACCAGGGTCAACGCCACCGTGCCCGACGCGGCGACGGCGTCCAGATGAGCCTTGTCCTTCGGACCCGGATCGACGACGATGCACTCCTCGGACCCCGGTGCACGCAGAATCCACGTGTTCGTCCCGTCGAGCGTCATCTTGCCCGGGTTCTCCGCGAGCAGAACCGACGCCGTGGGCGTCACCTGTCGGAGTGATCCGTATGTGGGATGCTGGGAGTTCGAAACGGCCATTCGAATACTGTAGGTGGCTCGTCCCGACCGGCGCGGATGCGGACTACCGTCGACAATCATGAAGATTGGACTGGTCGGGGCGGGCCCCTGGGCTCGCAAGACTCAAGCACCTGCACTGCTCGCGCACCCGGACGTCGATTTCACCGGAGTGTGGGCGCGCAGACCGACAGCCGCGGCCGAGCTGAACGCGCCGGTCTTAGACTCGTTCGAAGCCCTGCTCGACGCCGTCGACGCGGTGGCGTTCGCAGTACCGCCGGCCGTGCAAGCGGGGTACGCACTGCGTGCGGCGCGAGCGGGCAAACATGTGTTGCTGGACAAGCCGATTGCCGCCTCGGTGGCAGAGGCCGAGGAACTCGCCGAGGCCGTCACAGCCGCCGGGGTTCGCTCCATGGTGACCCTGACACTCCGATTCGCTCCGGAGACAAGGCAATTCCTCGCCTCGACAGCGGGCCGATCATGGGCTGCCGGCTCCGGAACCTGGTTCTCCGGCGCGATTCTCGGCGGTGCATACGCAGATTCTCGGTGGCGACATGACGACGGGGCAATCCTCGACATCGGCCCCCATGTGTTCGACCTCCTCGATGCCTCACTGGGAACCATTGCCCGCGTTGTGTATTCGCACCGCGCGGTGGCGTCGGACAGTTGGACGGTGCTACTCGAACACGAGGGCGGTGCCCGGAGCACGGTCCAGCTGTCGCTGCGGACGCCGATCATGCCGTCGCTCATGCGCATCGAACTGAGCGGCAGCGACGGAGTCGAGGCGCTCACCGATCGATCCACCTCCTCGATCGACTGTTTCGCCGTCCTGCTGGACGAATTTCTCGAGTCGGTCGAGACGGGAACCGACCACGAATGCTCGGTACACCGAGGCCTGCACTTGCAGAGGGTGATTGATCAGGCGCGGCAGTGGGCACCCTGACGTCGTGACCACTATGGACGTCAAAGATGCGATGTTCCACTACACCTCGGTCCCGCATCGCTCGATGGACCAGTACGCGACGTTCGTCTTCGACTCCGGGGACCACGAGCCACCGACGTTCGAGGACGTCGTCGCCCACGTCGAGAAACGTGCTCGATCGATTCCCCGGCTGCAGATACGAATCGGCGACGCGTTGGGTTCGTTGGAGTACCCGCGGTGGATTCGGGATCCGACGCCGCCCCGTGACCACCTGGTCGACCACGATCTCTCGCACGGCCGACACACACTGAATTCGTTTCTGGCCGAGCGCGCGTGCGTTCCGGTCGATGCAACGACACAGGCATGGACCGTGCACGTGGGCCGCGGCCTGACGGGCGTCGACGGTATTCGAGGGGCGGCCACCGTCGTGATCGTTCAGGTCAGCCACGCATTGTCCGACGGGTCCGCCGGTACCCGCATCGTGCGTGCTCTCTTCGGACGAGACGACGTGACGGACGTCGTCACGTTCCCCGACGACCCCGTCGTCTCGCGCCCACGACCCGTACGGGACGCGGTTGCCGCGACCGCACTCCTGCCGTACCGCTGGGCGCGGTCGCAGCTAAGGATGGTGCGGGCACAGCGGACGTATCTCGACGCCGTGCGGTCCGGGGAGTTGGTTGCTCCCGCGCCTATCGCGACCACGTGCATCAACGCCGACCCCGACGGGACCAGGGTGGTGCACGTGCTGCAGTTCCCGAGGTCGCAGTGGACGGGCGGATCGACCACAGTCACGGTCACTGCGCTCACCGCCGTCGGCGCGGCCTTGAACTCGTATCTCACTGCGTGTGGAGAGGGGGACGACACCCGCATCCGCGCCGCAGTGCCCATGGCGATCGGGACGTCGACGGACTGGCCCGCCATCAATCGCACCGTCCCGGCTGCCGTCGATCTGCATCTCGAGCTCACCGATGCATCCGAACGAGCAACGGCGGTAGCGCACGCGCTGACCCTGCAGCGTGCTCGCGTCGACGATCCACGCCACATCGACGCCACTCGGTCGGCCGAGCTCTATCCCGCGGCTCTACTGCTCGGCTTCGGCCGCCGTGCTCGACGGGTCGCCCCGCGCACCGGTAGGCCCGAGCGTGTCACCGGCCATACCGTGGTGACCAGCGTCAACAGAACCGGTCTGGACCTCGAGTTGGGGTCGAGCCGGGCGCGGGTGTGCGCGGGCGTCGCGTCGTTGGGCCCGGGCTGCAGCATCACGCACGCCGTGTACGGCTACGGGGACGTCGTTACCGTCTGTGTGACGGCCTGTCCGACGACGATCCCCGATCACGCCCGGTACGCCGACATACTGCGTTCGGCCGTCGACGAGACCTGCGCTGCGCTGCACGGCACGTCGACTACCGCAGTTCGACGATGAGCTCCACTTCCACCGACGCGCCGAGCGGCAATTCAGCGACACCGACGGCCGAGCGGGCGTGCTTGCCTGCATCGCCGAAGATGTCACCGATGACGTTCGATGCTCCGTTGACGACACCGGGCTGACCGGTGAATCCCTCCGCGGAGGCGACGAAGCCGACTGCTTTGACCACGCGCGCGACCGAGTCGATACCGACCAGCGCATGCACCGCAGCGAGCGCGTTCAAGGCGCAGATACGCGCCGCGGCAGTGGCGTCCTCCGCCGAGACGTCGGTGCCGACCTTGCCCACGGACGTCAGGTTCCCGTCCACGATCGGTAGCTGACCGGAGGTGTAGACGAGGGAACCCACCTGTATCGCAGGGACATACGCCGCCAACGGCGGGACGACCTCAGGTAACTCGATGCCCAGCTCGGACAGTCGTTCACTCCAGGCGGCCATCTGCGCTCAGGCCTTCGGACGCTTGAAGTACGCGACCAGCGTGTCGCCGCCGTTCGGTCCCGCCATGATCGTCACGAGCTCCCAGCCCTCGGAGCCGTAGTTGTCGAGAATCTGCTTGGTGGCATGAATCAGTACCGGTGCGGTGAAGTACTCCCAGATGATCTTTTCGCTCATGACCCGAAGCCTATCGCCCACCGGAGTACGAGGGGTGCGTCACTGCGATCAGGTGATTATCGGTTCTGTCCGACGACCGGCATCGCGTCTCTATATGGTCGAGACGTGGGTACATCGAACCAAGAGGGATGGCCGGCGAAGGCAGATGCCGCGCGGCTGCATTTCGTGTCCGGCAAAGGTGGGACCGGAAAGTCGACGGTCGCCGCCGCGTTGGCGCTCGCGCTCGCCGCAGGTGGCCGACGCGTCCTGCTGGTGGAGGTCGAAGGCAGGCAGGGCATCGCGCAGCTCTTCGACGTGCCGCAGCTGCCGCCGGTCGAGACGCGCGTGGCCTCCGCAGACGGCGGCGGCGAGGTCTATGCGCTGGCGATCGATATCGAGACCGCGTTCCTCGAATACCTGGACATGTTCTACAACCTCGGTTTCGCCGGCCGCGCGATGCGCAAGATCGGTGCCATCGAGTTCGCGACGACCATCGCCCCCGGCCTGCGTGACGTCCTGCTGACCGGCAAGGTCAAGGAATGCGTGGTGCGGACCGACAAGAAGGGCAACCGCGCGTACGACGAGGTGGTCGTGGACTCGCCGCCGACGGGCCGCATCGGAAACTTCCTCGACGTCACCAAGGCCATGGCCGATCTGGCCAAGGGCGGCCCGGTGCGTTCGCAGAGCGAGGGCGTCGTGCGGTTGCTGCACTCGGCAGAGACCGTCGTACATCTGGTCACGTTGCTCGAGGCACTGCCGGTACAGGAGACAGCCGACGCGGTGCGCGAGCTCGCGGCCGCAGATCTGCAGCTGGGTACCGTCGTCGTCAACCGCACCGAACCGACGTTCCTGCCCAGCGACTCGCTCGACGCCATCGCCGAGGGCGACATCGACGCCGCGGCCATCCAGGACGGTCTCGCCAAGACCGGAATCACGCTCTCCGAGGCCGATTTCGCGGGATTGCTCACGGAATCGATCGAGCATGCCTCGACGCTCTCGGCTCAGGTGGAGAGCGCAACCACGCTCGACGAACTCGACGTCGCGCGCATGTCGTTGCCGATGTTGGCCGATGGTGTGGATCTCGGCGGCTTGTACGAGCTCGCCGCCAAGCTGGCAGAACAGGGTGTCCGATGACTCGACCAGTAGCAACCGAACTCGACGTCGACCGAATTCTGACCGATCCCACGTCGCGCATCGTCGTGGTCTGTGGGGCAGGCGGGGTCGGCAAGACGACGACGGCAGCCGCGATGGCCCTACGTGCAGCCGAGCAGGGCAGGAAGGTGGTCGTCTTGACGATCGACCCGGCCCGCCGACTGGCTCAGGCTCTCGGGCTCGGCGATCTGGACAACAGCCCGCAGCCGGTGAAGTTGGGGGCCGGTGCCAAGGGCGAGCTGCACGCGATGATGCTGAACATGCGGCGGACGTTCGACGAGATGGTCATCGAGCATTCGACGCCGGAGAAGGCCGAGCAGGTCCTGGCCAACCCCTTCTATCAGACTGTGGCGTCGTCCTTCTCGGGCACGCAGGAGTACATGGCGATGGAGAAGCTGGGGCAGTTGTCCCTGGACAAGTCGTGGGATTTGATCGTGGTGGACACGCCCCCGTCGCGCAACGCACTGGATTTTCTCGATGCGCCGCAGCGGCTCGGTTCGTTCCTCGACGGCCGGTTCATCCGGCTGCTCACCGCCCCCGGCCGCGGCATCACCCGGGTCGTCACCAGCGCGATGAGCCTGGCGATGCGCGGCGTCTCCACCGTCATCGGAAGCCAGATGCTTTCCGACGCATCGGCTTTCGTGCAGTCGCTGGATTCGATGTTCGGCGGATTCCGTGAACGTGCAACGCGCACCTATCAGTTGCTACGCGAGGACGGCACCAGCTTCCTCGTGGTTGCTGCCGCGGAACCCGACGCATTGCGTGAAGCAGCGTTCTTCGTCGAACGCCTCTCGGCCGAGAAGATGCCGTTGGCGGGATTGGTCGTGAACCGGACGCATCCGACTCTGTCGTCTATGCAGGCCGATCACGCTGCCACGGCCGCCGACCTGCTCGATCGGATCGAGGAGCCCGGCGCGGAGCTCACTGCTGCAGTCCTGCGCATTCACGCGCAACGTGCCGTGACGGCAGCGCGTGAAGTGCGGTTGCTTCGACGCTTCACCGGTGCGCACCCCCGCGTGCCCATCGTCGGTGTTCCGTCTCTGCCGTTCGAGGTCTCCGACCTCGCGGCGCTGCGGGCCGTGGCCGATCAGCTGACCCGCAGGGGCTGACTCGGCCGCGGCAAGCGGCTAGATCGCGGCTTGCTGCTGACGCTGGCTCTCGAAGAACTCCGACCAGGAGTCGACCTCGGGGTGCTGCTTGAGCAGCGCCCTGCGCTGGCGTTCCGTCATTCCGCCCCACACACCGAACTCGACTCGGTTGTCGAGTGCATCCGCACCACACTGCATGAGTACCGGGCAGTGCCGGCAGATCGTGGCGGCCTTGCGCTGCGCTGCACCCCGAACGAAGAGCTGATCCGGATCCGTGCCCTTGCAGCGGGCGTGCGACACCCAGGCGATGCGTGCTTCTGCTTCTTCTACATCGAGTCGCGTCGGCGCGGTTGTCGTGTGCATGCGGATACCCCTTTGCGTGTCGGTCGCCCTCGCTGGACGACCCGGAGGCTCCAAGGAACTTTGTACCTCGCTGACGAAGCACAAATTCTAAGAGCTGCCCCACAATCATTATCAAGTGTTACGTGAATCACACCGTGCTCATAATTTAGGTCAACGCGGGCCGCGAATGCAAGACGGCGGGGTCACATTTCTGGTACGGCCGTCCCGAGCAGGGGCGCAGCACACAGAGCCTGCGGCCTGATGCCGGTGCGAGCAGCACCCACGTACGCTGTGTCCTGTGTCAGTCGGAAAAACCGTGGCGAAGCTCGCCGGATGTTCAGCACTCGCCGGTGCGTTGGTCGCCGGCGTGATGTTCCCCTTGGCCGGAGGGTTCGGGTACGCCTCCAACCGCGCCGCCGATACCGTCGACAACGTCTCGGCCGAGTTGGTCGAGGGCGCGGTACCGGCCGTCTCGACGATGACGGACATCAACGGCGCTCCCATCGCCTGGCTCTACGAACAGCGCCGCTTCGAAGTACCGAGCGACCAGATCTCCAACGAGATGAAGCTCGCCATCGTCTCGATCGAGGACCGCCGCTTCGCCGAGCACCGAGGCGTGGACTGGCAGGGCACGCTGCGTGCGTTCCTGACCAACACCACCAGCGGCCAGGTGGAGCAGGGCGCGTCCACCATCGATCAGCAGTACGTGAAGAACTACCAACTGCTCGTGGTGGCCAAGACCGACGCCGAGCGCCGCGCAGCCATCGAGACGACTCCCGCCCGCAAGATCCGCGAGATCCGGATGGCGTTGACGCTCGACAAGGAACTGACCAAGGACGAGATCCTCACCCGCTACCTCAACCTGGTGCCGTTCGGTAACGCGTCGTTCGGCATCCAGGACGCGGCCCAGACCTATTTCGGCATCGACGCCAGCCAGCTCAGCGCCGTCCAGGCAGCAATGCTCGCCGGCATGGTGCAGTCCAGCTCGGCCCTCAACCCGTACACCAACGAGGAGGGCGTGATCGAGCGGCGGAACACCGTGCTCGACACGATGATTCAGAACCTTCCCGAACGCGCCGCGGAGCTCGAGGCACTCAAGTCCGAGCCACTGGGCGTGCTGCCGGTGCCGCAGACCCTGCCCCGCGGATGCATCGCGGCAGGTGACCGCGGGTTCTTCTGCGACTACGCACTGGAGTACCTTGCCGAGGCCGGCATCAGCCAGGAGCAGATCGACAAGGGCGGATACCTCATCCGCACGACACTCGATCCGGCCGTGCAGAACTCCACCAAGGCCGCGCTGGTCGAGAACACCAGCCCGGACCTGGACGGCGTCGCCACGGTCATGAACGTCGTCGCACCGGGGCAGGATCAACACCGCATCCTCGCGATGGGCAGCAGCCGCACCTACGGCCTCAACGGCGACGAGAACGAGACCGTGCAACCGCAGCCGCACTCCCTCGTCGGCAACGGAGCGGGCTCGATCTTCAAGGTCTTCACCACCGCCGCCGCCATGGAGCGAGGACTGGGCACCAGCGCCACGCTGCAGGTTCCCAAACGCGTCGAGGTCAAGGGTGTCGGCGACGGCGGTGCCCGGGGCTGCCCCCCTTCCACGTATTGCGTGGAGAACGCGGGCAACTACCCACCCGCGCTGTCCATCACCGACGCACTGGCTCAGTCCCCCAACACCGCATTCGTCAAGCTGATCGAGTCCGTGGGCGTCACGCCGACCGTCGACATGGCCGTGCGCCTGGGCCTGCGCTCGTACAACGACCCGGGTTCGTCGGGCACCGAGCAGTCGATGGCCGACTTCCAGAAGAGTCAGAATCTCGGCTCGTTCACCCTCGGGCCCACCTGGGTCAACCCATTGGAGTTGTCCAACGTGGCTGCCACGTTGGCGTCCGGTGGCAAATGGTGCCCGCCCACGCCGATCGATTCGATCTTCGACCGCGACGGCAAGCCCGTACCGGTCGCTCACCAGACGTGTGAGCAGGTCGTCGAGCCCGGTTTGGCGAACACCCTGGCCAACGCGATGAGCAAGGACGACCAGGCAGGCGGCACGTCGTCGTCCGCCGCTGCTTCGGTCGGCTGGAGCCTGCCGATGGCCGGTAAGACCGGAACGACCGAGTCCAACCGATCCTCGGGCTTCCTCGGATTCACCAACAACTACGCCGCCGCCGTGTACACCTACGGCGACTCACCGACGCCCAGCGAGATCTGTTCCTTCCCGCTGCGACCCTGTGGATCGGGCAACCTGTTCGGCGGCAACGAGCCGGCACGGACGTGGTTCGACGCCATGAGCCCGATCGCCACGAACTTCGGACCCGTGACGTTGCCACCCGTCGACCAGAAGTACGTCCGCGGCTCGGCCAACGGCCAGGTTCCCGATGTGAGCGGCCAGAGCCAGTCCTCGGCGACGTCCACGCTGCAGGGTGCGGGCTTCCAGGTGACGGCGGTGATGACGGCCGACCAGGCTGCCCGCGGCACCGTGGTGTCGACGTCTCCGTCGGGCAGCGCGGTACCGGGAGCGAACATCACGATCTACGTCAGTGACGGCTCGGTTCGACCGGCTCCGGCACCTGCGCTCCCGAGTATTCGCATACCGGACCTACCCCCGGGCATCCAGATTCCGGCAATCCCCGGGTTGACGGCACCTCGCTAGTGCCTGCGGCAGTGGTGTGGTTACGGCCCTCCTGGGGCACATAACCGCACCACTGCGCGCAGCGCACTACAAGCGGTCTTTGACGGCCTTCGACAGCCGCGAGCCATCGGCCTTGCCTGCGGCCAGACCCGACGCGATCTTCATGACCTGGCCCATCTGCTTCATCGCCGGCCGCTCCCCCAGATCCTCGGCAACCTGCGCGATGGCGGTGTCGACCATGGTGGCCAGTTCCTCGTCCGTCAGCGGAGTGGGCAGGTACTCGTTGATGATCTGAGCCTCTGCATGCTCGTTGGCAGCGAGTTCGCCGCGTCCGTTCTGTGTGTAGATCTCCGCCGATTCGCCGCGCTTCTTCGCTTCCTTGGCAAGCACTTTGAGAACGTCGTCGTCGGTGAGGTCGTGGGCCTCCTTACCGGAGACCTCCTCGGTCTGGATGGCGGCGAGGATCATGCGCAGCGTTGCCAGGCGGAGTTTGTCCTTCGCCTTCATCGCTGCGGTGAGGTCGGTACGGAGACGGGCCTTGAGTTCGGACATGCCGGAAACGCTACGCGGAACAGTCGTCGGCTCGCACGTTCATATCGGGTTGCTGCCGTATCGTGGATGAGGTGTCCGCACAATTCAGTCCCTCGTTTCTCCGTTCCACGACGCAACTGCGCAATACCTCGAACCAACTGCGCAGTGCCTCCACGACGGTGCGCTCTGTTGCCGAGCACGCGCGAGATGCCGTGAGAGCGTCACCGGTGAAGAGTTCGGTGATCGGAACGGCAGGTGCCGCCGCGTTGGGCCTCGGTTACGCCACGCTGATCGAACGCAATGCATTCACGCTGCGCGAGACGTCGATGGCCGTGCTCGAGCCGGGTTCGGCGACCTTGCGGGTGCTGCACATCAGCGACCTGCACATGATGCCCGGCCAGCGGATGAAGCAGAACTGGCTCCGTGAACTGGACCGGCTCGAGCCCGATCTGGTGGTCAATACCGGAGACAACCTCTCCCACCAACGCGCGGTCCCGAGCGTCGTGCAGGCACTGGGTCCGATGCTCGGCCGGCCGGGCCTGTTCGTGTTCGGCAGCAACGACTACTTCGCGCCGAAGCCGAAGAACCCGTTCAAGTACTTCGACAAGAACCACAAGCGCACGACGGGTGAATCGCTACCGTGGCGCGATCTGCGGGCGGCGTTCTCCGAGCGAGGTTGGCTCGACGTCACGCATGTGCGCCGCGAACTCGAGGTTGCCGGGGTACGCATCGCGGCGGCGGGCGTCGACGATCCCCACCTGAAGCGCGATCGATACGACACCATCGCCGGTCAGCCGAATCCCTTGGCCGACCTGCGCCTCGGCATCACGCATTCGCCGGAGCCGCGGGTGTTGGACAGGTTCGCCCAGGACGGTTACGACCTCGTCCTCGCCGGGCACACCCACGGCGGTCAGTTGTGCCTGCCGTTCTACGGCGCGTTGGTGACCAACTGTGACATCGACCGTTCGCGGGTCAAGGGGCCGTCGAAGTGGGGCGCGCACACCCAGCTGCACGTCTCCGCGGGCATCGGAACCTCGCCCTACGCGCCGGCGCGGTTCTGCTGCCGACCCGAGGCCACCCTGATCACACTGACTCCGGCCTCCAGAAAGGGCCCGAAAAATGTCTCCGACGAGGGCGTTTCGCGTTCCGAGGCAGTCGTGAGTTAGACTTCTCCAGCGGTACACGGGGTGTGGCGCAGCTTGGTAGCGCGCTTCGTTCGGGACGAAGAGGTCGTGGGTTCGAATCCCGCCACCCCGACAGTTGGACAGAGAAAAGGACCCACTCGTGTGGGTCCTTTTTCTTTGCCTGATCGACGCTACTGTGAGTCATGCCGACACCCACCCGCGTACATGTGAAGCACCGGTTCGCCTCTCCCCCCGACGTCGTCTTCGCGGCGCTGTCCGAGCACGAGAACCTGGGCGTGCTGTTCATGGCAAAGATCAAGCGCGTGCGCGACGGCGACACCACCCGCAACGGCGTCGGATCGGCCCGCAGCCTGAAGCTGGGTCCGCTCCCCGCGTTCGAGGAGACCACGACCGTCTCCAAGCCGAACACGCTCATCGAGTACCGCATCACCAAGGGCGGTCCGCTCAGCGGCCACTGGGGCGTGCAAAAGCTCACGCCCACCACCGACGGCGGAACCGAGCTGTATTACACGATCGGATTCGACGCACCGATTCCCGGTATGGCCGCAGTCGTCGGCAAGGCACTGACGTCGAGCATCTCGAAGAATTTGCCGCGCCTGGCTCCGTAGCCACGTTTCACGACAAACCGGCCGCACGACGACAAGACCCCGATCGAGGATCTCGATCGGGGTCTCGTGCGTAGTCGACGGTCAGCTGGACGCGGCGCGCAACTTCTCCAACAGCGGTCCGGCAGCCTCGTCCAGGAAGCGCTCCTGGGTCTCGTCGCCCACCTGCACCAGTGCGATGTCGGTGAAGCCGGCCTCCCAGTAGGGCTTCACGGCCTCGACGATGGCGTCGAGGTCCGGTCCACACGGGATCGTCTCGGCCACATCCTCTTTCCGGACGAACTTCGTCGCTCCGGCGAATCCGGCCGTGGTCGGCAGGTCCGCATTGACGGCCCAGCCGCCGGCGAACCAGCGGAATCGGTCGTGCGCGCGGTCGATGGCAGCGTCCTTGTCGGGATCCCACGAGATGGGGATCTGTCCGATGGACCGCGCCGGGCCCTCGTGGTTGTCGGACCACGCCTTGACCAGGTCTGCGTCTGGCTCGGTGGCGATGAGGTGATCGGCGTACTCGGCGAACCGCGCCACGGCCTTCTCACCGCCGGCTGCGATTCCGATCGGGACCCCACCCTCGGGCAGGTCCCAGATTCGGGCCGAGTCGACGCGAAAGTGCTTACCCTCGTACGTGACCAGGCCGCCGGCGTGCAGGGCCCTGATGATCTCGAGCGCCTCGACGAACATGTCCTGTCGCTTGTCGATGGACGGCCAGCCCTCCCCCACGACGTGCTCGTTGAGGTTCTCACCGCTGCCCAGGCCCAGGGTGAAGCGGCCGTCGGCCAGGATTTGCAAGGTCGCGGCCTTCTGCGCGACGACCGCCGGGTGGTACCTGATGATCGGGCACGTCACGTACGTCATCAACTCGACACGTTCGGTCGCCTGGGCCACCGCGCCCAGCGTCGTCCAGGCGTAGGGCGAATGACCCATCGACGAAAGCCACGGTGAGTAGTGGTCGCTACTGACCTCGAAGTCGAAGCCGACCTTCTCGGCACCGACGGCGTATCTCACCAGCTCCTTCGGGCCGCTCTGCTCGGTCATCAGGGTGTATCCGAAATTCGTCATGCACTTCTCCTAAATTGTTGCGACGGAACCGGCGTCGACTCGGTAGTTGGATCCGTTGACGAAGCTGGCGCGGTCCGAGCACAGAAATGCAATGACTGCGGCAACTTCCTCGGGTTCGCCTCGACGTCCCAGTTCCATGAACGGACGCTCCTCGTCGAGGAAGGTCTCGATGGCACCGTCACGATCGGTGTCTTTCTCCTCGGCGCGCTTGTCCATCATCGCGTCGGTCATCGGGGTGTGGATGAAGGCCGGAGAGACAGCGTTCACCAGCAGCCCCTCCGACGCGTAGCTGCGTGAGAGACCCTTGGCGAGGGCCAGTACACCGGCTTTGGCTGCGCAGTAGGGCAATTCGTCGTCGTACGGCTGGACTGCGTCCTCGGAGGCCACCAGCACGACGCGGCCCCAACCGCCGCGGCGCAGCGCAGGCAGGAATGCCCGCAGTAACCGAACGGGGCCCATCAGGTCGATGTCGAGGGTGGAGCGCCACCCTTCTTCGTCGATCTCGTGAAACATGCCCTGCGCGCCCGTCACGCCCGAGGACTGGACGAAGATGTCGATGTCGCCCACGGCCTGTTGCGTCCGGGCAGCCAATTGTTCGACGGCCTCGGTGTCGGTCACGTCTGCCGCGAAGGCGAACAACTGGCCGTCTGGCGCGCCCAGTTTCTTCGCGGCCTCATCGAGCTTCTCACCGTCCTTGTCGCTGATGACGACACGAACGCCCTCGTCCAGCAACAACTTCGCGGTGTGCCATCCGATGCCGGAGTCGCCTCCGGTCACCAGTGCGGCCTTTCCGCCGATTCCCAAATCCATACGATCCCACCTTGCGCTAGAGGTTGCGGTTCACGTGGTTGCGTCGTGCGAGCGAGCGATTGTCAGCGCCGCATTCACCAGGGCCAGGTGGCTCAAGCCCTGCGGGAAGTTACCCAGAAACGACCCGTCCGAAGCATCGATCATTTCGCTGTACAGCCCGACGTCGTTCGAGTGCTCCACCAACTGATCCATCAGAGCTTTCGCTTCGTCGTCGCGGCCGACACACGACAACGCCGATACCCGCCAGAAGGCGCAGGCCACGAACGTCACCTCTTCCTGGGCAACGCCGCTGTAGCGATACATCAGCGGCCCCACACCGAGCTCGCCGACCAGCGCATCGATGGTCGACGAAAGTCGTTCTCCACGATCGAAATTCATCTCGGCGGCCAACAGCACCGACGCGTCCAGGCCTTCCGCACCGGGGTAGGCCAGGTACGTCTGCCGCTCTTCCGACCAGCACTCACTTTCTATGTAGCGACGGATCGTCTCCTTCTCCGCCTTCCACCGGTCCGGGATTCCGGGGATTTCGCCGGCCTCGGCGAGGTGCACCGCGCAATCGAGCGCCTGCCAGCAACCCAGTTTCGAGCTGGTGTAGTGCTGCTCTACTTCGAGTTCCCAGATACCGGCGTCTTTGCGCTGCCACAGATCACACGCTTCGTCGGCGATGGCCGCCAACAACCGCCCGGTCTGCGCATCGAGAATGTTGCCGGCGTCGACGTACTGACGGATGATCGAGAACAGGTCGCCGAAGATCATCAGCTGCAGCTGATCCGCTGCGGCGTTGCCGTTGACGACCGGACCCACACCCCGCCAGCCGGGAACGTCGGGTTGTTCTGTGCCGCCGGGCAATTCGCCGCCGAGAGTATAGAACACGTTGACGAGTGGGTCGTTGGAGCGAATGACCTTCAGCAGCCACGCCACCGCCGCGTGTATCTCCTCACGCAAACCGAATCGGTGCAGCGCGCGAATGGTGTACGCGGCGTCGCGCACCCAGGCGTAGCGGTAGTCCCAGTTCTTGCCACCGGTGCGGTTCTCGGGCAGCGAGGTCGTCGCTGCAGCCGCGATGGCACCGGATGGACTGTGCAACAGCAGTTTCAGCGCCAGTGCACTACGAGCGACATGCTCCGACCACGGGCCCTCGTACGAGAATTCGTCGGACCACACCCGCCAGTTGTCGATCGTCCGGTCGATTCCCTCGTCGAGGTGTTGCGGATCGGGCAGGGGTAGCGGTTCGTTCTCCGTGCCCACCACACCCAGAACGTGGCGAGATCTCGGGGCGGTCGTGACTACACCGCTGATCGCCCGGTCTGCCACGTGTACGTTCTCGATGCCCAGAGTTCTTACCGCCAAGGTCAATCCGTCGATCCGCAGGACGGTGCCATGCTCGGTCTGGTAGGCCCACGGCGATGCGGAGCCCAGCATCGTTCCCGGGGCCACCGCCCACGCCAGTGCCACCGTCCCGTCGAGACCGTCGATCCGGCGGGCCAACTCGACCCAGGGCAGACGTCCGGCGACGCCGGTGTTGAGTGAGTCGGTGATCCGAACCGTGCCGGTATCGGTACGAAAGGTGGTGGCCAGAACGTTGGTCCCCGACACGAATTCGCGCTCCACCGTGAACTCCTCCGTGGGGCTCAGCGCAATGTGCCCACCACCGATCGCATCCAGCAACGCTGCGAACGGCGGCGGTGAGTCCAAGTTGGGCACCGGGAACCAGTCGATGCGTCCGTCGTCGGCCACCATCGCCACCGTTCGCCCGTCCCCGATCGCTCCGTAACTCTCGATCGGGACGTAGCCGTCGACCCTCGGATGCGGCTTTCGCGCGTCGCTCACGCACGTGCCTCACGGGAGAAGATCGGGCTGTCCTCGAGGTGCGACAACAGGTCTGCCGGGTCGTCGAACACGGCCACAGCACCCGCGTCGAGCAGCTCGCCGCGCGAGATACCTCCGCTCAACACCCCGATGGCCCGCACTCCGGCTCGGCCGGCGGATTCGATGTCCCAGACGCTGTCGCCCACCATGATGGCGTTCTCGGCGTCGACGCCGGCGCGCTCCAGAGCGACACCGATGATGTCGGGTTCCGGTTTTGCCACGTCGGCGTCTTCTCCGGACGTCACCACTGCCACCGAGTCTTCGACCTCGAGCAGATCGCGCAGAGTGGACAGCTCGTTCTCGGGTGCCGAGGTTGCGAGAACGACGGTAAGTTCACGACTACTCAACTCCGCCAGGAGCTCCCGAGCGCCAGGCAGAATTTCCAGAGTCTCGGACGCAGCCGCGTAGTACTCGGTGTGCAGTTCTTTGGCCTTTTCGGCCAGCGGACTGTCCGCCGAACCGACCAGCGCCTCCCGCAGCTTCGAGCCGTCCATTCCGATGCTGCGATGAATGCGCCACGACGGCACCTCCTGCCCGGCGTCGCGGAACGCGCGGGACCACGCGTCCACATGCACGTAATTGGAATCGACGAGCGTGCCGTCGATATCTAGCAGGACCGCGTCGACCGTGGGAGCGCTTTCTGACATGGAGCGCTGAATACCCGTGGCCTATACACGCAAACAACAACAGGCCCCGCACCGGTCGGTACGGGGCCTGCGTCGAATCGGGGGTCAGCTGGCCTGGGCCTGCCACATCCAATGCAGCTGCTCGAGCCGAGCAGTGATGGCGATGAGCAGGTCCTGCGTCACTGGATCTGCTTCACCGGTGTCGGCGATACGTCCACGCAGACGCTCGACCACTGCACCGATGTTGTCGACGACGGCCGGCACCACTTCGCTGTCCTGAGTCCACCCGGCACCGAAGCCCTTGGTGCCTGCAGTCGAGGAGACGGTGGCCGCCCGGCCGTCCGGGCTGACGCCGATAGCCGTCGCCCGCTCGGCCGCCTGGTCCGTGAATTCTCGTGCAGCGGTGACCAATTCGTCGAGTTCGAGGTGAACGGAACGGAAGTTCTTGCCGATGACGTTCCAGTGCGCCTGCTTCGCGATGAGCGAGAGGTCGATGAGATCGACCACGGTGCCCTGGAGAGCGTCGCCCGCAATCTTCTGCTGGCCTGCGTCGAGCGTGCTGGTGATGGGGTTCGTCATGATGTGGCCTCCCTGCCGTTGGACGACGGTATGCATCGCACACCAGTATTGTTCTTTCGTCTGTACTACACAACGGCAGGTCGGCGCACGTTGTTCCTGATCGGCGGCATCATCGCTGTGACGCCGATCCCTTCGATCAGACCTTTGCGGCCTCGTCGGCGGGATCGTCGATCGCGCCTGCGCCAGTGGTCGGTGCGGTCTCGTCCTGCTGCGACCGAACACCTTCCTCCACCTTCTTGCCGAGCTCCGGATCGACGTTGGTCCAGTACTCGAACACGCGACTCAGAACGGGCTCGCTGACCCCGTTGAGGACGTGGCCGACGATGTTCCCGACCAGACGCTCGCGCTGCGCGTCGTCCATCGTTTCGCGGACAAGGTTGCCGGCCTGGACGAAGTCGCCGTCCTCGGGGTGCTCGATGTAGCCGGTGCGCACGAAGCGAGGCTCGAAGTCCCACGCGCCGTCGTCGCCGTACTTGTTCGTGTCTGCCGACGGGCCGCCGAAGGAGTTCGGCGCGTAGACGGGCGTCTCTGGAGAGTTGAAGGAGTACCGCATGTTGCCGTCCTTGGAGTACGAGTTGACCTCGGACTTCGGGGCATTGACCGGCAGCTGCGCGTAGTTCGCCCCGATGCGGTACCGATGTGCGTCGGCGTAGGAGAAGACGCGTCCGAGCAGCATCTTGTCGGGGCTGAAGCCGATGCCGGGCACGGTGTTCGACGGCTCGAACGAGCTCTGCTCGATCTGTGCGAAGAAGTTCTCCGGGTTGCGGTTCAAGGTCATCTTGCCGACCTCGATCAGCGGGTAGTCCTTCTGCGACCAGACCTTGGTGAGGTCGAACGGGTTGTACTTGTAGTTCTCGGCCTCGTCGTACGGCATGAGCTGGACCTTGAGGGTCCAGCTGGGGAAGTCGCCGTTCTTGATCGACCCGAAGAGGTCCTGGCGGTGGTGGTCGGGCGATGTACCCGCAACTTCGTCGGCCTTGTCCTGCGTCAGGTAGTCGATGCCCTGGTCGGTCTTGAAGTGGAACTTCACCCAGGTCTTCGTGCCGTCCTCGGCGATCAGCTGGTACGTGTGCGAGCCGAATCCATCCATGTGGCGGAACGACTTCGGAATGCCGCGATCCCCCATCAGCCACGTGACCTGGTGCGCCGATTCCGGCGAGAGGGTCCAGAAATCCCACTGCATGTTGTTGTCACGCAAACCGGAATCGGGCATCCTCTTCTGGCTGCGGATGAAGTCCTGGAACTTGATCGGGTCCTTGACGAAGAAGATCGGCGTGTTGTTGCCGACCAGGTCCCAATTGCCCTCGTCGGTGTAGAACTTCAGCGAGAAGCCGCGCGGATCGCGCCAGGTGTCCGGGCTGCCCTGCTCGCCGGCGACGGTAGAAAAGCGTGCCAGCATCTCGGTCTTGGCACCGGGCTGCAGCACCTTGGCCTTGGTGTACTTGCTGATGTCACCGGTGATCTCGAGCTCGCCGAACGCACCTGCGCCCTTGGCGTGCACCACACGCTCCGGGACCCGCTCGCGGTTGAACTGCGCCATCTTCTCGATGAGGTAGTGATCGTGGAGCAGGATCGGTCCCTGCGCGCCCGCGGTCAGCGACTGGTCGTCACTGGGCACGGGAATTCCCGAATTGCTGGTGGTGGGCTTGCTGGTGGTCGGCTTGGTCATACGAAGCCTCCTGATGGCTGTGTCGTGTGTCGAGTCCGAGAGGGCTGTCTCGGACTCGACCGGGCGGCCGAGGGCGCGGCCGGTTTCTCATTGGGAATGCCCGTAGTCGTCGGACGTAAACCAATGAGACCGACCGCCAGCATGCCTCACCAATCTGGACTCAGTCAAGAAAAGACCGAATCTCAGGACACCAACCGCGCCTCACCCGTCCGCATCGAACCGGAGACGATCTGGAGGCCGAAATATGTTCCCGACGGCAACCAGCTGCTGAGCGTCGGCCCCTTCGAGTCCACCTCGACCCGCGCCAGCCTGGCCTTTCCCTTCAAGCTCGATACACCGACGGCCGACCCGCCGGTGACCGGCTGCGCGAACCCGATGGACCCTTGCATCGGGAATTGCGGCCCGAACCCGCGTGAGTCGGTCCGCACCGACCACTCGCCACCGCGTACCCCGGCCTGACTCAGAACGTCGCCGTCGAACTCGGCCAACACCTTGGGCAGATGCCAGTTCTTGCGGCCGCCGTGCACCGACATGGCGGAATCGACGGCGATGAACGGCACCGACATCCGCGGAATCTTCCCGACGTCCCGGCGCATCACCGGACTCGCAAGTATCTCCCGGTAGGGACCGACCGGCGACGTCGTGTAGTCGACGACCATGCACATCGTGATCGGCAGCGTCTTCGCGCCGGCAGGCGCGAACTCGGACGACCGGGCGCGATGCCACCAGATCGTGGCCCTGACGTCCGCCGGCCACGGCGCAGCAGGGCTCACCGGCCAGTCGGTGCGTTCGGTCTCGGACTCGACGACACTCCACATCAGGAATCCCTCCCCACGACGGTCAGCGGCAGACGCAGAGCGCCGGGTGCTGACACCGGCACCACCGGGTTCGACGGATGAACAGGTGCCACCTCGGTGTAGCCCGAGCCGACGGCCGGCCGACGGTCCGGCTCCCCCTTGTTGGGCCACAACGCCATTGCGCGCTCGGCCTGTGCGGTGATGGTCAGGGATGGATTGACGCCGAGATTTGCGCTGACGGCCGAGCCGTCGAGCACATGCAATCCGTCGTAGCCGTAGACGCGCTGATAGGGGTCGATCACACCGGTTTGCGGTGAGTCACCGATGGCGCAGCCACCGAGAAAGTGTGCGGTCATGGGAATGTTGACGATCTCGGCGATCGACCCGCCCGGATCGCCGCCGATCTTGTCGGCGAGCAGACGAATTGCCTCGTGCCCCTGCGGAATCCACGCCGGCGGCGGGTCGCCTGCCCCGGGCCTGCTGGTCAGCCGACGCCCGAACGGGCCCTTCTTCGAGCCGAGCTCGAGAGAGTTGTCGTCGGTTTGCATCACCAAGGCGATGACGGTGCGCTCGGACCACCGATGGACCGACAGACTGCGCGCCGCAGCGCCGGGATGGCGAAGCGCAACTCCCAGCGTCTTGAGAATTCGCGGCATCTTGCCGCCGCCGTCACTGAGTACGGTCTGCAACAGTCCGATCGCGTTGCTGCCCTTGCCGTATCGCACCGGCTCGATATGGGTGTGATCATCGGGGTGGAACGACGACGTGATCGCCACGCCCTCGTGGTAATCGACCTCGCGGCCGCGCGCGGTGGCGGCGAGGACTGCCTCGGAATTGGTGCGTACCAACGAGCCGATCTTGTTCGACAACCGCGGCAACGACCCCTTCTCCTTGGCCGCGAGCATGAGCTTCTGCGTTCCGTAGGTGCCGGCCGAGAAGACAACCTGATCGGCGGTGATCGTCTTCTCCTTGCGGCGAAGCTTGCCTCCGGTCTTGCGCGTCACCACGTCGTAGCCGCTGCCGTTCGGCCGGACATCCACCACGGTGGTCAGCGGAAGTATGTGCGCGCCCGCATGTTCGGCCAGGTAGAGGTAGTTCTTGACGAGGGTGTTCTTCGCGCCGACGCGGCAACCGGTCATGCACGCGCCACACTCGGTGCACCCGGTGCGCTCGGGGCCCGCACCACCGAAGAACGGGTCGGGTGCAGTCTTGCCACGGTCACCGAAGTAGACGCCGACCGGAGTCGAGGTGAACGTGTCGCCCACACCCATGTCCTCGGCGACCTCCTTCATGACCTTGTCCGACGGAGTGATCGTCGGGTTGGTCTCGACACCGAGCATTCGACGCGCCTGGTCGTAGTACGGGTTCAATTCGCGCTGCCAGTCGGTGATCGAACCCCACTGCGGATCCTCGAAGAACTTCGCCGGCGGCTGATACAGCGTGTTCGCGTAGTTCAGCGACCCGCCGCCCACGCCCGCACCGGCCATCACCAGGACATCGGGTAGTAGGTGAATGCGTTGCACGCCATAGCAACCCAACGCAGGAGCCCACAGGTACTTACGCAGCCGCCAGCTGGTCTTGGGTAGTTCGTCGTCCTCGAACCGTCGGCCGGATTCCAGCACCGCCACGCGGTAGCCCTTCTCGACGGCCCGCAGCGCCGCGACGCTGCCGCCGAAGCCCGAGCCGATGATCAGTACGTCGTAGTCGCTCATGCGGATACCACTTTCTTGTCTGATTCGTTGGTGCCGGATGCGAGTCGATAGTTCGAGGTGTCGAACTCTCTCGTCTTGTTGCGGAACCGGAATGTGTAGGTCGGCCACATCGTCGAGTTGCGTCCATTGGAGTCGAGGTACCAGCTCGAGCAGCCACCGGCATTCCACACCGTGCCCTCGAGCGACGAGTCGACCCATGAATTGTGTTGCCGCTGAGCAGATTCTTCGACCTCCACGGCCGCGATGCTGTGATTCTTCATCTCGTTCAGCGCGGACACGACGTAATTGGCCTGCGACTCGAGCATGTACACGATGGAGCTGTGCCCGAGGTTGGTGTTGGGGCCGTACATCAGGAACAGGTTCGGGAACCCGGCGACGGTGGTACCCAGGTGCGCCTGAGGGCTACCTCCCCAACGCTCCGCCAGCGTGCGACCGTCGGTGCCGCGCAACAGATGCGACACCGGCGGTTCGGTGGGGGTGAACCCCGTCGCGAAGATGATGGTGTCCACCTCGTGATTACGGCCGGATGCGTCGACCACGCCGTTCTCGGTCACCGACTCGAGGCCCGACGTCACCAGATCCACGTCGGGTCGATCCAGCGTCCAAAGCCAATCATTGGACAGCAGAAGCCGTTTGCAGCCGGGTGCGTAGTCGGGAGTCAACGCTGCCCGCGTCGTCGGGTTCTTGACCTGACGCTTCAGGTTGGCCTTGGCGAAAGCCTTCACCGCCGGCAGCATCCACGGGTTGTCGGCCAGCACGGTCACGTAGGCCTCGCGGTAGCCGTAGATGATGCCGCGAACCGCGCGATGGGCCGCGGGAACTTTCTCGTACAGAGTCCGCTCGAGCCGGCCGATGGTGCGGTCCAGGCGGGGGATGACCCAGGCCGGTGTGCGCTGAAAAACTGTGAGCCGCGCGGCTTTGTCGACGATCTCGGGTACGAACTGCACCGCCGATGCCCCGGTACCGATCACGGCGACGCGTTCCCCGGTGAGATCGTGCTCGTGGTTCCACGTCGCGGAGTGGAACACCGTTCCGCCGAACGTGTCGATGCCCGGCACGTTCGGGATCTTCGGCGTCGAGAGCGCGCCTGTTGCTGCGACCAGTACCCGCACGCTCGTTGCGCCCTTGGTGGTCTGCACCGACCACCGCTGATCCGTCTCGCTCCAGTCTGCCGACAGCAGCTCGCAGTCGGTGACGATCCGACGCTGCAACCCCAGCCGCTCCACCACCGATTTCAGGTAGGAGAACAGCTCAGGCTGGCGCGCGAACGTGTGACTCCACTCGGGGCTGGGCGCGAACGAGAACGAATAGAGCGAGGTGGGCACATCGCACGCGCACCCGGGGTACGTGTTGTCTCGCCAGGTGCCTCCCACGTCCGATGCGCGCTCGATGACGGTGACGTCGGCGCTGGGGTCGTCGGCGAGAATCTTCGCGACTGCGGCGAGGCCGGCGAATCCGGCTCCGACCACGAGAACGTCGAGTTGCTGGGGCAGAACAGAATTCACGAGTCCATCACCTTTTCGGACCAGAAGGGAAGGAGCCGTCCACGCAGCTGCGCGTCGGCTTCGGGGGTACGGAACAGGGCAGAGACGGCCAGCCCGCGAGCGAGTTCGACACTGAGTTCGATCGACTCGGTGGACATGCGACTGCCCATGACGATCTGAGCTCCGCCCTGAATGGCCTCGGCGACGCGCCGTTCGAGCGGAACCATCGCCTCGTGCAGAGCCGGATCGGTACGGGCTGCGACCCACAGCTCCAGCGCGGCGTAGAACAGCGGACCCGAGAATGCGTCGGCGAGAATTTCGGGTCCTCGCTCCGGATCGGGCTCGGCTTCGAGTATCTCCGAGAGACGACGGTCGACGAGATGCTCGACGGCAGCGGTCACCAACGACTCCTTGGTCGGGAAGTGGTGCAGCTGCGCTCCGCGGGATACTCCGGCACGCCGCGCGATCTCCTGAGTGCTGGTCTTCGCGAAACCCAGCTCGACGAGGCAGTCGATAGCCGCGTCGAGCAACTTGGCGCGGGTTCCCGCGCTGCGTTCGGCCTGCGTGCGGCGCTGCGTTGGCTCGCCGTCGCTGAGCTTTGTGTCGGTAGTCACACTTCGCACAGTAGCGTGAAAGCTACAAACAGTCCAGCCTGACTTTAAGTTTCGTTCCAAGTGCGCCTGCCGTGCCGATTCGCTGGCAGGACTGCCCCTCGACGAAGTACTCGGCCTTCTGGGAAATACACGACGGTGGCGTTCCAGGTGTTCGAGCCATGGGAGCCGCGCACCTGCTGGACGCGGCGACTCGGTCCGACCGTCCATCAGTTTGTCCCGACTCGCAGCGGGCAATACCCCGGCCATGGCTCTCCCCTCGCATGGCCGGTTCGAGCACTCCCCCATCGTCGATCGGCCACAGTTCGAGTGGCCGGGCGGCGCGCGTCTCGCGGTGTACGTCGCGGTCAACTGCGAGCACTTTCCGTACGACGACGGAAAGCCGGGCCTGGGTTACACGCCCGCGATGGACCAACCCAACACGTACAACTGGGGCTGGCGTGAATACGGCAACCGCGTCGGCGGGTTCCGCATCGCAGAGACAATGCACAAGTGTGGGATTCGGCCGACGTTATTGGTCAACACCGAGGTGTACGAGCACGCCCCGCAGCTGGCCGCGGCGTTCCGTGGTCTGGGTGCGGAAGTCGTCGCGCACGGCCGAACGAACGCAGTGCAACCGAACGACCTGGGCGAGGACGCCGAGCGTCGCTCGATCGACGAGGTGACGACGGCTATCGAGCGTCACGAAGGCTCGCCGCCCCGAGGATGGATGAGCCCCGGCGCAAACCCGAGCCGCTTGACCGAGGACTTGCTCGCGGAGCGCGGGTACGAGTACAGCTTGGACTGGCCCATCGATGACCAACCCGTCTGGCTCGACACCCGCGGCGGCCCGCTCCTCAGCGTCCCGTATCCCCATGAGATCAACGACCTGCCAGTGTTCGTTCATCACCATCAGACCGCAGAAGCATTCGAGCACAACATCGTCGACAGCTTCGACGAACTGAAGGAGAACTCGGTGCTGCAACCAGTGGTGCTCGCTGTTTCGCTGCACACCTTCCTGACCGAACAGCCCTACCGGCTCCGACGGTTCCGAGCCGCACTGAAACACATGACCGACAACAGCGACGGCGTCTGGTTCACCACCCCCGGCGACATCGCAGCGCATTACCGCACGGTTGTACCTCCCGGCCGATAGATCGGCAGGACCGTAGGGCGCAGAGTCAGGCTGCCGGCCGTTTTCGTCGGTGGTAGCTCGGGAGGGGTTGTCTTCGGGGGTCGACGGATTCGGGTGGGGTGGCGTACGGGTGGCCGTCGTCGCCCATGAACATCTGCCAGTCGCCGTGGTGGACGAGGCGGTGGCATTCCCCGCAGACCAGCGCCAGGTTGTTCAGGTCGGTTCTGCCTCCGTGTCCCCAGAATTTGATGTGGTGGGCTTGGCACCACTGCGCAGGTCGGCCGCACATCACGCAGCAGCGGTCGCGGATGGTCAGAGCGATGCGCTGGTCGTCGGTGGCCAGTCGTGTTGTGCGTCCGAGTGCGAGCGGGACGCCGTGGTGGTCGACGATAACTGGGGTCAAGTCGGCGTCGCAGGTGAGCAGCTCGGCGAGGTGACGACTCATCGGGCCGGTCCAGTCGAGGTGGAACGGCCAGTCGGCGTCGCCCGGCTCGGGGGCAGCCTTCTCCCGGACACGATCACCCTCGGGCCCGCCACCGGCACCGGCACCGCCGTAAGCATCTCGGCCGCCCGGCTCGAAGGCAGACTGCTCCCGGGCACGATCACCACCGGCCTCGACCCGGCCGTGAGCAACTCGGCCGTCCGGCTCGATGACAGACCTCTGTCCGGCTGCGTCGCCTCCGGCACCGGCACCGGCCCCGGGCCCGGCCCCGGCGTGAGCAACTCGGCTGCCCGGCTCGGGGACAAACCTCTGCCCGGCAGCATCACCACCGGAACCGACCCGAACATCGGTATCGCCTGAGGCTGCGCCTACCGGACGTCGGACAGGGCTGACGCTGCCGTCACCGCCGTCCGTAGGATCCGCGGCGATCCCAGCCGTTCCCGCCGAATCCGGTGTCGTGCTCTCGGTTTGCTTCTCACTGCCGTGGGCGAGCAAGTCTCGTAGTGGGACGATCAGGTGCACCGATGCTCGCGACCCGCCCGCAGTCCCACGGCTACCACCGCTCAGGTGCCTGTCGAGGATCTGATCGAGTGCATCGGCCCGGCGCTTCGAGGGGCCACGCGAATCACGCTCCCCACCGGGACCGGGCCGCGGCGCAGTCAACTCCGACAGGGCAGTGAGCAACTTTTCCGCCAGGAGTCGGTCGACGTCGCCGCCGACCTGATAGCGGCCGTTCGCCAGAGGATGCAGATCGAACCTGTTCAGCGCTGGGTTCTCCGACACCGGTCGCGGTGCCGGACTCGGCGGAACAGGCTCGGGCGCAGGCGGTTCCGGATCCAGCAGTGTGCCCTCGGCGGTACCCGGACCATCGCCTCGTCCCGCCTGATCCCGCCGTTCTCGATCGCGTCTTTCCTGTTCCTGCCGTTCCCGGTCGCGGCGTTTCTTCTCCGCCTGCTCGTGCCGGGCGCGAGCGTCCTCGGCCGCCGAATGCGCCAGCGCCTGCGCGCGTGAGGTGACCGCACCTGCGGTGCTCCGAAGAGCTGTCTCGAGCAGTTCGGCGACGATTGCGTCGCGTCGTTGCTCGTCGAGGGTGGGGTCGGCCACCAGCACGACGTCGTATCCCTCGGCGACCGCTGCGGCGTGCGCGGCATGGATCCGACCACCGGCGAGGGCGTCGAGCACCGTGTGGTGATCGCCCAGCCAGTACCCCAGCGCATTCTGGCGGGCCGCTGACCCGTCGGTGATGCGCACCGATCGGGCGAACCAACGAGTGACGGACGAGTGCCCGAGCTTCATCGCCACACCGCGTCGATCGATCTCGGCGAGCAGCGTCAATCGCGTTGCCGCGAGCGCATTCTCGCGGGAGGTCACGTCAGCGAGCCCGGAGACCAATTCCTGGTCGCCGAGCCCGAACACATCCCCCCATGTCTTCACACCACGAAAGCTATACCTACCCACCGACAGGTTCTCGGTGGCGCGAAACTACGGAGCGACAGTGCGGTACCGCAGCATCATTTCGTGGTCCTCGTGGTCGAGCATGTGGCAGTGCCACATGTATCCCTGCAACTCGGTCGGCCCCGTTGCAGGCATGTCGTGGCCACCCATGTCGTGCCCACTCATGTCGTGACCGCCGTGGTGGCCGGCCGGTCCTGCGAAGGTGGCGTCGGGGTCGAAGCCGAGTTCGTCGGCCGTCGGGAAACGCACGAGGATCTGGGTCACGGTGCCCGGGTAGGTGTTGACGGTGTCCTTCCACCCGGCTTCCCAGGTGGCCGGCGGCACCGAGGGCCCGGTGAGGAACTTTTCCACCGGCGGTGCCCATTTGGTGCCGAAGCTCGGCCGCGGGAAGTCGCGCTGGTACGCGGCGAGGTCGATGGGGATGCGTCCCAACGTCCGAAAATGCGCCAGGTGCAGGTGAATCGGGTGCGGCTCCACCGTCGTGTTGACGATGTTCCACATCTCCACCGTCCCCTGCTTGGGCATCTCGATGTCCGGGTCGGAGTACCGCAGGTTGTTCAGGTTCATCAGCGTCATGTCCAGGTTCAACCCGCCGGACGGCTGATTGACGGTGACGGTGCGCGTGAAGGTGGGGGTCGGCAACGCGGGCAACAGATCCGGCTGACCCTTCCCTCCGCGCAGCAACGACGGCATGCCGCCGCGGAAGCCGGCAGCGGACGCGACGCGGAACTGGCAGAACATCGGCATCGGGACGGCACCGAGGGACGCGGCCTGCGCGGGCGGCGGCTCGTCGTTGAGGAGCTCGACGAGGCCACCGGCCTCGACCGCTCCGAAGTCGACCAGAATGTCCGCGCGCTCGGCGGGCGCGAGACGGATACTGGTGGTCTCCACCGGAGCGTCGAGCAATCCGCCGTCGGTTCCGATGACCCAGAAGCGAAGTTTGTTGGTGAAGAACAGGTTCCACACGCTGTACGACCCAGCGTTGACCAGCCGCAGCCGGTACATACCCCGGGCCACTTCCATCGTCGGCCAGATCTTGCCGTTGACGACGCCCACGTCGCCGGTGCCGCCGCCTTCCCACTTACCCTGCGGCACAGTGATGTTGGAGCGGATGCTCATGCTGCCGTCGGGATTCATGATCTTTTCTTGAAGCACCAACGGCAACTCGAATTCGCCGGAAGGCAGTCCGAGGGCGTTGTCGGACGTGCCGGTGTCCCAACGGTCTCGAACGAGGTTCATGCCGAGCAGGCCCGCGTAGACGTTGATGCGCGTCATCGACATCGCGTGGTCGTGGTACCACAGCCCGGCAGCGTCGTTGAGCCCGGAGAAGTTGTGCGTCATCGACTCACCGGGGCGCACCAGCATCTCGGAATGCCCGTCGCTGGCGGGTTCGGTGATACTGCCGTGGAAGTGCAAAGCGGTCGGCGTCATCGTGCGGTCCATCTCGCTCATGCCGTGCAGCGAGGTGTCGACGTCAGCAGCGAGAGGATTGCCGGCGGTGGTGTTGGAGTACTTCAGCTTCCATGGCTGCCCGGTCTGCGATTCGATGGTGGGCCCGAGGTAATCGCACTGGCCGTAGCCGAAGGTAGGCGCAGGCCGCAGATCGGCGTGGAACGCGTGGGTGGCACTGTGCGCGTCGAGCGAGATCTCGGTACCGCTGATCAGCGGCAACCGCGGCAGTTCGTCGCGGAACGGCGTCAGCTGCGGCGAGTGGAACAGCAGTGGGCTCTGACCGCGGAGAAAGTCGTCGGCCAGTGCTCGACGGGTTGTCGATGCCACCGGAAGCGCCGCTGCTCCGGCTGCCACTGCGGCCACCGCCAGCCCACGTAGGGCGGTTCGTCTGGATACGGAGCCGCTCACCCGGCCACCTTCCTCCTGGTTGTGATTGGGCCCATACTATGTGCTGGTCGGCTCCCGCCGTCACCCCACACTCGGATCGTCCGGCACGTTCCTGCCGGTGGAGGGATCTATTTCGTCATGGCAACAATCTCGTTCGAGCGCACGACCAGGCTTTTTCCCGGCTCCGACACCCCCGCGGTGAACGAGCTCGACCTGCACATCGAGGACGGTGAGTTTCTCGTTCTGGTCGGTCCCTCGGGCTGTGGCAAGTCGACCTCGCTCCGGATGCTCGCGGGCCTGGAAGAGGTCAACTCGGGACGCATCCTTATCGGCGGCAAGGACGTCACCAACTCCGAACCCAAGGATCGGGACATCGCGATGGTGTTCCAGAACTACGCGCTGTACCCGCACATGACCGTCGCGGAGAACATGGGCTTCGCGTTGAAGTTGGCGAAGGCCAACAAGGAAGACATTCGCACTCGCGTCGAGGAGGCCGCCAAGCTGCTCGACCTCGAGCCGTACCTCGACCGCAAGCCGAAGGCCCTCTCCGGCGGGCAGCGGCAGCGAGTTGCCATGGGCCGCGCCATCGTTCGCCAGCCCCAGGTGTTCCTCATGGACGAACCGCTGTCCAACCTCGACGCAAAGCTGAGGGTCCAGACGCGGACGCAGATCGCTCAATTGCAGCGCCGACTCGGCACGACGACCGTCTACGTCACGCACGATCAGGTCGAGGCCATGACGATGGGTGACCGTGTCGCGGTGCTCAAAGGTGGTGTGCTGCAACAGTGCGCCAACCCGCGCGAGCTCTACCGCACTCCCGTCAATGCGTTCGTCGCCGGGTTCATGGGCTCACCGTCGATGAACCTGTTCCGTGCTCCGGTCACCGACGGCGGTGTCCGTCTGGCCGATCAGGTCATTCCGGTGTCGCGCCAGACCCTCGGTTCGGCCACCGAGGTGATGTTCGGTATCCGTCCCGAGCACATCGAAATCGCCGACAGTGGGATTGCTCTCGAGATCGACGTGGTCGAGGAACTCGGTTCCGAGGCCTTCGTGTTCGGACGAGCCGACATCAACGGCAAGTCCGAAACCATTGTCGCCCGGGCCGATTGGCGCAGCCCGCCCGAGAAGGGCGACCGCGTTCACGTCCGCATCGACGACGCGCACGCTCACATCTTCGACGCGTCCGCCGAGGGTCACCGGCTGAACTGACCCAACGTGCGCGTTGTGCACAGCACAACGCGCACGAAGGTCAGACCAGCAGCTCGGCGATCTGAATCGTGTTCAGCGCGGCACCCTTACGCAGGTTGTCGCCCGAGACGAACAAAGCCAGTCCGCGGCCCTCGGGAACGCCCGGGTCCTGACGGATGCGGCCGACCAAGGAATCGTCCGCGCCTGCGGCCTGCAAAGGCGTCGGGACGTCGACCAGCGAAACACCGGGTGCCGAGGCCAGCAACTCGCGAGCTCGCTCAACCGACAACGGCGAAGCGAACTCCGCGTTGATCGACAGCGAGTGACCGGTGAACACCGGCACGCGCACGCAGGTGCCGCTGACCAGCAGATCCGGCAGCCCGAGGATCTTGCGCGATTCGTTGCGCAGCTTCTGGTCCTCGTCGGTCTCGCCGGATCCGTCGTCCACCAACGCGCCGGCCAGGGGCAGGACGTTGAAGGCGATGGGCGCGACGTACTTGTTCGGGGCCGGGAAATCGACAGACGAACCGTCGTGCACCAGCTTCTCGACGTCGTCGATGACGGCGCGGGCCTGGGTGGCGAGCTCGTCGACGCCGGCGAGGCCGCTACCGGACACCGCCTGGTAGCTCGAGACGATCAGTCGCTGCAGGCCTGCTTCGTCGTGTAAGACCTTGAGCACCGGCATCGCGGCCATGGTGGTGCAGTTGGGGTTGGCGATGATGCCGCGGGGCGGGTTCTTCGCCGCCTCGGGGTTCACTTCGCTGACGACCAGCGGCACGTCGGAGTCCTTGCGGAACGCAGACGAGTTGTCGATGACGACAGCGCCGGCCGCGGCGAATCGCGGGGCCTGCTCACGAGAGAGCGTGGCACCGGCCGAGAACAGTGCGATGTCGATACCGGTGAGGTCCGCGGTGGACGCGTCCTCCACGATGATTTCCTCGCCGCGGAACGGTAGTTTCTTGCCGGCCGAGCGCGCCGAGGCGAAGAATCGAACGGTGTCGGCGGGAAAGTTGCGCTCCTCCAACAGGGTCCGCATGACGGCACCGACCTGGCCGGTGGCTCCAACTACTGCAACTGTGGTCATCTTCTATCGTCCTGTTCCCGCGTGTACGACTGCTTCTTCGTCCCCGCCGAGATCGAAGGCGGCGTGCAGCGCGCGCACGGCGTCGTCGAGCTGAGTGTCGCTGCACAGCACCGAGATACGGATCTCGGAGGTGCTGATGAGGTCGATGTTGATACCGGCGTCGGCCAGGGCCTCACAGAACGTCGCGGTGACGCCGGGGTGGCTCTTCATGCCGGCACCGACGAGCGAGACCTTGCCGATGTGATCGTCGTAGAGCACCTGCGCGAAGCCGATCTCGCCCTGCAGCTTGGTGAGCTTCTCCACCGCCGTCGGGCCGTCGGCCTTGGGGCAGGTGAAAGTGATGTCCGTCTTGCCGGTGTCGATCTTGGAGACGTTCTGCAACACCATGTCGATGTTGATTTCGGAGTCGGCCACGGCGCGAAAGACCTTGGCGGCGTAGCCCGGTGTGTCGGGCAGACCGACGACGGTGACCTTCGCCTCGCTGCGATCGTGTGCGACGCCGGTGAGAATTGCTTCTTCCACGGGGATGTCCTCCATAGATCCGGAGACGATGGTTCCGGGTTTGGTGGTGTACGACGAGCGCACGTGAACGGGAACGTTGTAGCGACGGGCATATTCGACGCAGCGCAGCATCAGCACTTTCGCGCCGCACGCCGCCATTTCGAGCATCTCCTCGAACGAGACGGTATCGAGGTGGCGGGCGTTGGGCACGATGCGCGGATCAGCGGTGAAGATGCCGTCGACGTCGGTGTAGATCTCGCAGACATCTGCGTTCAATGCCGCGGCAAGGGCGACGGCGGTGGTGTCGGATCCACCGCGGCCGAGGGTGGTGACGTCCTTGCTGTCCTGGCTGACGCCCTGGAAGCCGGCGACGAGCACGATCGAGCCCTCGTCGAGCGCGCTGCGGACGCGTCCAGGAGTGACGTCGATGATCTTGGCGTTGCCGTGCACGCTGGTGGTGACGACGCCAGCCTGCGAGCCGGTGAACGAGCGTGCCTCGGCACCGAGCGAGTGGATCGCCATCGCGACCAGTGCGTTGGAGATACGTTCACCCGAGGTGAGCAGCATGTCCATCTCGCGAGCCGGCGGAGCCGGGCACACCTGCTGCGCCAGGTCGAGGAGTTCGTCGGTGGTGTCGCCCATCGCCGATACGACGACGACGACGTCGTTGCCCGCCTTCTTGGTCTCGACGATTCGTTCAGCGACGCGTCGGATACGTTCGGCGGTTCCCACCGACGACCCACCGTACTTCTGGACGATCAGAGCCACGCGTATTACCTCCGCTGGATAGCCGACAACCGTTCGATTGTCCGGGGGTCACCTTACCGAGCGAGTGCCCCGAGCGGTGTTCCGGGTTGCTCCGAGCTGGGACTTTAGGGCGGTTCGCCTGCGGATTCGCCTGCCCTAACATGTTCGGGTGACAGTTCCCGAGCATCGCCCACCCCCGCCCGCCCGAGGTCTGCGGGTGCTCTTCGGGCTTCCCGCCGTCGGCCGTCGTTGGCCCGGTGGTCTGCGCTCGGCGCTGGCGTTCGGAATCCCCGCCATCGCGGCCTGGGTGCTCGGGTTCCACACCGAGGCGTTGCTGGTGGTCTCGGGCAGTTTCGCCGTGATCTACGGCGAGGGCCGGCCGTATCGTTCGCGGTGGTGGGTGGTGCTGACCGCGGGGGCTGCGCTGGTCGCGTCGGTATGGCTCGGGGCCACGGCCGGTCGACTCGCCCTCGACTTCGGCGACACCGGGTGGGCACGGATGATCCCGGTCGGAGTGATGTCGGTACTTGCGTTGGTCGCGGTCTACGTCGTAGCGGCGCTGCGGCTCGGCCCACCGGGAGCCTTCTTCTTCGTGCTGGTGTGCGCGGTGGCGTCGTACCTCCCGGCTGCCGACATCAGCGCGACTCGCGGTGCCGTGTGCGCGGCGATCGGGGTGGCATCGGCGCTGGTGGTCGCCATATCCGGGGTCGTGCGTGACCCGAGAGGTCCCGAACGGGCGGCCGTCGTCGCGGCGGTGGCCGCCATCGAGAAATACACCACATCGCCGATGCCCTCCGTGGCCGATAGACATGCCGCGGCCTCGCGACTGCACGCGGCCTGGGCCGCGGTGTACGAGGCCGGATCGGCGCGGTTGGCATCGCGTCCGGTCTTGGTACAAACCCTGTTCGACGCGCATCGCGCGTTTGCGACGAGCACGTCGGCGCTCGCCGGTGCCGTCCCGGATCCCGAAAGCGCGGTCGAATCACCACGCGACCAGCTGCCGCTGGCTCGTCCGAGTATTGGGTACAGGTTGCGGCGGTCGTTGCATCGAGATTCGCACGCGGCGTCCACGGCGATCCGAGTGTTCTGCGCGGCGGCAGCGGCAGGCGGCATCAGTGTGGCGCTGGATCTGAGCTGGCCGGATTGGGCGATCCTCGGCGCGGTTCTGGTGCTGCAACAGGGCCCGGATCGCGTCCACGGCACGTACCGCGGTATGCAGCGGCTCGGCGGAACTCTCGCCGGAGTGGTGCTGTTCGCGGCGATCTATGTTTCGCCGCTGACGGGTCTTGCAGTGATCGTGGTGCTGATGGTGCTGCAGTTCGCGATCGAGATCAGCGTTGCGCGCAATTACGGTCTCGCAGTCACCTTCATCACGCCGCTCGCGTTGTTGATGGGCACCATCTCCCATCCCGGGGCACCTCTCGGTGACATCGTCGTGGATCGGGTGGTGGAGACCGCGGTGGGTGTGGCCCTTGCCTTCGCGGCGTTGTGGTTGTTGTTGCCGGCCGCTTTTCGGCGCGCGCTGCTGTGGTCCGATCGACGGGTTCTGCAATCGACGGCCCGCTTGCTGGCGGTGCTGAGGATCGAGACGGCAACGGCGGCAGTCGCTCTGGAGCTTCGACGGGACGTGCAGTTCGAGCTGGTCGGTGCCGCACTCGCGGGAGCCGAAGCGGCGCACAACGATCGCCGTTGGGCG
This sequence comes from Rhodococcus sp. NPDC078407, assembly GCF_044542515.1. Taxonomy (NCBI): domain Bacteria; kingdom Bacillati; phylum Actinomycetota; class Actinomycetes; order Mycobacteriales; family Nocardiaceae; genus Rhodococcus; species Rhodococcus sp. NPDC078407. The sequence goes on along the minus strand of NZ_JBITUQ010000011.1, from coordinate 74,653 downwards.
CACCAGGTGTGGGACCGGCATGCAGAAGTGGATCACCTCGGATACGAACTCCTCGCCCGGTGTTGGACCGCCGCCGGTGTCGAGCAACTGAACGACATCGAACAATGGCAGCGCAGGCACGACGCGATTGCCGAAAAGTTCGACCCCCGAACCCTGGGGTAGACGGTCGGTCTGCGGTAGTACACTCACCCCATGCTGCGAGCTCTCCTTCTTAACAGCCGCGACGGGGTTTGAGACCAGACTGGCTTCCCGTCGCGGGGTTCGTTGCGCCGGTCGAACACATTGCTCTGATCTGTACGGAGAGACGAAGACCATGTCACCAGCCGACGCATTCACCTCGGGATCGCGCACCATCACCCCGCCCTCGCGGCCCGCACCCAGCGACCAGCCCGTGTGGAACACCCAGAAGAACTCCTCGATGCCCACCTTCCGCTATCGGCCGTTCGCCGAGGAAGTGGAATCCATCTCCCTCCCCGACCGCACGTGGCCGGACAAGATCATCGACCGGACGCCGCAGTGGTGTGCAGTGGATCTGCGCGACGGCAACCAGGCGCTGATCGATCCGATGAGCCCCGCGCGAAAGCGTCGCATGTTCGACCTGCTGGTTCGGATGGGCTACAAGCAGATCGAGGTCGGCTTCCCGTCCGCCAGCCAGACCGACTTCGACTTCGTCCGCGAGATCATCGAGGACGGCGCGATCCCGGACGACGTCACCATCCAGGTTCTGACGCAGTGCCGTCCCGAACTGATCGAGCGCACCTTCGTCGCGTGCGAGGGCGCTCGCAGCGTCATCGTGCACTTCTACAACTCGACGTCGATACTGCAGCGCAAAGTCGTGTTCCGCGCCGATCGTGACGTCATCAAGAAGATCGCGACAGACGGTGCGCGCAAGGTGCTCGAAGAAGCTGCCAAGTTCCCCGATACCGACTGGCGCTACGAGTACTCCCCCGAGTCCTACACCGGCACCGAACTTTCCTACGCCAAAGAGGTGTGCGACGCGGTCACCGCGATCATCGATCCCACACCCGAGAAGCCGCTGATCCTGAATCTGCCGGCCACCGTCGAGATGGCGACTCCCAACGTCTACGCCGACTCGATCGAGTGGATGAGCCGAAACCTCGACCGCCGCGACAGCATCGTGCTGTCACTGCATCCGCACAACGACCGCGGAACCGGTGTTGCCGCAGCCGAACTCGGCTACCAGGCCGGTGCCGACCGGATCGAGGGATGCCTGTTCGGCAACGGCGAGCGCACCGGCAACGTCTGCCTCGTCACGCTGGGCCTGAACCTGTTCACCCGCGGCGTGGATCCGCAGATCGACTTCTCCAACATCGACGAGATTCGCCGAACGGTGGAGTACTGCAACCAACTTCCCGTCGCCGAGCGCCACCCCTACGGCGGCGATCTGGTCTACACCGCATTCTCCGGAAGCCATCAGGACGCCATCAATAAGGGCCTCGACGCGATGAAAGTCACTGCGGACGAGCAGGGTACGGACATCGGCGACATCACCTGGCAGGTTCCGTACCTGCCCGTCGACCCCAAAGACGTCGGCCGCACCTACGAGGCCGTCATTCGCGTCAACTCGCAGTCCGGCAAGGGTGGCGTCGCGTACATCATGAAGTCCGATCACGGGCTCAACCTGCCGCGTCGCCTGCAGATCGAGTTCTCCCAGGCCGTACAGCGCATCACCGACGGCGAGGGCGGCGAGGTCTCGCCCAAGGAGATGTGGGACGTCTTCGCCGAGGAGTACCTGACGCCGATCCGGCCGCTCGAGCGCATCAAGCAGTCGGTACAGGCTGCCGAGGTCGACGGCGGAACCGACACGATCACCGCGACGGTGAAGGTCGACGGCGTCGAGCAAGAAATCTCGGGCTCCGGCAACGGTCCCCTCGCCTCGTTCGTCGACGCGCTGTCGAGCATCGGATACGACGTCAGCGTCCTCGACTACTCCGAGCACGCCATGTCCGCCGGCGACGATGCGCAGGCCGCGGCCTACGTCGAAGCCTCGGTGACCTCACCTGCCGGAGTTGCCACCACGGTCTGGGGCGTCGGCATCGCGACGTCGATCACCACCGCATCACTGCGTGCGGTGGTCTCGGCTGTGAACCGCGCACTGCGCTGACCTGCACGCCGAAGCCGCCCATTCTTGCGAATGGGCGGCTTTCTCGTGCGTCGAGGGTGAGAATCCGCCGATGCGACTACGCTCTGGTCGTTGCGTTCGCCTCCGCCTCGAAGGCGTCGGTCACCGCAGCGATTGCGGGTAATCGACGCGCATCGGGCCGGGTTGCCAGTTCGTAGATTCGACCCGCTCTGACACCGGAGAGCTCTCGGCGCACCAGATGGGGATGTACGACGGCATATCTGGGCATCAGAGCGACTCCATGCCCGGCGGCTACGAGGGTCTCTGTCACTCGGAAGTCGTTGATACGTTGCATCACTCGCGGCTGGACACCGGTTGCGGCGGCCACCGACAGCAGCACGTCGTCCACCGGAAATCCGCCACGCACGCTGATCCAGCGTTCGTCGACGAGATCCCTCAGATCGACCGAACCGTGCTGCGCCAATGGGTGCCTCGGCGGTAGCACCAGGTCGATGGGTTCGCGCATCAACGCAGCCACCTCGATGCGGGGGCCCGCGGTTGACGGAGCCCGCTCGTCTCGATGAGTGAGCACCACGTCGTAGTCGGCAAGTAATTCGGGCACCGAGGAGGCGGGAAGGTCTTCGTCGCGGGCGTCGATATCGACGTCCGAGTCCGCGAGACGGGTCAGTACGCCGGGCAGCAGCAGTGCCGCACCTGACGGGAACAGTGCCACGCGTACACGCCCCCGCGGGGAGGCTCGATAGCGGTCCATTTCCGCGGCGGCGCGGGCCAGAGCCGCGAGAACATCGTCGGTTCGCAGCACCAAGGCACGTCCCGCGTCGGTGAGACGCAGCCGACGCCCGTCGGGCTCGAGCAGTGTCACGCCGGCCTCGCGAGCCAGCAACTTGAGCTGTTGAGACACTGCCGACGGAGTCATGGACATCGCGTCGGCGACGGCAGCGACGGTGCCGCGGTCTGCGAGTTCTGCGAGAATCCGCAGCCGCTCCACATTCATACAGTAAATCTTAACTGTCGATGCGATTTTATTCGATTGTGCTGATCATTAACGGCCATCACGATAGACACCATGACCACTCGCGACCGCCTGCTCGGACTGACCGTCGCCGTGCTGTGGGGCCTGAACTTTCTCGCCATCCGCGTCGGGCTCGATCACTTTCCGCCCTTCTTCTTCGCCGCGCTGCGGTTCCTGGTCATCGCCATCCCCGTCATCGTGTTCGTCCCGCGGCCGAAGGTGCCACTGAAGTGGTTGCTGCTCTACGGCTTCGGCTTCGGCTTCCTGCAGTTCGCCTTCCTGTTCGCAGCGATGGCCACTGGAATGCCGACCGGATTGGCATCGCTCGTGCTGCAGTCGTCCGCACCGTTCACCGTCGTTCTCGGCGCGGTTCTGCTGCGCGAACACGTCTCCCGCAGGCAAGCCATCGGCATTGCGATCGCCGTGGTCGGCATGGTGCTGATCGGTTGGGACCGCGCCCAGAACGCCACCCTGCTGCCGGTGATCCTCACCCTGCTGGCGGGCCTCGGATGGGCGTTCGGCAATCTCGGGAACCGGCTCGCCAAGTCGGATTCCCCGATGACACTGATGCTGTGGATGACCGTCGTGCCGCCGGTGCCCATGTTGGCGCTGTCGGCCGTCGTCGAGGGTCCGAGCACGGGCTGGAATGCGCTGGCCGAGTCGTTCGGGCCCCAAGGTTGGCCCGGTCTGGTCGCGTTGGCCTACATCGTGATTCCGGCCACCATCATCGGAAGCGGCCTCTGGAGCATTTTGATGAGCCGCAACCCGGCGGGGCTCGTCGCGCCGTTCTCGCTCATGGTTCCCGTCGTCGGCATCGCCGGTGCATGGGCCTTTCTCGACGAAACCCCCTCAGTGCTGGCCCTGCTCGGCGGCGCCATCGTGATCGGCGGCTGCCTCGGGGGTATGGCCGTCCGCCGACCCGTCGAAGTGCTGGAGAAAGCACCTGTGTAGGCACAACCTCCAACGTGAAACTGAGCGCGGTTCTGTGCCAGACTCGGCGCATGATTGAAGTGGGTGAGCGCAGGCGTATCGGCGCGCGGGGCCGCGTGGCATTGCGCGCGGCGGAGCTGGCGACCTGGGCGTCCCGCAAAGCGGGCCGGGGCAAGGGTTCGATGATCGGCGGGCTGGTCGCGCTCAAGATCGACCCGAAGATACTCGGCGGGCTCGGACGCGGACGACGCACCGTCATCGTCACCGGCACCAACGGCAAATCCACCACCACACGCATGACCGCGGCGGCGCTGGCCACACTCGGTGACGTCGCCACCCAGGCCGATGGCGCAAACATGGACGCGGGCATCGTCGCGGCGCTGCACGCTCACTTCGATGCCGAGCTCGCCGCGCTCGAGGTCGACGAACTGCACGTCCCCCATGTGTCCGACGCGGTGGACCCGGCAGCGATCGTGTTACTCAACCTCAGTCGCGATCAGCTCGACCGCGTGGGCGAGATCAACATGATCGAGCGCAAGCTGCGCGCCGGATTGGCCCGGCACCCCGAGACCGTCGTCATCGCCAACTGCGACGACGTCTTGGTCACCTCGGCCGCATTCGACGCCCCGAACGTCGTGTGGGTCGCCGCCGGTGGCGGGTGGGCAGGCGACTCGGTCAGCTGCCCCCGAACGGGCGAGCCCATCCTCTGGGACGGCGAGCATTGGTACAGCACCGGTAGCGATTTCAAGCGTCCGACGCCCGACTGGTGGCTCGACGACGAGAACCTCTACGGCCCCGATGGTCTCGTTCTCCCGATGACGTTGTCGCTGCCAGGAAAAGCCAACCGAGGCAACGCCGCTCAAGCAGTAGCGGCCGCCGTGACGCTGGGCGCAACGCCTGCCGACGCCGTCGCAGCCGCGTCGAGCGTCGACGAGGTAGCCGGTCGCTACTCCACCGTCCAGTACGGATCCCATTCCGTCCGAATGCTTCTGGCCAAGAATCCCGCGGGCTGGCAAGAAGCGTTGTCGATGATCGATCCCACCTGCGACGGCCTCGTCATCGCAGTCAACGGTCAGGTGCCGGACGGTGAAGATCTGTCGTGGTTGTGGGACGTTCGCTTCGAGCATTTCGAGAACGTGGCCGTTGTCGCCGCCGGCGAACGAGCGACCGACCTCGGGGTGCGCCTGCTGTATGCCGGCTCGCCGCACACCACCATCACAGATCCGTTGCAGGCCATTGCTTCCTGCCCACCCGGACGCGTCGAGGTGCTGGCCAACTACACTGCGTTTCGCGATCTCGGTCGCGCGTTGGCACGGGAGGCTCGCCATGTCTGAGTCCACAGTTCGCATCGGCCTCGTTCTGCCCGACGTGATGGGCACGTACGGCGACAACGGCAACGCGCTCATTCTGCGGCAGCGGCTACGCATGCGGAACATCGATGCCGAGGTAGTGCAGATCACCCTCACCGACCCGGTTCCCGACTCGCTCGACGTGTACACCCTTGGCGGAGCGGAGGATTCAGCGCAACGCTTGGCTACCCGTCACCTCACCCGGTACCCGGGACTGCAGAACGCCGCAGCGCGGGGCGCGCCCGTATTGGCCATCTGCGCGGCAATCCAGGTCCTGGGCCACTGGTACGAAACCTCTGCCGGCGAACGCGTAGACGGCATCTCACTGTTCGACGTCACCACCGCACCGCAAACGACACGTTCGATCGGTGAGGTCGTCACCGAGCCCGCGCTGGAGGGTCTCACCCAGAAGCTCACCGGATTCGAGAACCACCGCGGTGGAACAACTCTCGGTCTGGACGCATCTCCACTCGCCAAGGTCACCCACGGGGTGGGCAACGGCGTGGGAGACGGACGAGAAGGCGTCGTACAAGGTTCGGTGCTGGGGACGTACATGCACGGGCCGGTACTCGCCCGAAACCCGGAGTTGGCCGACTACCTGCTGGAGCGAGCGTTGGGAACCACTCTCGCTCCCCTCGAGCTGCCCGAGGTGACGCAGCTTCGCAAGGAGCGGCTCCGATAGTGCCTGCGGCAGTGGTGCGGTTAAGTCCCCTGGGCGGTACCTAATCGCACCACTGCGCATCGCTCGCACTCGTGGGAAGCATCTGTCCACCCCTCCCGCACCAAGACCTCACGTACCTCGCGGTACACCCCGCACGGGTCTTGGCTCACTTCCTGCCACCCATAGACCAGCCGAGGGCGTTCGCTGAGCTCGGCGGCATTGTCTCGCAGACGGTCTCGAAACCTGACATTTCTGGCCGCATGGAATTGTTGCCCGTCGAGGCGAACGATGAGCCCACCTTCCGAATATTCGACATCCTCGAACAGCACACGATCACCGACGTGGTGTGGCGCCTGACGACGCCCGGACGGCAACCCGTGCGCACGTTCTACATCGGTTGCGTACCTGAATTCGAGAACGGACTGAACGCCACCAGCCAGCAACGACAGGGCGTCGAGCAAAATCTTCTTGTACCGCCGCGGCCGCCGCAGTTCGAGTTTCCGACGCATCGCCGAAACGGAGACTCTCCCGTTGGTCATGGCCGAGACGAAGGCAGCGGCCCCCTCGTGCGCCGTCGGAGCGGATACAGCCAAGTCCAAGACCGTGTCTTCTTTACTCGTCCGCCGCGGATCCGTGTCGACACCGATGTGTTGGATGGCCAATGACCGGTGCAACACAACGCCGGGATGGATACAAGCATTGCTGAGCGAAGTCGGCCGGATCAAGACATGCCGCAACGTCGGCGGTTGGCTGATGGCAGAACAATTACGCGGCACAGTCAGGTGGATGGGACCGGGAGTCCTACGCAACATCCCCCACTCGTGTGCGGCAGTGTCATGGCTCAGGATTGCGCTGCCGCCTCCGTACAACAACGCCGCCTGCAGCTCCATCTCACGGTTGAGCGGACCGTTGGTCACGCAGATGACGTTGCGAAACACCCGAAGCCACTGGCCGGTCTCGACGTGATGACGGACGGACCTCGGAGTGATTCCGCACGCGCGAAGCTGAACGGTGGTCGCTACGCCATGTTGAGCGTCGAGCAGCGAGCGAAGGAGCCGGGTCTCGTCGTTGTCCATGGCGGGATGGTGCACCAGGGGTACGACACTCGCTTCGCCACTCACATCCGCCGACGACCGGTCAGAGCCCTGCCGAGCGTAAGTTCGTCGGCAAATTCGAGGTCGCCGCCCATCGGAAGACCGGAGGCGAGGCGGGTGATCGCCAGGCCGGGGAAGTCTCGCATCATGCGCACCAGGTACGTGGCCGTTGCTTCGCCCTCGGTGTTGGGGTCGGTAGCGATGATGACCTCGGTGACGTCCACTCCGTCGTCCTGAGTTCCCACGCGGGTCAATAACTCTCGGATGCGCAGCTGGTCCGGCCCGATGCCGTTGAGTGGATCGAGCGCCCCACCGAGCACGTGGTAGCGGCCTTTGAACTCCCTCGTACGTTCCACGGCCTGAACGTCTTTGGGTTCTTCGACGACGCAGATCATGGATCTGTCGCGTCGCGAGTCGGCGCAGATTCGGCACAGTTCCTTGTCCGAGACGGTCCCGCAGACGATGCAGAACTGCACTCCGTCGCGGATGCGCTGCAGTGCGCGCATCAGCCGGTCCACCTCAGGCGGTTCGACGCCCAAGAGGTGAAAGGCTATGCGCTGAGCGCTTTTCGGACCGACCCCGGGAAACTTTCCGAGCTCGTCGATCAGATCCTGAACCGGACCTTCGTACACCGCCTAGAACCCGGGCAGGCCGGGCATGCCACCGAGACCACCAGCGAGGGGGCCCATCTTCTCGCTCGCGACGGCATGCGCTGCCTTCGACGCATCGGCGATGGCACCGATCACCAGGTCCTGCAGGGTTTCGACATCGTCAGGGTCGACCACCTTGGGGTCGATGGTCAGTCCGACCACCTCACCGGTCCCCTTGACGGTGGCGACGACGAGTCCGCCGCCCGCCTGGCCGGTCACTTCGGTTTCCGCGATCTCTGCCTGCGCGGCCATCAGCTGCTGCTGCATCTGCTGAGCCTGCTGCAGGATCGATGCCATGTCGGGCTGCTCACCGGGTTGCACTGTGCCGTCCTCTCGCGTGGGTTCGAAGCGAACTCCAGCGTAGTCGCACCTCCGATCGCTGCGATCCACTGTGCGTCGGATCGACACTACTGAGCTGAGTGTCCACAAGCTCGCGGCAGACACGGGATCGCGCCTACGGTGACGAATAGTGGACACGCAGCGCAGTCGAGCCGAACGTTAGTCAGCGTTGCTCCGCGCCATGGTCGTACCCGGCGGGGAGTAGTTCACCGGCGAGAACGCTGACGAGGCCGTCGGGGGTATCGATGATGACGCGCATCGAGGGATAGAGGTCGGCGAAAATCTGACGGTCCTTGCCGCACGGGCTCCTCACCCCGCGCCCTTGGTTACCGACCGCCACGATGAGCGTCGGCTCGGTAGCACCGGCTGCCCGCGCTGCCGCCAGCGCGACGGTCTCTGCGCACGGGCCACCGGTGAAGTGATACAGATTCACCCCGGTGAAAGTGCGGCCGTCCGACACTCGCACCGCAGCACCCATCGTGTGGACGCCGTCCTCACCAGGAGCTGCATCCGTCGTCGAATCGATTGTATGCCTGGCCAGTTCGACCAGCGACCGATCCTCGTCGGTAACAGTCAGCGCAGATGTGAAGAACACGACGCGATTCTCGAGGCCCGCGTATGAACATTCGTCAGTACTGACCCCACGTATTCTTGCGGAATGGATCAGCCGGCGAGCCACTCTCCGCGCAAGCGCCGGGTGACGCCCGAGACCATGGCCGAGGCGGGCATCGCACTCACTCTTCCGAAGGTGTCGGTGAAGTCGGTGGCGCAGAGCCTGGGTGTGTCGATCGTCGCGATCTACAACAACATCGACGATCTGCCCGCGCTCAAAGCCCTGGTGGCCGAAGAAATTTTGCGCCGGTGGTCGCCCCCGCTGCCCGCGGACGACGAATCGATGCACGACGCTCTGATGGCCCTGGCGTCGGCGATGCGCGAGCTGGTGCACTCCAATCCCGGCATCGCCGAGTACCTGGTCGGTCTCAATCCCAGTTCCATCGACGCCCTGCGGATGGCCGACGCGATACAAACGCGGTACCGAGTGCGCTACGACCTCACCGCCAAGCAGGCGACGTGGGCCGTCATCACCGTCGTCGAGCACGCGATCGCACTGGCAGAGGTCGTCTACAACGATGTCCGACACGACCGAACATACGACGACGCGATCGCGGCGCGCACCGACCTCGAGACACTTCCGGGGGCCTACGACACGGTCGATCGTGGACCCCACGCGATGTTCCTCTGGTCGATGCGCACCGTGGTGGTCGGCACTCTGACGCTGATCGAAGCCCCCGACTTCGAGCAGGCTTAGATCAACTCGCGGCGCAGGTTCTCGAGCGTCGCAGCCTGGATCTTCTTCAGGCCCAGCGGTGCGAAGGTCTTCTCGAAGAATCCACCGATTCCGCCCGCACCCTTCCATTCCGTCGTCGTGGTGACGGAAGCGCCGCCGCCGTCCGGCGCAACCGACCAGGTGGTGACCATGGAGGAGTTGGCGTCTCGTTCGGTGATCGTCGATCCGGCGACGGTGACTGTCGCGGCGACGTTGCGAACTCTTTTTTCGGTGGCCTGCAGGGTCCATTTCGCCACTGTTCCGTCTCCCTGACCGCCCTGGACCACCTCGTAGTCGCGATACTGCTCGGGCAGGATGCGCGGGCGCACCGTCTCGTAGTCGGCGAGAGCGGCTAGTACCCGATCCGGCGTGGTGGCGATGGTGACGGAACTGGATGCACTGACCTGAGCCACGGACGAACTCCTTCGATAGCGAACGGGATGTGCGTCCATCCTGCCTCGCCTCACGGCCGGATTCGGCACCGCGTCGAGCGACATATGGCATGCATCACAAAAATATTCATGGGACACAAAACACATGCATGTTGCAACCATTTTGCCCGAATTGTTCTGGTTTCTCACCCTCATTCGGCAACAGTTGCGTGAAGTTTCACCGGTCCGACGTCCGTGCCGGTGGATACCGAGCATGACGAGATATAGCGTCGATACGTGGCTTCAGTGAATGCTCTTCTCGGACGACGGCCAGAACCGAGAGAGAGCGGATACTCAGCGCACCGGTCGGGTGTCGAGCAGTTGCTTCGCAGCTATCGAGAGATCCCTACCGACGCTACGGTGCGCCTGGCGAAGAAGACGTCCAACCTGTTTCGGGCCAGGACGACATCGAACACCCCCGGCCTCGACGTGTCGGGCCTGAACAAGGTCATCACTGTCGACGCCGCGGCCCGCACTGCAGATGTCGCCGGCATGTGCACGTACGAGGACCTCGTCGACGCCACGCTTCCCTACGGCCTCGCCCCCCTCGTCGTCCCGCAACTCAAGACGATCACCCTGGGCGGAGCCGTTACCGGACTCGGCATCGAGTCGACGTCGTTTCGCAGTGGTCTGCCGCACGAGTCGGTTCTCGAGATCGACGTCCTCACCGGCAGCGGCGAGATCGTCACCGCAACACCCGAGGGCGAACATGCCGATCTGTACTGGGGCTTCCCGAATTCCTACGGAACCCTCGGCTACTCGACCCGGCTGAAAATTCAGCTCGAGGCCGTCCTACCTTATGTCGCGTTGCGCCACTTGCGATTTCACGACCTCCAGACCCTCCAGACCACGATGTACGACATCGTCACCCGACGCGAGTACGACGGCATCGAGGTCCACTACCTCGACGGCGTGGTCTTCAGTACCGACGAAAGTTACCTGACGCTGGGAGTCCAGACCGACGAACCCGGACCGGTCAGCGACTACACCGGGGCAGACATCTTCTACCGTTCGATCCAGCACGACGGGGACACGCCGAAAACCGATCGACTGACCATTCACGACTATCTGTGGCGCTGGGACACCGACTGGTTCTGGTGCTCGCGCGCATTCGGAACTCAGAACCCGAAGATCCGACGCTTCTGGCCGCGTAAGTATCGGCGCAGCAGCTTCTACTGGCAATTGATCGGGCTGGATCGTAAGTACGACATCGGCGATCGGCTGGAGAAGCGCAAGGGCAATCCGCCGCGCGAACGCGTGGTGCAGGATGTCGAGGTTCCGATCGAACACACCACCGGCTTCGTGTCGTGGTTCCTCGACAACGTTCCCATCGAGCCGTTGTGGTTGTGCCCGTTGCGTCTTCGTGAGCCGGCAACTCCCGGAGCCGACCCGACGCGCCCGTGGCCGCTGTATCCACTCGAACCCCGACGTACCTACGTCAACATCGGTTTCTGGTCGTCCGTCCCGATTATCGACGGCGAACCCGAGGGTGCCGCGAACCGTGCCATCGAAAAGAAGGTCACCGACTTCGCCGGGCACAAATCGCTGTACTCGGACGCTTACTACACCGAAGATGAATTTGCCGTGCTGTACGGCGGCGAAAGCTACATCCAACTGAAAAAGAAATACGATCCCGAATCCCGATTGTTGGATTTGTACTCGAAGGCGGTGCAACGCAGATGACGACGTTCAAGGACTCAGGCAATCGCACGGTGAGCGGTGCCCAGAAGCTCAAGATCTCCGAGATCCTGGAACTGATCTCCGACGGCAACATTCCACTGCGTTTCACCGCATACGACGGCAGTACCGCCGGACCCGAGGACGCGAAGATCGGCCTCAACCTCAAGAGCCCACGCGGAACCACCTATCTCGCAACCGCTCCCGGCGATCTGGGCATGGCGCGGGCCTACGTATCGGGCGATCTGGAGGCCACCGGAGTCCATCCCGGTGATCCGTACGAGCTGCTCGCTCTGATGGGTGACGAGCTGCATTTCCGTCGCCCGTCTGCGATGACGCTGACCTCGATCGCGCGTTCACTCGGCTGGGACGTGTTGCGGCCCATCGCTCCCCCGCCGCAGGAGGCGATTCCGCGGTGGCGTCGAATCGCAGAAGGTCTGCGCCACTCCAAGACTCGCGACGCCGAAGCGATCCACCACCATTACGATGTCTCCAACGCCTTCTACGAGAAGGTGCTCGGCCCCTCGATGACGTACACGTGTGCGGCGTTCGAAAGCGCGGATCAGTCTCTGGAAGCCGCCCAGGAGAACAAGTATCGATTGGTGTTCGACAAGCTCGGCCTGAAGCCGGGCGACCGCCTGCTCGACATCGGCTGCGGCTGGGGCTCGATGGTGCGCTACGCCGCCCGACGCGGCGTTCAGGTGATCGGCGTGACGCTCTCCCAGGAACAGGCGTCGTGGGCGCAGAAGGCGATCGTTGACGAAGGTCTCTCCGATCTCGCCGAGGTTCGCTTCTCGGACTACCGCGACGTGCCCGAGACCAACTTCGACGCGATCTCGTCGATCGGGCTGACCGAGCACATCGGTGTGCAGAATTACCCGTCGTACTTCTCGTTCATCCAGTCCAAGCTGCGTGACGGTGGCCGACTGCTCAACCACTCGATCACCCGGCCCGACAACCGCGCCCATTCCAAGGCCGGCAGCTTCATCGACCGCTACGTCTTCCCCGACGGCGAACTCACCGGATCCGGACGCATCATCACCGAAATCCAGGACGTCGGCCTCGAGGTCCGCCACGAGGAGAACCTGCGCGAGCACTACGCGCTGACCCTCGCCGGATGGTGCCGAAACCTCGTCGACAACTGGGACGCATGTGTCGCCGAGGCGGGCGAAGGAACGGCCCGGGTGTGGGGTTTGTACATGGCCGGGTCCCGCTTGGGCTTCGAGCGCAATGTCGTTCAGCTGCACCAGGTTCTGGCCGTCAAGCTCGGGCCGAAGGGACAGGCGAACTTACCGCTGCGCCCTTGGTGGAACGGCTGACCCATGTGAGTGGAACCTCGTAGCAGGCTACGAGCACGGAGTGGAGCCCGCGGAACGACCGAAGGCTTCGCGTGCACATGGAGCGTCAGCGACCCGTCGCCCGGAGAATGACTCGAGCAGTCTCGACGGGCTGATCCCAATGCGGGAAGTGTCCGCATTTGTCGAACCAGTGAAGGGTGGCGTCGGGGAATCGCTCCAGCGCCACCTTCGCCTGGCTGGGCGTCGTCACCTTGTCCTGACGGCCCCAGCCGATGAGCAGGGAGCCGTTCAACGTTCCTTTGGCTGCGCCCATCTGCTTGGGCCCGTTGATCAACGCCTTGCGCGCGGCGTCCAGGGATGGCGAGGTCTTGGCCGAGAAGCCCTTCAGCTCCCGCTCCACCAATCCGCTCGGCAACTTCCACGGGGCAGCCGAGAACTGCGCCAGCGCGGCAGTCCTGGTGACCGGATTGCCGGCCAAGAACGGCACCAGGGGCTGCACGTTCTTCATCAGCGCCAACGAAGCCGTGATGGTTGCTCCGAAGATCTTGACCTGACGGTCGTTCCAGAATCCGCCTGGATCGAGGGCCACCATCGACCCGCGATGACCGCGGCGGGCCAGTTCGACGACCATGCGCGCACCCATCGAGCTACCGACGAGGTCTGCGTCGGCCAGTCCCTCGTTGTCGAGGAACTCCCTCAACGCGTCGGTCAACGACGCGATGGAAACCTCTGCCAAAGGCGGAGTCTGCCCGAACCCGGGCAGGTCGAGGGCGATGACCTCGCGATGCTTGGCGAGAGCGGGGACGATCGGGTCCCAGTTTCGATGCGAGGACCCGAGCCCATGAACGAGGACGATCGGGGTTCCGGTTCCGGTTCTGACGTTGTGCATACCCCGTGTGGTACCCCGACAGCGTCGATTTACACCTTCGGGCTGTAGTGCGACGGGTTGGATCGCCGCGTGACGGGTGGCAGGTTACGAGCCGGCGTGTGCACCAGCGGTGCGGTTGCCGACACTCGGCCGGCAACACGATCCCAGCCGGCCCGGGCGCGCGGATGCCGTCGACGACGCGGAGGCAGCAGCCCGAACACCAGGTCGACGACCTTCCCGAACAGGGCGAACCGGCGCTCGTCGCGTGCAGACCAGCGGTAGCCGAGTAGTTCACGGACCGGCTCGTCGTAGAGCCCGACGGTGATCCATACGAACAGCCTCGCCACCGGACGCCGCAGCACCGCCCACACGCGCGAAGGCACCCAGGCCGCGTACGGCGGCGGCCCCAGCTTCGACAGGTCGAGTACCCCGCGCGCAGCCATGTTGTCCTCCAACACGTTTCGGCACATGTTGTCCCAGTACTTCTGGAATTCAGGCCAGCTCGCGGGAACCGGACGCATACTCATGCCGTAGAGCCGGTACCACTGCACGTGCTCGTCGAACAGTTGCACTTTCTGTGACTCGGTAAGCCCGCCCATGAAGTGGTTTGCAGTGAGCACGGTGCCCATGAAGAAGGTGGCGTGCGCCCAATAGAACGTGTCGGGATCGAGGGCGTGATACTTGCGGCCTCGGGAGTCGATTCCCTTGATGTTCGCGTGGTACCCGCGGACCTGCAGCGCGGTCTCCTCTGCTCGGTCGCCGTCGAACACGACCCCACCGATGGGATACAGCGATCGGTACAAACGCTGCCACCGCTCGTCGAAGAACGTCGAGTGCTGCTCCACCCCGGCTCCGAGCCCCGGGTGCATGTTCTGCATCGACCCTGCCCAGACGCCCTGCAGCATGCCGCGCCAATCGCCGAAATACCTCCAGGTGAGCGATTCGGGACCGAGCGGGACGGGGCGGTCGTCCTGACTACGCATGTTGTCAGACTAAGTTCGACAACATGCGTAGTCAACAGTTGGAGGAGCGCAGAACCAAGCGGTACGACGCATTGCTCGCCGCGGGCGTCGAGCTTCTCGGCTCTCCGGACGGCCCGGCCGTCAACGTTCGGGCCGTGTGTCGAACCGCGGGGCTCACCGAGCGCTACTTCTACGAGGGCTTCACCGACCGGGACACGTTCGTCCGGGCGGTGTATGCCTGGGTCGGGTCGCGCGCGCGGACGGCCCTGGAGAACGCCATGTCCAGTGCGTCACCCGAGGACGCCATCGCCGCGCCGGTGCGGGCATTCGTCGAACTCATCATCGACGAACCGAGAACCGGACGGGTGCTACTCATCGCCCCGCTGGCGGAACCGGCGCTGAGCCGACGCGGCCTGGATTTGCTTCCGGGCTTCGTCGAGTTGGTGCATTCACAACTTCCCGACACCGCGGACCGGCAGCTGGTCGCCGTCGGAACCGTCGGCGCATTGACCGCCCTGTTCATCGGCTACCTCGACGGCACCGTCACCGCGTCCCGCGAGGCGCTCGTAACGCACTGCATCCGGCTGATTTCCGAGGCCTCCGTGCGAGGATGACTCCACCTCTAACCGAAGGAGCTCTTTTCATGTCCGATCTCGATCAGTCGTTCGCCGACGCGCAGGTAGACGTCAAGAAGCTCACGTCCAAGCCGAGCAACGACGATCTGCTCAGCCTCTACTCGCTCTACAAGCAGGGTTCGATCGGCGACGTCACGGGTAAGCGGCCCGGGCGGCTGGACATGGTGAACCGTGCAAAGTTCGATGCCTGGGCGAAGCTCGAAGGTACGAGCCAGGATTCGGCGAAGCAGCAGTACGTGGATCTGGTGACCAAGCTCCTCGCCGGCTGAGCCGAAGGCTATGGTCGAGTGCGGGGGTTAACGCAACGAAGGGACCCGCATGAGACGCACGGACAGCGACGTCGACGAGGCCGATCTCGACATCGAGAAGCCGAAGACCCATGCGGCGGGCGCTACTGCCGTCGCGGTGTCGATGAAGCGCGCCCTGGGACATATGGGTCCGGTGCGCACCGCGCAGACGCTGCTCAAGCTCAACCAGGCAGAAGGTTTCGACTGCATGAGTTGCGCGTGGCCGGATCCCGATCCCGGTCATCGTCATGCAGCGGAGTTCTGCGAGAACGGCGCCAAGGCCGTCGCCGAAGAGGCCACGACGACGCGGGCAACTCCGGAGTTCTTCGCGCAGCACAGCATTGCCGAGCTGGACTCCCACACCGAGCACTGGCTCGGACAGCAGGGCCGCATCACGCATCCGATGATCAAGCTGCCCGGCGGCAGCCACTACGAGCCCATCGAATGGGACGACGCGTTCCGGCTGATCGGTGACGAGCTGAAGAGCCTGGCCAGCCCGGACGAGGCCATCTTCTACACCTCGGGCCGCGCGTCCAACGAGTCCGCGTTCACGTACCAGTTGTTCGCGCGCTCGTTCGGCACCAACAACATGCCCGACTGCTCGAACATGTGCCACGAGTCGACGTCGATCGCGCTGCAAGAATCCATCGGCATCGGCAAGGCGAGCGTCACGCTCGACGACGTCCACAACGCCGAATTGATCATCCTGGCCGGTCAGAACCCCGGCACCAATCATCCCCGTATGCTCTCGGCCCTCGAGATGGCGAAGCAGAACGGCGCAAAGATCCTGTCCATCAACCCTCTTCGCGAAGCGGGTCTGCTGAACTTCAAGAACCCGCAGACCCCGCGCGGCATGGTGGGACCGGGAACGGACCTGTCGGATCTGCACCTCTCGATCAAGATCAACGGCGATCTCGCACTCTTCCAGGCCCTCGGCTCACTGCTGGTGAAGTGGGACGCACTCGATCACGAGTTCCTCGACAACTACACGGTCGGCTTCGACGCGTGGAAGGCGCACGTCGCCGAGGTCGACTGGGATCTCGTCACCGAAGTCACCGGGCTGTCGGTCGCGCAGATCACTGAGGCCGCCGAGATGCTGCGCGACTCCAAGGCCACCGTCTTCTGCTGGGCGATGGGATTGACGCAGCACCGCAACGCCGTTGCCACCATCAAGGAAGTCACCAATCTCGCGTTCGCTCAAGGCAACATCGGCAAGGCCGGAGCCGGGCTTCTGCCGGTGCGCGGCCACTCCAACGTGCAGGGCGACCGAACGATGGGCATCTGGGAGCGCCCGCCGGTGGCCTTCCTCGACGCGATGGCCGCGGAGTTCGACTTCGAGCCGCCGCGTGAGCACGGCTTGGACACCGTCGATTCCATCCGGGCAATGCGCGATGGCAAGGCGCACTTCTTCCTCGGACTCGGCGGCAACTTCGTTCAGGCGACGCCGGACAGTGACGTCACGTTCGAGGCACTGCGCAAGATGCGGATGACGGTGCAGATCTCCACCAAGATCAACCGTTCGCACCTGGTGTGCGGCGAGACCGCCTTGATTCTGCCCACGTTGGGGCGCACCGAGAAGGACGTGCAAGCCAGTGGCGAGCAGTGGATCTCGGTCGAGGATTCGACCTGCTCGGTGCACTCGTCCCGCGGTCCCCTCAAGCCTGCGAGCCCGTACCTGCGCTCAGAGGTCGCGATCGTCAGCGGTATTGCCGAGGCCACGCTCGGTGACCGATACGGCCTCGATTGGAAGGGTTACCGCGACGATTACCGCAACATTCGCCAGCACATCTCTCGTGTCGTCGCCGGCTGCGAGGGCTACGAGGTCAATGTTCGACGCCCCGGCGGTTTCATCCTTCCGCACCCTCCCCGCGACAGCCGTACGTTCGAGACCAAGAGTGGCCTAGGTGAATTCGCGGTCTCGCCGATCGACGTCCTACAGGTTCCGCCGGGACATCTGATTCTGCAGACGCTGCGCAGCCACGATCAGTTCAACACCACCATCTACGGCCTCAGCGATCGGTACCGCGGCATCGAGAACGGCCGTCGCGTCATCTTCCTGCACCGAGAAGACATCTCCTCGCTCGGGTTCCGCGACGGAGACATGGTCGACCTGATCACCAAATGGGACGACGACGATGTGGAGCGATGCGCGTCGTCGTTCCGGATCGTCGAGTACGACACCCCGCGTGGATCGGCTGCCGCGTACTACCCGGAGACCAACCCGCTCATCCCGTTGGACTCGACTGCGCTGCACAGCAACACCCCCACCTCGAAGTCGGTGATCATCTCGATGGTTCCGGCCGGCTCGGGCACACAGTGTGCGTCCGACGGTCATCAGGACAGCGAGGGATCGGACGAAGGACACAAGGCGCACCCGCAGCCGCATCACCTGAGCTGACCGGCCTTTTCGGAAGTGGGCCCGTTCTATCGAATGTCCCACTTCCGGAACTGGCGGCGCATCACGTCGGCAGCGGCGTCGACGTCGCGCCGGCGGAAGGCCTCGATCAGTTGTTCGTGGCTGCGTACCGCGTCCTCACCCCACGCCGTGTCGGTCGCGTACAACCGCGGCGTGTACTTCACCGCACCGAGAAGGAACCACGCCAGTTTCATTCCGCCGGCGATCTTGTTGACGCACTTGTGGAACTCGAACTCGTGGCGCTCCACCGATTCGGTGTCGGAGCGGGCGACGGCGTCGCGCAAACCGTCGTTGAGTGTGCTCAAGTGGTCCAGGTGCTCGCCGGTGACGACGGTCGCTGCACGGCCGGCGAGTGTGCCCGCGATGGTGCCTTGCAGCCAGAAGATGTCGTCGACGTCCTGCGCCGTCAACTCGTTCACGCGGTAGCCGCGATGCGGCACCTGCTCCACCAGTCCTTCGCCGCGCAGTGCGACGAGCGCTTCGCGGACCGGAGTTGCGCTGACCCCGAGTTCTGCCGCCGCTTCCTCGATCCGCACGAAGGAGCCGGGCGGTAGGGCTCCGGTCACGATCCGTTGGCGAATGCTCCCGGCCACGTCCTCGGACAGTTGCGGCCGACGCGGAATGGCAATACTCATCGAGAATCCTGCTCCTGCACGGCCGGGCGGCGGGGTTGTAGCAACCGAAGGTGACGCATAGTGTGGCCTGGACAACATTGAATCACATCAAATATATGTGATGCGATCCGCTGGAGGATGGAACCCGTGACGGACCAGATCGAACGAACGAACGACGCCACCTTCGAGAGCCTCGACCCGCGAACGGGAACCACCCTCGCCACTTATCCGGTCGCGGATGCCGCTGAAGTGGCCGCGTCCGTCGCGCGCGCCCGGTCGGCCGCGCGCTGGTGGGACCTGCAGGGCTTCGTCGGACGGAAGCGTTGGTTGCTCGAATTCAAGTCCGCCATCGCCCGGGACGCCGCGAGCCTGGCGACCGTCATCGCCGCCGAAACCGGTAAGCCCGACGAGGACTCGCTGCTCGAGGTCATGTTGGGCGTCGAACATCTCGACTGGGCCGCGCGCAATGCCGAGAAGACTCTTCGGCAGCGCAAGGTCGGATCAGGTCTGCTCGCCGTCAACCAGAAGGCCTACGTGGGCTACCGCCCGTTCGGCGTCGTCGGGGTCATCGGGCCGTGGAACTATCCGCTGTACACCCCGATGGGATCGATCGCGTACGCGCTCGCCGCAGGCAACACCGTGGTGTTCAAGCCCAGCGAGCTCACCCCGGGCGTCGGGGTCTGGCTGGCCGAGAAGTGGGCCTCGATGGCCGCTCCGCATCCGGTCTTCCAGACGGTCACCGGCGACGGGTCCACGGGCACGGCCCTGGTGGAATCCGGCGTCGACAAGATCGCGTTCACCGGCTCCACCGCGACGGCCAAGAAGGTGATGGCCACGTGCGCGAAGTCGCTTACGCCGCTGGTCGCCGAGTGCGGCGGTAAGGACGCGATGCTCGTCGACTCCGACGCGAACATCGCTGCGGCAGTGGAATTCGCGACGTTCGGCGCAATGGGCAATGCCGGTCAGACCTGCGCGGGTGTCGAACGCATTTACGTCGCAGCTCCCGTGTACGACCGATTCGTCACCGACTTCACCGCCGCGGTGAAGGCCCTGAAACCCGGTGGAACGAAGTCCTCGTCCTACGGTCCGATGACCCTGGGCAAGCAGAGCGAGATCGTGCGGGGCCAGATCGAGGACGCGCTGGCCAGGGGTGGCAAAGCCGTTGTCGGAGGACTCGATTCGCTGCACGGGCCCTACATCGACCCGGTGGTCCTGACCGAGGTGCCCGAGGATTCCACGGCCATCACCGAGGAAACGTTCGGTCCGACGGTCGTCGTCAACAAGGTCCGAGATCTGGACGAGGCCATCGAGCGAGCCAATGCCTCCAAGTACGGACTGGGAGCGTCGGTGTTCACCCAGGACGATGCGGTGGGTAGGCGCGCCGCGGAGAAGCTCGACTGCGGAATCGTCACGGTCAACTCGGTACTCGGCTTCGCCGGTGTTCCGGCGTTGCCGTTCGGCGGCACCGGCGATTCGGGGTTCGGCCGGATCCACGGGGCCGACGGTCTGCGCGAATTCAGCACCGTGAAGTCGATGACGGTGCAGAGCTTCGCCGCTCCGGTGAACCTGCTGACGATGAAGCGCAAGGCGCGAAACATGAAGCTCTCCGTTCTCGCACTGAAGCTTCGGCACGGACGCGGCTGACCATGAACGTCACACCGAAGAAGGGGCGCTTCGGCTGGCTGGCCCGCATCGAGGAAATGGACCCGGTGCGGGACTGTCAGACGATTCACCGGATCACCGCCGGCTACGAGTTTCCGTGGGACTACCAACGTGCCCTCGAGTTCGCGCTGTTTCGTACGTACTGCGTGCCGACGATCTCCGAGTTGCTCGCCGCGACCGGAGAATTCGAGAAGCGCCCGCAGAAGCGCTACGACGACACCGCGTTGCTGATGGCCGAGATGGTCGAGCACGGGTACGAGTCCGAGCGGGGCCGTGAATCGCTTCGGATGGTCAACCGGATGCATGCGCAGTACGACATCTCGAACGACGACATGCTGTACGTGCTGACGACGTTCATCTACGAGCCCATCGAGTGGATCGACACCTACGGGTGGCGTCGCCTGCACCCCAAGGAACGACTCGCGACGTTCCACTTCTACTGCGAAGTGGGAAAGCGGATGGGCATCAAACACATTCCGGAGTCGTACACCGAGCTCGCGCAGTTCAAGCTCGACTACGAGGAGCGCACCTTCCGCTTCAGCGAGGACAACCGACGGATCGGCACCTACACCCTCGATCTGTACTGCTCGTGGTTTCCTGCTGTGCTGACCCCTGCCGTGAAGCAGGGAGTCTTCGCACTGCTCGACGACCGAATGGCCCACGCCTTCGGCTTTCCCGCAGGATCGCCGACGATCGAGCGGACCGCCGTGCGGGCGTTGCGCGCCAAGGCCAGCGTGGAGCGGTTCCTTCCGAAGCGAACCCGATCGCGCACCACCGCCGACCCGTCGAACAAGACCTATCCCGGCTATCCGGACGGCTACGAGCCGAGCGACCTGGGCACCCTCGCTGCACCGCGCGTTCGCGGTTGTCCGGTGGCGACGACGTAGCTGCGCACTCGATAGATCAGAGGCCGTCGACCCAGCGGCCGAACGCATCGCGGAACTCCGACGAGAGCGGCAGCGGTGCAACTGCGATGTTCGGATCCGCGGGCAGCGGGCCGAGCTCGCCCAACGAGTGTGAGCTGTCGGCGAAGTGCGCGAAGTCGAGATCGGTGTGCTCCAAAGCCTCTCGCACGTTGTCGACTTGACCGCAGGAGACGTTGAGGTCCTTGTCGGAACACGTCAGGAACGACGAATACGAGTCCGGGAGTGCCGCAGCCAGAGTCGCCGGGTCGGTGGCATCCGCTTCGCGCAGGAAAGTGGCGTTCTGCCGCAGACCCAGACCGTCGACGATCGGGTCCGACTCGGCGGACACCGGCCGTCCCGCACGAATGTCGGCGACGGCCTGCGCGAAGCGATCCCGTGACGATGCGGCCCGCTCCTCGGTGAACTGGCCGGTCGCCACCGCCTGATCGATGTTGCGATCGACCTGGGCGGTCAGTAGGTCCAGGTATCGGATCGACAGAGGCGCGAGCAGACCGACCCGGGTGAAGGACGTACTGTCGGCGTCGGCCAGGCGCAATGCCGTCAGCGCACCCTCGCTGTGCCCGATCACGGTAGTGCGATCCGCTCCGACACCCGTGCGCTGCTGCAGGAACGCCAGTGCATCCGCAGCATTGCGAACCTGTGCATCGAAGCCGGGAGGGTTGTTCGGATCGACCCCGGCCAGTCCGGTGCGGCCGCTGCCGAGCTTGTCGAATCGCAGACTCGCGATACCTCGTCTGGACAGCTCGTCGGCAACATACGCAGTCGTGTTCAGGTGGAGACCACCCGAGTTCCCGTTGCGATCGGTGGGCCCGCTGCCCGGCAGCACCAAAGCGACGCCGCGAGTGTCGCCCACTGGCGTGCGAAGGCTGCCGTAGAAGGTGACGCCACCGGACTCGAAGCTAACTTCGGAGTCGAGCGCGTCGTCGGGTGACCACGGAACGTTGATCGGAGCGGCGGGCGCGGTCCCCGCGCCGACGACAAGGAGCAACGACGCAGCCAGTCCGGCGAGCAGTCCTCTGGTACGCAACATGCCCACAGGATAACAATCCGACCGCCCCGATAAGGCGTTCGACGACCCCGATCAGCAGCCTCCGACGGTCGCGGTGAACAGGCCCGGTAGGGCCGAAGTGCTGGTCGGGGCACACCCCGATTCGGCCAGGACGTAGCCTGGCTGGGAAGGTTCGGTGGTTCGACCGTGAATGACATCCGTGTTGTTCGGTTAGATTGGAAGAGCCACCAGGCACGATGCAAGAGGGTCGAGACCTGTCAACGAGCGACGGGTCACCACAATCGAGGAGAACAGGCCATGGCTTTACCAGTATTGACACCGGAACAGCGCACCGCGGCGCTGGCCAAGGCGGCCGAGGCACGCACTGCGCGGTCGAAGCTGCTCGCATCCGTCAAGTCCGGCGAGCTCAGCGTCGCTGACGTTCTCGCCAAGGCGGAGAACGACGAGATCGTCAAGAAGACCAAGGTGTCCGCCCTGATCAAGGCCCTGCCGGGTGTTGGATCGGTGCGCGCCGCACAGCTGCTCGAGCAGCTGTCCATCGCCGATACCCGCCGTATCGGTGGACTCGGTGCCAACCAGCGCGAAGCCCTCCTGGCTGCCGTCGCATCCTGATCCTGCGATAGCGCGTTACCTGCAGGGCTAGCATTTCGACCATGAACGTCGAAGTGACCCTGCTACCCGGAATCGGGGTGCGGAAGGATTTCGCCCTCTCTTCCGGGAGACGCATAGGCGTCATCACCCGCAAGGACGGCGCGAACGAGCTGATCGTCTCGCGCAAGGACGACCCCGATGCCACGCAGGCATCGATCACGCTGAGCAATGAGGAAGCGGCGGCTCTGGGCACTCTGCTCGGGTCGCCGCAACTCATCGCTCAGCTCGGGGAAGAGCATCGCGAACTCCCCGGAATCAACACTCGCCAACTTCCCATTCACCCGAATTCACGGTTCGTCAGCCGCACGCTCGGCGACACCACCATGCGCACCAGAACCGGAGTATCCGTCGTCGCTGTCATGCGCGCCGGCCAGGTACAACCGTCACCCACCCCCGACTTCACACTTGCCGCAGGCGACCTGTTGGTCGCAGTCGGTACTGCAGAGGGACTGGATGCCGCAGCCAAATTGCTCGGCAATGCCTGAGATCAGTCGGGTCTGAGCCGTGGCCGAGAGCGCGCTCGCCCTCACCGAGCTGGGTGCCGTGTTCTTCGCCCTCGGACTCCTCGCCCGGCTCGCCGGCCGCATCGGCGTCTCCCCCATCCCGTTCTACCTACTCGGTGGGCTGGCCTTCGGCAACGGCGGCATCGTGACCCTCGGCGGCATCGACGAATTCAGTGAGATCGCCAGCGAAATCGGCGTCATCCTGCTGCTGCTCCTGCTCGGACTCGAATACACCGCCGCCGAACTCGTCACCGGACTACGCCGATCCTGGATGGCCGGCGTGGTCGACATCGTGCTGAACTCCGCGCCGGGTGCCGTCGTCGCGCTGCTCCTGGGCTGGGGTGGGGTCGGAGCGCTGGTGCTGGGCGGAGTCACCTACATCTCCTCGTCGGGCATCATCGCCAAAGTCCTCACCGATCTAGGCCGTCTCGGAAACCGCGAAACGCCCGTCGTGCTGTCGATTCTCGTGTTCGAGGACCTCGCGATGGCCATCTACCTGCCGATCCTCACCGCCGTGCTGAGCGGAGTGAGCTTCCTCGGCGGGCTCGAAGCCCTCGGCATCTCACTGTTCGTCATCACCTTTGTCTTGGTCGTCGCGCTGAAATACGGCCGATTCGTCTCGGCGATCGTCGACAGCCCCGACCGTGAAGTCGTCCTGCTCAAAGTCCTCGGATCGGCGCTGCTGGTGGCCGGCATCGCGTCGGAGCTGCAGGTCTCGGCCGCCGTCGGTGCCTTCTTGCTCGGGATCGCGATCTCCGGGTCGACCGCCGACAACGCCACCCGCATTCTCGAACCGCTCCGCGACTTGTTCGCGGCGATGTTCTTTGTGGTGTTCGGTCTGGCCACCGACCCCGCGACCATCCCACCGGTACTGGGCTGGGCGGTGGTACTCGCGGTCACGACGACAGCCACCAAGATCGCGACCGGCTGGTGGGCGGCAGGGCGTCAGGGAATCGGGAGACCGGGACGGCTGCGCGCCGGTGCAGCGCTGGTCGCTCGCGGCGAGTTCTCGATCGTCATCGCCGGACTCGCCGTGGCGGCAGGCGCGGTGGAGGGCGAACTCGCAGCCCTGGCGACGGCGTACGTGCTGCTGATGGCCATTCTGGGGCCGATTGCCGCCCGCGTCGTCGAACCCGTCGCGAAGGTCGTGCTTCGCACCAAGCCCTCGATGTGATTGGCTTTTCGACATGGCAGACAAGCGGACGGCTCTGAGGCGACGGCCGCAGTTGTCCGAGGAAGTCGCCAGCCACGTCCGGCACCGCATCATGTCCGGAGAGGCGAGTCCCGGAGACTTCATTCGGCTCGACGAGACCGCAGCCCAGCTCGGCGTCAGTGTCACCCCGGTGCGTGAGGCGCTACTGACCTTGCGCGGCGAGGGCATCGTGGAGCTCGTTCCGCACCGCGGTTACGTGGTGTCGCCCCTGACGCCGACCGACATCGTCGACATCTTCTGGCTGCAGGGCACGATCGCCGTCGAACTGGTGCGCCGCGCGGCCCCGAAGATCACCCGAGCAGAGCTCGACCGGCTCGCCGAGCTGACCGCGGCGCTGTCCACAGCCGTCGAGGACGGCAGACCCGAGGAAGTCGAAAACTGTGAATTCGAGTTCCACCGAGTCCTCAATCGCCTCGCCGATTCCGCCAAACTGGCGTGGTTCCTCAACAACGCCACTCGCTACACACCCACTCGGCTCTACGCCGCCGACCGCGACTGGGGTCGAGCAGCTGTGCGTAACCACGAGAAACTCATCGAGGCTCTGTTTCGAAACGACATCGACGCCGCCTGCGAATTGATGAAACAACAATTCACAGACGGCGCCGAGAGGTTGATCGCGCATCGCGGTTGAGTGCGCTCCGCGCAGTGGTGCGGTTATGTGCCACAGGCGGCACTTAACCACACCACTGCCTTGGCACTAGCGCAGCGAGGCCGGAACCTGGAAACGCTCGCCGTACTTCTTCGCCAATTCGTCTGCACGAGTGACGAATCCGGCCTGACCTCCCGGGTAGCCGACGACGTACTGGTGCACGCCACCCGTCCACGCCGGGAAACCGATGCCGAAGATCGAGCCGATGTTGGCGTCGGCGGTGGTGTTCAGGACACCCTCGTCGAAGCACTTCTGCGTCTCGATGGCCTCGATGAACAGCATGCGCTCCTTGAGGTCCTCGAACGGGATGTCCGCCGAGCCCGACTTGAAGGCATCACGCAGTCCGGGCCACAGGCCGGCGCGCTTGCCGTCCTCGTACTCGTAGAAGCCCGCACCCTTGGCCTTCGACGGACGCTCGAACTCGTCGACCATCTTGTCGATGACCTCGCCGGCCGGATCCTCGGGCGGAGTTCCACCGGCAGCCTTGATGGCGTCGTAGGTCTCCTTGCGGATCTTCTGCATCAGGTTGAGCGTGAGCTCGTCCGAAAGCTGCAGCGGCGCAGCCGGGTAACCGGCCTGCAGACCGGCCTGCTCGATGGTCGACGGCTCCACGCCCTCGCCCAGCATCGCGATGGCCTCGTTGATGAAGGTGCCGATCACGCGCGAGGTGAAGAAGCCGCGGCTGTCGTTGACGACGATCGGGGTCTTCTTGATGAGCTGCACCAGATCGAATGCCTTGGCCAAAGCCGCATCCGACGTCTTCTCGCCGCGGATGATCTCCACCAGCGGCATCTTGTCGACGGGCGAGAAGAAGTGGATTCCGATGAAATCTTCTTGACGCTTGATGCCCTGAGCGAGGCTCGTGATGGGCAGCGTCGAGGTGTTGGAACCGAGCAGCGCCGTCGGATCGACGAGATCCTCGATCTCCTGGAACACCTTCTGCTTGAGCTCTTCCGACTCGAAGACGGCCTCGATGACGAGGTCGGCACCTTCGCCGTCCTTGGCATCGGCCGTCGGGTGGATACGTGCGAGCAGAGCGTCGGACTTCTCCTGGGTGGTCTTGCCACGCGAGAGCGCCTTGGCCTCGATGGCCTCGGAGTACGCCTTGCCCTTCTGCGCCGACTCGATGGCGACGTCCTTGAGCACCACGTCGATACCGGCCTTGGCACACACGTACGCGATACCCGCGCCCATCATGCCTGCGCCGAGAACCGCGACCTTGGTGAAGGTGGTCTTCTCGATGCCGTCGGGGCGAGACTTGCCGGCGTTGATCGCCTGCAGGTCGAAGAAGAACGCCTGAATCATGTTCTTGGACACCAGTCCGGTGACCAGCTCGGTGAAGTACCGCGACTCGATGGTGGATGCATTGTCGAAGTCGACCTGCGCACCCTCTACTGCCGCAGCGAGAATCGCGCGCGGAGCCGGCATCGGTGCGCCCTTGATCTGCTTGCGCAGGTTGGACGGGAAGGCAGGCAGGATCTGCGCGAGCTTCGGGTTCGACGGCGTTCCGCCGGGGATCTTGTAGCCCTTGACGTCCCACGGTGCGACGCCGCCCTCGGGGTTGGCCTTGATCCACGCCTTGGCGGTGGGCACCAATTCGTCGATGCTGCCGACCAATTCGTGAACCAGGCCGATCTCGAGAGCCTTCTCCGGACGGAACCGGGTGCCCTGCGCCAGAACGGTCATGAAGCCGTTCTGGATGCCGAGCAGTCGGGTGATGCGGGTGACGCCGCCGCCGCCGGGGAGCAGGCCGAGGGAGACCTCGGGCAGTCCGAGCTGGACGCCGGACACGTTCGCAGCAATGCGGTGATGTGTCGCGAGTGCGATTTCGAGTCCGCCGCCGAGAGCCGCGCCGTTGATGGCGGCAACAACAGGCTTGCCGAGCTTCTCGAGCCGGCGCAGCTGCGCCTTGATGCCCTGAACCTCGTCGAACACCTGCTGAGCGTCCTCGGGCTGCGCCTTGATGAGGTTGTTGAGGTCACCGCCGGCGAAGAAGGTCTTCTTCGCCGAGGTGATCACGACACCGGTGATGGAATCGACCTCGGCCTCGAGGCGGTCGACCGTCGCGCCCATCGAGTCCTTGTACAGCTCGTTCATCGTGTTGGCGCCCTGGTTGGGATCGTCCATCGTCAGCACGACGATGCCGTCGGCGTCCTGGTCCCACTTGATCATGTTTCCGGCGGTTTCAGTGTTTGTCATGTCTCAGCCTCAGACTCGCTCGATGATGGTGGCAACACCCATGCCGCCGCCGATGCACAGGGTGATCAACGCGTATCGGCCGCCGCGGCGCTCGAGCTCGTCGAGCACAGTTCCGGTGATCATGGCTCCGGTGGCACCGAGCGGATGGCCCATGGCGATGGCACCGCCGTTGACGTTGAGCTTCTCGTTCGGGATCTTGAGATCCTTCTGGAAACGCAGCACGACGGAAGCGAATGCCTCGTTGAGCTCGAACAGATCGATGTCGTCGACGGTCAGGCCCGCGGTGGCGAGAACCTTCTTCGACGCCGGCGTCGGTCCGGTGAGCATGATGGTCGTGTCGGCACCGCTGGTGGCCGTCGCGACGATGCGGGCACGCGGGACCATGTTGAGGTCCTTACCTGCCTGCTCGCTGCCGACGAGGACGAGGGCTGCGCCGTCGACGATGCCGGAGCTGTTGCCGCCGGTGTGGACGTGATCGATCTTCTCGATCCAGTGGTACTTCTGCAGTGCGACGTCGTCGAATCCGCCCATGGCCGCGATACCGGTGAATGCCGGGTTCAGCTTGCCGAGCGACTCGACGGTGCTGCCCGGACGCATGTGCTCGTCCTGATCGAGGATCAGCAGACCGTTCTGGTCGGTGACCGGAACGACGGACTTGGCGAAGTAGCCACCGGACCACGCCGCTGCGGCGCGCTCCTGGGACTGGACGGCATACGCGTCGACGTCTTCGCGGGTGAAGCCTTCGATGGTGGCGATCAGGTCGGCACCGATGCCCTGCGGGGCGAAGTAGGTGTCGTAGTTGGTGGCCGGGTCCATGGCCCATGCGCCGCCGTCACTGCCCATCGGCACGCGAGACATCGACTCGACGCCACCGGCGACGACCAGTTCGTCCCAGCCCGAGCGCACCTTCTGCGCGGCCAGGTTGACTGCCTCGAGGCCCGACGCGCAGAAGCGGTTGAGCTGAAATCCGCCGACGGTGTCGGGCATCTTGGCCGCGAGGACCGCCGTACGAGCGAGGTCTGCACCCTGATCGCCGACAGGCGAGACCACACCGAGAATGAGATCGGAGATTCGGTTCTCGTCCATATTGGGGAAACGTCGACGAAGCTCGTCGATCAGGCCCGTCACCAGGGAAATCGGCTTCACCGAGTGCAATGAGCCGTTCTTGCCCTTGCCTCGGGGAGTCCTGATGGCCTCGTAAATGAATGCCTCTGTAGTCACAGCGCGCAGTTCCTTCCACATACTCGATCTTGTCGCGATCACCGTCCCGGCCGACCGCGTCGGTGCGAGGCCATGACAGACCTCAGCTCATGCCACAGTAAGGCGACCGGAAGATCCGGCGTAAGGACCGAAACGAGCGTCGTAGATGACCCGACAGCTCCGATTCGGTTTGAACGGCGCATACCTGGGAAACTCGGTCAGATCAGATCTACCGAGCGCGAAAGAAGATCGACCATGGAAACTGACAACGAATTGACCGTGGGCTCGCGCGTCAAAGTGCACATTCAGAACCCCGGTACCGATGGCAAAGCCGGTCAGGACGCCTACGAAACAGGATCGATCGTCGAGGATTTCGGCGTTCAGGCATCGGACACCACCTCACGTGAGTGGGCAGTTGCGCGGCGTTGGGGCGTGGCTTTGGACAGTGGACGCCTGGTGTTCGCAGACAACGAAGATCTCACGGTCGGCTGACGGCCCCTTCTCGCCCGATCCTTTCGACCGCTACGGCGTCGCGGTGTTCGGGCGAACCCAGCTGTGCATGTACAGACCCACCGCACCGAGCACAGACAAGACGGCACTGCACAGAAGCAGCGGTCCCAGACCGAGACCGGGTATGACGGCACCTGCCACAGCCGGTGTGGCCACCGAACTCACAGCTCCCACGACGAGGCAGGCAGTGAATGCCGCTCCCGCGCGGTCCGGCACCACCTCGGCGGTCCATACCGCGAGCACCGCGGACCCGGTCATGTAGCCGACGCCGAAAATCGCCGCCGAGACGGCAACCGCCGTCGGCGAACTGGGAGCCAGCCCCAGAATCATCAGCGCAGCACCTACCGCTGCGAGACAGGCCGCAGCGACGCGCGTGCTGCCGATACGCCTGACCATCGCTCCCGTGGAAAGCGCCAGAACACCCGTACACCCGATGACCGCATAGAGCGCCGGGACAGCGGCAGCCGGCAAGGTTCCGCTGCCGAGTACGTCCGCGGCGTAGGTGAAGTACACGATCACGACCGCGAAATACACGACCGAATATGCCCCGGGAATCCGCAGCGCACGGAACAGGCTGGACGTGCCGCGATCACCGTTCTTCCGCGGTCGTGGGTGCGGCCGGGGAACCAGGCGAAGGTTGACGACGCCCGCGACCACGGCGGCGATGGCGACACCGGCCCACACCACACGCCACGAACCCAGCAGTGCGACGGTGGCCAGTGCCCCCAGCACTACGAGCCCGCCCCCTGTGCCTGTCGTGATCGTGGCAAGCGCACGAGGTTGCTGCCGGGCTGCCACCGTTCGCGTCACGATGTCCGAGTAGGGAGCCCACACCCAACCGCCCGCGCTGCCGGCCGCGATCGCTCCCGCGGCGAGCAACCAGGGCGAGTGCGCGAATGTGACGAGCACCGCACCCACCGCGCCGAACACCCCGCCCACCGTCGTCGGTGCCCGAGGACCTCGGCGGTCTGCCAACGGCCCAGCCAGCAGGAGAGCGGCCAAGAAGCCCGCGAAGGTGGCGCTACCGATCAGACCGAGAACCAACTCCGAGAGTCCCAGATCGTTCCGAACAGACGGAAGGGTCAACCCGTACGCATACCGGCCATACCGAAGGCGACGCCGACAACTGCTGCTCCGGCCACACCGATACGAGTGCCTTCGGACAGTGTCACTCGAGCCCTCCTCCGCGTCCGTTCTCTCAGGTCTCCTTGAGCGGTACCGCACCCAGTTCACTGACGAGCAGTTCCATCGCCACTGTTTCGGGGTCGCGGCGAACCGTGGGATCCGCAGGCTCGGCTGCGGCCTTGAGCAGTTCTTCCTCGTCCTCCGGCGTCTCGGGTGGCGGCGGCCCTACCGGCTCGGGTTCGTCCGGGTAGTCCGGCGCTTCGGGCATCGGAATGTCGGCATCTCCGGTCGATCCATCGCCCGCTGATCCGAAGCCGTCCGACGTGGGACGAGAAGCCCCTGCCTGGCTCGGCCTCGAGAACTTCGGCAGCGACGCGGGTTTCGCTGCCGGTTCATCTTTTTTTGCTGATGACTGTTCCGGTGGTGCCGCAGCACCGACCAGACAGACGACCGACCACTCCACCCCGAACACATCACGCAGGGCATCGCGAATGACGTCGGCGTTCCGCGGCTCCTCGAGCCGCTTGGCCAGCGGGGCCGAATCGTGGCCGAGGGTGATGGTGCCGTTCTCGACGGTGCGCACCGAAGCGCCGGACAGCATCACCTCGACCGTCCTGCTTCGGTCTCGTACCTTCGTGCGCACCTCGGACCACACCGCCCGCACTGCGGCCGCGTCGGGCTCGTTCGACGCTGCAGCCGGAGCCGCCGCGGGTTCAGGTTCCGGCTCGAACATCGGTTCCGGTTCGGGGCCGTAGTCGTCCTCCGGCTCCGGGGGAAAGTCCTCGTGGGGCACGGAGGTCGGTTTTGTATCCTGCTGCGCTGCAACGGAATCGGACGATGCGGCGGGCACTGGCTCCGACACCTGATCGGCCGCTGCTGCAGGTTGGTGTTCCACAACGGGCTCGGCAGCCGGGTCCGGCGTTGCGACAGGCTCGGGGGTTGGGGCAGGTTCGGGCGTCGGGTCAGGCTCGGGCGTTGCGACAGGCTCGGGCCTTGGGGCGGACTCGGGCCTTGGGGCGGGCTCGGGCGTTGGGGCGGGCTCGGGCGTCACCACAGGTTCGGGGGTCGCGACGGGCGCAGGTGCGGGAGCCGGCGGTGCTGGCGCGGGAGCCGCTTCTGCGGCGGGAGGCCGTTGAGACGGTCTCTGGAACTTGTTCGCCGGGGCGGCTGCGGCCGACCCTGCATTCGATGGTGCCGGTTGCTCGGCAGGTTGCAATTGCGGTCGCGTCGGATCTGCGGTTGCCTGTGTGACGGCCGCCTGCTCCCCCGCCGGAAGGGTGACGTCGAGTCGACGCTCCACCCGCTCGAGTCGTTGCAGCACAGCCGATTCCGCATCGGACGCGGACGGGAGCAGCATGCGGGCACACATCACTTCGAGCAGCAGACGCGGTGCCGTCGCTCCACGCATCTCGCCCAGGCCCGAGTGCACGATCTCGGCATAGCGGGTGAGCGTCGCCGAGCCGAGTAGGTCCGCCTCGTCGCGTAGTCGTTCGAGGACGTCGCCGGGCACGTCGACCAGACCGCGCTCTCCGGCGTCGGGCACGGCCTTCATCAGGATCAGATCTCGCAGCCGATCGAGCAGGTCGACGGCGAAGCGGCGGGGGTCGTGGCCGGCGTCCATCACCTTGTCGACGGTGCCGAACAGTGCGCCGCCGTCGCCCGCTGCCAATGCGTCGACGGCCTCGTCGATGAGTGCGACGTCGGTGACGCCGAGCAGCGACAACGCCCGCGGGTAGGTGACGCCCTCGGGCCCGGCTCCGGCCAGCAGCTGATCCATGACGCTGAGCGAGTCACGGGGCGAGCCACCGCCGGCGCGGATGACCAGTGGATACACAGCATCGTCGACGGCGACCTGCTCCTGGCCGCAGATCTTCTCGAGCAACCCGCGCATCGTCGAGGGCGCGAGCAGCCGGAAGGGGTAGTGGTGGGTACGCGAGCGGATGGTGGGCAGGACCTTCTCGGGCTCGGTGGTCGCGAAGATGAACACCAGATGCTCCGGCGGTTCCTCGACGACCTTGAGCAGTGCGTTGAAGCCTGCCGGGGTCACCATGTGTGCCTCGTCGATGATGAAGATGACGTAGCGCGACTCGGCCGGGGCGTACACGGCTTTGTCTCGCAGGTCTCGGGCATCGTCGACGCCGCCGTGGCTGGCCGCGTCCATCTCCACGACGTCGAAGTTTCCGGGCCCGCCGGGTGCGAGCGCAACGCAGGAGTTGCACACGCCGCACGGCGTCGACGTCGGCCCTTCGGCGCAGTTCAGCGATCGGGCGAGGATGCGCGCCGAGGATGTCTTTCCGCAGCCACGCGGGCCGGAGAAGAGGTAGGCGTGGTTGATTCTGTTGGAATCGAGCGCCACGCTGATCGGTTCGGTGACGTGCTCCTGACCGACGACTTCGGCGAAGGTCGCAGGACGGTACTTCCGGTAGAGGGCCACGCCCGAAAGGGTACCGGCGACCACGGACAGACTTGCATCGCGCGTCACCGAGGGCCGGCGGAGACCGCCCTGATGTTCATGATCGCGAAGCTCTCCCTGGTACCGGTGGAATCCGAGAGCGCGTACAGCCAGTTTCCGTCCTGCAGTGCGTCCGAGATCGCGTGGCGCACGATGGCTCCCTTGGAGTTCTGGTAGTCGATCGAGACGGGCGTGCCCCGCGCTGCCGCGTCGGTCAACGCGTCGAGCTCCCTGGGCAGCAATCGGCTGTGATGTTGCAACGACGCTCGCACTCGGGCCTGGTCGACGCCGCCCGGGTCGCCTGTGCGCAGGAGCCGTGCCAGCTCGCGTGGGTCGCGTCGGCGCGGTGTGCCATGGACTGGCGGATGCGTCGTCCGGTCGGTCGCCGCACGCACTCGCGGCGCGCTCTCGAGTTCGAGCCGGCCGGTGTCGGAATGTCGCACCGGGGAGTATCCGTGCCGGCGAAGCACTGCGATCGTGTCGATGGGAGTAGCCGAGCTGACCAGGACCGTGGGCGCGAGCCGTTGGAATTCCAGCACCGCCAGGGCCTCGTCCTCCTCGATGGTGGTGAGCAGTACGACGTCCTCGGAGACGATGGCGCACGGAATCTTTCGGACGGCCAGCGCGCCGAAGGTACGCCAACAGTCTCGAATCGTGTACGCCAACGCTTGGGGGACGTCGCCGTCGGACATCGCGGCCAAGGCCTCGATCAGCTCGTCGCCGGTGCCGCCGGTGCCGAAGAAACTGCGGATCGTCGCCGGGGTGAATCGCCAGACCGACGCCACTTCCCTCGACTCGGGCTGTGCGGCCGCGCCGAGAATCGATGCCACCTCGGTGCTCGGTGGACCGGTCACCACCGCCGTCGAATCGGGCAGCAGTCGCACCGAGAACGGCACCCGGTCTGCCATGTCCTGTAACTGCGCGGTCAGGGCCGCGACAACCTGACGACGATCGGCGTCTCGACCGACCGGAAAGTCCGCGAGGATGCGGCACAGATCGGTCGGTGCGCCGTCGGCCAGTACCCCGAGTCGAGTGGCTTCGATCCAGAGCGCTGGTCCATGGCCTTCCCCGGCGCTCCTTGCGACGACAGGAATGTGCCAGTCGAGGTAGCGGTCGAATTCGTCGGGAGCGGACAGCACCGCCGTCGGGCTGTCGTCGTCATCGTGTCGCACCAGGGCTGCCAGCGCGGTTGCGCGCAGGTCCGCTGCCACGGGATCGTCGAGCATCTTCTTGAGCACCGGCACGGTCTTCTGCGACGCTCGCGGCACACGATGGGTGGGCGTGAACGGCGCACACCACCAGGCGGCCAACAACGCCGCCGCCTGCTCGGCTCGCGTGCTGGTTGACCATGTTTCGTAGGCGGAGGTCAATGCAACGCCGGTCTTTCCCCGCTCTGCGAGTAACCCGGCCTCGCGCGCCAGCATCAGCATCAGCGCAGTGTCGTGCTCGTCGGCGAATCCCAACCGCGTAGTCAGCGACCGAAGCTCCTTGGCGCTGACACCACCGGTTTTCATCATCGTCAGACCGTCGGTGTCGACGGTCGTCAGCAACGCCTGCGTGTGTTCGCAGAACTGCAGCAGGGCGATGGACCGGGTTCGCCGCACGTCGTCCTGCGAGAGCGCGCGCGTGGAAAACCTCGGCGGGCCGAGCTCGATGGGCAACTGCCACCCCTCCCCGCGCAGCGCGATGCTCACCTCCAACGGCATCTCGACGCGATGCCCGTCCAGTCGATACAGCAGACCTCGCTCGAATGCGGGC
Source organism: Rhodococcus sp. NPDC078407 (assembly GCF_044542515.1). Classification (NCBI taxonomy): domain Bacteria; kingdom Bacillati; phylum Actinomycetota; class Actinomycetes; order Mycobacteriales; family Nocardiaceae; genus Rhodococcus; species Rhodococcus sp. NPDC078407. The sequence continues at coordinate 40,142 of NZ_JBITUQ010000011.1, read as the reverse complement.
GTCCCCGCATTCGGAGGAATGTCGAAGATCAGTGACACCGGATTGCCATCGACGAAGCGTGACAACATCTCTCGCATCTCGGCCGGGCCATCCTCGTACAAGGCGCGGATACGCTCCGGTGTCATCGCGGCCGCGACGGCGTCCGCGCGTTCAGTCCGGTCCAGCGCGGGGTCGATGCCCACACGGGCGAGCAGCGCCAACCGATCCTGCTCGACGGCGCAGCGCAAGAACAACTTTCGTTGCCGAAGAGCCAGTCCGAACGGACGCGAGAACACCCCGGACAGATCGACAGGCGTGTATTCCACGGTGCCTGCGCCGAGTGCGGAACGCGGCCAGATCAACCCGTAGGCCGTCAGTGTGGCGAGAGCTGCATCGATGTGCGATGTCTCGTTGATCGATCCTTCACTTGACCAATGCCCGATCTCGGCGCGGCTCAGATCGCCCATGAGCGCGAACAATTCGAGGAGAGCGAGCGCACCGCTGTCGAGTCGACGCGGCAGCATCGACACCCGGGAGGGGGCACTCAGCAGTTGCGCAAGCAACCCGAACGAGCGCGGCGGCGGGTCGGTGGCCACGTCCGGGCGACGGCGCAGCAGGCCGGTCAATTCGTCCTCGTCGAGCGAGGCCAGCCACTCCTCGTACCCCATGTTCTCGGTCATCTCATCCCCCCGGTGAATGTTCTGCCACAACGTACCGACGGGTGCCGACAAACTTATTTCTTCTTGGCTGCCGCTTTCGCTGCCTTCTTGAACTCGCGTACCTCGAGCAGGGATTTCTCGTCGACGACGTCGGCGATGGACCGACGCGCATCTTCGTCGCCGTACGCTCCGGCGGCTTTACGCCACCCGTCGGGAGTGACGCCCATCTGCTTTCCGAGCAGTGCGAGAAAGATGCGCGCCTTCTGATCGCCGTAGCCGGGTAGGGCTTTGAGACGCTTCAGCACCTCGGCTCCGTCGGGGTTCTCGCGGGTCCAGATCTCTTGCGGCGTGCCGTCGTAGTTCTCGACCAGAAATGCCGCAAGACCCTGGATGCGCTTGGCCATCGAACCCGGGAACCGATGCACCGCGGGAGTCTGCGCGCACAGGGCCGCGAACTCTTCGGGATCAGCGTCGGCGACGGTGTCGACTTTCAGGTCACCGAGGCGATCGACGAGCTTCTTCGGGCCGGCGAACGCCGATTCCATCGGCACCTGCTGATCGAGCAGCATGCCGATCAGCAACGCGAACGGATCCTCGGCGAGCAGGGCATCGGCCTCCGGATCGCCGACGAGGTGCAGAGTGCGAGACATGGCATCGATCCTGCCATGCACCGTCCGCGCCGGATAACGATTCCCCCGGGGAGACGTCCAGTGATGCGACGAGCTCACGACCGCCCACGGCCGGCGCGTAGTTCGAGAGCCGCCATTCTCACGACGACCACAGCCAGTGCACCCGCCGCACAGGTCAGAGCTGGATACACGATCAAGGTTGTAACCCAGCCAGTGTGCTCGACAACAACTATGCCGGTGTCGGAGTCGCGGCCGACGCATTCTCGACCGAGCGGCCACCACGTCTGCCGGTCCTCGACGGGAAACGGTGCCACCTCGTAATCCGGTGGACGGTACCCGAAATGCTCGGGAAAGGCGTCGCGACAACCAGATTGGTTCGCCCACCGATGACTGAAAACCCACACCGTCAGGAATGCAATGCCGAGGGGAAGCCACACCAGCGCGGCGGCGACCTTGCACTTGCCGTCACGTGAACGAGCAGCCGCAATCGATACGACCACCAAGATCATGAAGCCGGCAATGAAGATCATGATTCTCAGTCGACCGAACCGGCTACGGCTACAGCGGTTGCCTGCAAGAGCGGCCGGTCCACGGCGGTTTCCGATGCAGCAATGCCCACGTCCACTCCGGTACCCGACGGTTTGACCAACGTGACTCCCTCGACCGGGTCACCGTCGAGAGTCATCACACTCGCACCGGGAATGTCGCCACGAAAGTGCGATCCATCCGGCAATGTGACCGCACCCCATGGGTTCTCGGAGGGCTCGAAGTCCCCCCGGTAACCACGGCGACGGCTACGACGTTGCCGCACACCACGCAACAGAGAGATTCGCACGGCCGCAGCCCAACGGTGATTCGATCCGGTGCCAGGAGCGACCCGATCAAGTAATCGACACCAACTGGGTGATGTCGTCGAAGGGCAAGGGACCGTCGACGACCGCTCCGACGACGGCGCTGTTGAGGATGATCGATCCGCCGTGGTTGTCGAGGAAGGCCGTGTCTGCCGCATCGCGTCCGGTGGCGATGCGCACCAGGGTCGACCTGGGAGCGAGGCATGTCGCGTCGACCACTCGCCACTGGCCTTCGACGAATGCCTCGGCGACCGCGTGGAAGTCCATCGGATCGCAGCCCGGCGCGTAGACGGCGACGAGCCGAGCCGGCACGTTCACCGCGCGGAGCAGAGCTACCACCAGGTGGGTGTAGTCGCGGCACACTCCGGCACCGGCCAGGAGGGTGTCGACGGCACCGTCGATGGGGTCGCTGCTGCCGGGTACGTAGCTCAGCCGCGCGCCGACCCACGATGACACCTCGGCCAGCAATTTCTCCGACGGCGGGTACGAGCCGAATTCCGTTGCGGCGAAGCCGAAGAACTTGTCTGCCTCGGCGTACCGGCTGGGACGCAGGTACAGCGAGAGATCGTAATCGGACACCGGTGCCGGCTCGGTGTTGCCGTAGACGGTTGCCGAGTACGACGCTTCGAGTTTGCCGACTCCGGCGTAGAGCTTGTGGATGCGGGTGCCGTGGGCACCACTGATCTCCTGAGCCTCGATCGGTTGACCGTCGAGCGTGAACGAGAGCGCTTCCCACACTTCGGTTCCTGGATGCGGTGCGATCGCGATCTGAAACTCGAGGGTGCTGGCCTCGGTCACGTCGACGTCGAGGTACGCGGAGACATCACGTTTCATCGTGCCGATCCTGCCATCTCCGAGCCGTTCGCGCAGACTATGACTCGTCGGTGAGACGTTCACCCGTCACCAGGAATATGACGCGTTTGGCCACCTCGACCGTATGGTCGGAATATCGCTCGTAGAACCGGCCGAGCAGCGTGATGTCCACTGCTGCGGGCACGCCGTGCGGCCAGTCGGGTGCGGACGTCAGCATGAACAGACTGCGATGCAGATCGTCCATTTCCTCGTCTCGAATGCGCAGGCTGGCGGCGAGCTCGGCATCTCTGGTTTCCAGAACGCGCTGGGTCACCTTCGCCTGCGCGACGGCTACCCGACCCATCTCGTCGAACACGCCCTCGACCTCGGGAGGGAGAACGTGGGCGGGATGACGGCGTCGGGCCAATTCCGCGATGTGGACGGCCAAGCCACCCATGCGCTGAAGGTCGGCGACGATGTTGATGCCGGAAACGACCCGGCGCAGATCGTGGGCGACGGGTGCCTGCAGTGCCAGGAACCCGAATGCCCCGTGCTCCCATTCGACAGCGAGCGTGTCGATCTCGTCGCGATATTCGATGGTCTGCTCGGCCAGGACGATGTCTGCCGTCAGCAATGAGCGCGTGGCGTCTGCCATCGCCTTCTCTGCGATTCGGCACATCTCGGACAAATTCGACGCCAACGCATCCAACGTCTCGGCGTAACTGTCCCGCATTCGTACTCAACCCCTACCGTTCGACCCAGCTGGGCCTTACCCCCGAACACCTCTTTCTACACCTCTGCCGCTGCTGTGGGACTCTGATCGACATGACTGTGTCGAAGTCGATAGCACTGTTCGGCATCGCCGCCCTACTCGAAATCGGCGGGGCATGGTTGGTGTGGCAGGGGGTTCGAGAGCATAAGGGGTGGCTGTGGGCTGGAGCCGGGGTGATTGCTCTCGGTGCCTATGGATTTGTCGCGACCCTGCAACCCGACGCCAACTTCGGTCGGATCCTCGCCGCGTACGGCGGAGTGTTCGTCGCGGGATCACTGCTCTGGGGGATGGTGGTCGACGGCTTTCGACCCGATCGCTGGGACATCACCGGTGCGTCGATCGCCTTGATCGGCGTAGCGGTGATCATGTACGGCCCGCGCTGACTCGCACGGGCCGTACTTCAGCGGATCAGCAGTTCGACGGTGCAGGCACTCCGTAGAACCGATCCTTGATCCAGCTCTGCGCCTCACCGAGACCCAGGATGTCCGGAATCAGATGTCCTGCACCGGAGCCCGGGACGATCGCCGGGACCTGAGCGGCGCTCAGCTGCACGGTTGCGCCCTTGCCACACCAGTCGCCGGCCAGGCCCACTGCCTGGCCGTGGGGCACGATGTCGTCGGACGTACCGGACTGGATCAGCACCGGAGCATTGGGCGTCCGCTCACCGATCTTGTTCTTGGCCAATATCTCCTGGGCGACGGGCAACCTGTCCAGCACCACCGACAGCGGCTCGCCGGTCTTGGTGTATTCGTTGGTGCGGTGCAGCCCGACGTTCAGAATCGTCTCTCCGACACACTGATTCGCAACCAGATTCAGCATCGCTTTGCCGGCGTCGTTGATGTTCTCGTCGACGATCGGCTGGAGACCGGGGTCGGAGTTGAGCAGTCCGTTGAGGGTGTAACCGATGACACCCGTGAGGATGGTGCCGTCGACCTGCTCGAGGGTTGCCTTCAGGTCTGCCGGAGGTGCGCCCGCGTAGGTGCCGACGAGGTTCATCTCGGGTGCGTACTCGTCGGCGAGTTCCGCTGCGGCAGCGGCCGCCCCGCCACCCTGGGAGTAGCCGTAAGCCGCGACCGGGCCATCCGCGGAAATCTTCGTGCCCTGCAGCTTCTGGGCCGCGCGCGCCGCGTCGAGCACAGCGTGGCCTTCCGCTGCGCGGTTGACGTACGTGTGCGCACCGGGGGTGCCGAGACCTTCGTAATCGGTGATGACGACGCCGTACCCCTGGGACAACAGCGAGTAGGCCGCGAGAACCTCGTACTCGACCATGAATCCGAGTGGCGGGGTGTAGGTGATGACGTTGTTGAGCATCTTCGACGGCGCGCACTGATCGCCCTGACCCTGCGTTCCAGGGGCGAGGACCACCAGCGGACGAGGGCCCGGGCCGGTCCACTCCGCGGCGGGGTCGATGTAGGTGCCGGTGACGGCATTGGCAGCGTCGTTGGAATCGTTGCTGCGGTACATGATTCGAGTCGCGGCACCGGGGAGCGGGCCACCGATTCCCGGCACCGACAGTGCGAGATGCGAGGGCTCCGAACGGATCACATCACCCGGTGAGCCGGCGGGCAGCGGGCTCGGCGGGATGTAGAAATCGGATTCGACGGTCGAACCCGTCGACGGTGCTGCCGACACGGCCGGTGCAGTCACCCCCATGAACACTGCCATCACTGCCACGGCCGAACCGAAGACACGCGTCGAACGCAAATCGAACCCCTAACGTTGAACACCTGTTGCCAGGTGTGCGCTACCCCGCGTAGCACTTACCGTGACGCACCTTACGTGACGGCGCACACAACGTACAGGGCCGAGTTGGACGATTCACCAGTCAGCGACGGCGGCCGTGCATTGCCGCCTTGGCCGTGTCCACTTCGTCGTCCGTGAAGGGGCGGCCGGGGAGCTCCGATCGGGGCACCGAGTCACCGCGCAAGCCGTCGAGCAGCACCGTGAAGTATCGACGCCAGTTCGCGGGATCGACATGGCTGGAGAACTCGACGGTGGAGCCGATCATCCCCAGAACCGGATAGAAGTCGGTGACGGCCACGTCCGGACGCAACTGACCGGATTCGAGCGCGCGAGCGACGATCTTCGCGAAGAACGGATCGATGCGTCGACGCACCTCCGCGATGCCGCGGCAGCCTTCGTCGGATCCGAGCACCACGTCGCCGAGGCCGCGATCGGAGGCCATCTGCTCGCACACGTCGGACAGAAAACCGACCAGCCCATCCCAGGCATCGTCGGTGTCGAGGGCGCGTTCGGCACTGGCGAGCATGCCCTCGAGCCGCTGCTCGAAGACGCCGTCGATCAATTCTTCCTTGCAGGAAAAGCGCCGGTAGACGGTGCCGACGCCCACCTTGGCGTGCGCGGCAACGTCGTCGAGGGTGATGTCGATACCGCGAGAAGCGAACAGCTCCCGAGCCGCGTCGACGATGCGGCGTCGATTGCGTTCGGCATCCGCCCGCAGGGGCTTCGACGCCCCTGTGTCCGCTCTCACACTCATTCGATGTCCGTTTCACCCGATAAGCGGAGGACATTCCTCCACTTAGCTGCTACCTTCGCTCTACAACCGGAGGATACACCTCCGCATAGTCGAACCGAGGACACCATGACCACCCTTTCATCGGAGAACGTGGGCGACGCCGCGTCGACCACCGCGCCGGTCGACGAACGCGCGCATCGGAATCGTTGGCTGATTCTGGCCACGCTCGGACTGGCGCAGCTCATGGTCGTGCTCGACGCGACCATCGTGAACATTGCACTCCCCGCCGCCCAGCTCGACCTGGGCTTCGACAATGCCGATCGCTCCTGGGTGGTCACTTCGTATGCACTCGCGTTCGGCAGCCTGCTGCTGCTCGGCGGACGCCTGAGCGACCTGTTCGGACGGCGCAACACCTTCCTCATCGGTCTCGTCGGCTTCGCGCTGATGTCAGCGGTGGGCGGTGCCGCCGTCAACTTCGGCATGCTCGTCGCAGCCCGCGCCGGTCAGGGAGTTTTCGGTGCGCTTCTGGCACCCGCGGCTCTGTCGCTGCTGGCCACCACCTTCACCGACACCAAGGAACGAGCCAAGGCATTCGGCATCTTCGGTGCCATCGCCGGCGGCGGCGGCGCACTCGGTCTGCTGCTCGGCGGCATGCTCACCGAATGGGCCAACTGGCGCTGGAGCCTGTACGTCAACCTGATCTTCGCAGCACTCGCGTTCGTCGGCGGCTTGATGTTCCTGGCCAAGCACAAGGTCGACGTCCGGCCCAAGCTCGACATCCCCGGCACGATCGTCGTCTCGGCTGCGCTGTTCTCGATCGTCTACGGCTTCGCCCATGCCGAGTCCGACGGCTGGAGCAATCCGGTCACCCTCGGGTTCCTCGCCGCAGGTGTCGTACTCCTCGCCGCATTCGTGACCATCCAGAGGCGCGTCGCACATCCGTTGCTGCCGTTGCGGATCGTTCTGAACCGCACCCGGGCCGGATCGTTCTTGGCCGTATTCGTCACCGGTGCAGGCATGTTCGCGGTGTTCCTGTTCCTGACGTACTACCTACAGAACACGCTGAAGTACACACCCATCACCACCGGGTTCGCGTTCATGCCGATGATCGCGTCGCTGATTCTCACCGCGACACTGTCCACTGCGCTGATCCTGCCCCGGTTCGGGCCCCGCATCCTCATGACCACCGGCCTGATCGTCGCGTCGATCGGCATGGGACTGCTGACGCAGATCCAGATCGACAGCAGCTATGTGACGCACATCCTGCCCGGCCTGATCATCATGGGCCTCGGCCTCGGCGCCACCATGGCACCGGCCATGCAGGGCGCAATCTCAGGCGTCGACCCGGACGACTCCGGCGTCGCGTCGGCCACGGTGAACACGATGCAGCAGGTGGGTGGCTCGATCGGCACAGCCCTGCTGAGCACCGTCGCCGCAAACGCGGCCACCGGTTACGTCAGCTCCAACATGGCGACGGCAACCGATGCTGCACTGCTGCAGGCCAATGCCGAGATCGCCAGTTACACGACCACCTTCTGGTGGGCGTCGGGCATCTTCCTACTGGGCGCGGTGCTATCAGCCACGCTGTTGAAGAAGGGGCCGCTGCCCACCGCTCCCGAGGGTGCGGTCGTCGTCGGGCACTGAGCGGCTTCGCCGCATGTGAGCGGAACCTCGTAGCCTGCTACGAGGTTCCGCTCACATGCGTTCAGCCTTCGAGCAACTTTTCGGTCGCGGCCAGCAACACGCAGGTCGCGACGCCGTCCATCGACTTCTCCAGCTCACCGAGCGACGGGAAGCTCGGGGCGAGGCGAATGTTCTTGTCTTCCGGATCTTTTCCGTACGGGAAGGCCGAGCCGGCGGCCGTCAGCGCGATTCCGGCATCCTTGGCCAGGGCGATCGACCGCGCAGCCGTGCCCTCGAGCACGTCGAGACTGATGAAGTAACCGCCCTTGGGTTCCGTCCAGGACGCGATCTTCGACGCACCGAGTCGGTCTTCGAGAATTTGCTGCACCAGAGCGAACTTGGGCTTCAGGATCTCGCGATGCTTAGCCATATGAGCCCGCACCCCCTCTGCGTCACCGAAGAAACGCATGTGCCGAAGCTGATTCAGCTTGTCCGGGCCGATGCTCTTCTTGCCGAGGTGCTTCTGGTACCAAGCGAGGTTTTCCTCGGAGCTGCCGAAGAAGCTGACGCCCGCACCGGCGAACGTGACCTTCGACGTCGACGCGAACACGAACGCGCGATTGGGGAAACCTGCGTCGGCCGCCATGCCGATGACGTCGTACGAGGGCGCGAACTCCTCGGTCAGCGGGTGCACCGCGTAGGCGTTGTCCCAGAACAGTCGGAAGTCGGGTGCAGCAGTAGGCATGGTGGCCAACGCGCGCACTACTTCTTCGGAGTAGACGGCACCGGTGGGATTCGCGTAGTTCGGCACCACCCACATGCCCTTGATCTGCGGATCCGACGCCACCAAGTTGGCGATCTCGTGCACGTCCGGACCGTCGGGACCCATCGGAACCGGGATCATCTCGATGCCGAAGCTCTCGGTGATCGCGAAGTGACGGTCGTAGCCGGGGGCCGGGCACAGGAAGCGAACGTTCGGCTCGGCTGACCACGCGCGCGGCGAATCCGGCAGACCGTGCAGCAGTGCCCAGACAACCAGGTCCTGCATGATCTCGAGGCTCGCGTTGTTGCCGGCCAGCAGATTCTTCACCGGGATGCCGAGCAGTTCACCGAAGATCGCCCGCAGCTCCGGTAGACCCGCAAGGCCGCCGTAGTTGCGGCAATCGGTGCCGTTGCCGTCCTTGTAGTCCGCTCCGGGGAGCGTCAACAGCTCGGCGGCGAGATCGAGCTGCTCGGGGGACGGCTTGCCGCGAGTGAGATCGAGGGTGAGATCCTCGGCTTTGAGCTGCGTGTACTTCGCGCTCTGCCGCTCGTGCTCGGAGGCGAGCTCCTCATGGTTCATCAGACCCAACTGGGTTTGCGCTGGCATGCGGAGCGGCCTCTCGGTGACGGGGTTCCCCGGACAGTGTTGATGTCGCTGAAAATAAAGGGGACCCCGCGCACCCGGCAGAGCCCATTGACCCTTGCTGCCTTCCGGCCCTGGGGGAGTTCACAGGATGCGCGCCGCGCGGGATCCGTTGGCAAGTGTAGCCGCCTCCAGTCGGGCAACGCATCACCACCCTTCGCGCCTCCCGATTTGGGAGATGGTGGGGGTAACCGGGTAAGCTCCCCCACGGAGGATTCGCCTAGTGGCCTATGGCGCTCGCCTGGAACGCGGGTTGGGTTAACGCCCTCAGGGGTTCAAATCCCCTATCCTCCGCCAAAGAAGCCCCCGTGCATGCACGGGGGCTTCTTGCTGTTCGCGCGCTCACCCCGTTCGCGTCAATGGACCCTTGCAGCGGTCAGACGTATGCAACGGACCATCCACCCAGCTCACAATTCCGCGTCGATGTCACATTGACGCGGCCAGACGTGTGTAGTGGACCATTGACGCGGAACGGGGTGAAGCGAAGCTAGCGAGCCGACCAACCACCGTCCATGGTGTAGGCCGCTCCGGTGACCATGCCCGCATGCTCGGAGGTCAACCAGCCCACCAACGACGCCACCTCCGAGGGCTCGACGAGTCTCTTGATGGCGGCCTCGGTCAACAGAACTTTCTCGAGTACCTCGTTCTCAGCAATGCCGTGTGCCTTGGCCTGGTCGGCGATCTGCTTTTCGACCAGGGGTGTGCGGACGTATCCCGGGTTGACGCAGTTGCTCGTCACGCCGTGGGCGGCACCTTCGAGGGCCGTCACTTTCGACAGTCCTTCGAGCGCATGCTTCGCGGTGACGTAGGCGACCTTGAATTCCGACGCCCGCAACCCGTGCACCGACGACAGGTTGACGACCCGGCCGAAACCGCGGGCATACATCCCAGGCAGCGCCGCACGAATCAACAGGAACGGTGCCTCGACCATCAGCGTCTGGATGCGGCGGAATGCGCCGGGGTCGAAGTCGACGATCGGTGCCACCGTCTGGATACCCGCGTTGTTGATCAGGATGTCGATGTCGAGCCGAAGGTCGTCCAGCGCGGTGGTGTCGAGCAAGTCCACCGACCACACCTCACCGCCGATCTCCGCCGCCAATTCCTTTGCGGCGACGTCGTTCACATCGGCGACGGTGACGCGCGCCCCCCGGCCGGCGAGCTCACGGGCACAGGCGGCCCCGATGCCGGACGCTCCCCCGGTGACGAGGGCAGAGCGTCCGGTCAGGTCGGTCACCGCTGTGCACTCTGATCGAGCAGACCGGCCTTGGCGAGCTCCGCTTCGGTGGCCAGGTTCTTGGCGTCGGCGATGTCGATGCTTTCGAGCGCCAACCCCTTTGTCTCCCGGGCCACGACGACGGCTACCACGGTGATTGTGCAGGCCACGGCCAGGTACACCGCGATCGGGACGGACGAGCCGTAGATGTCGAGCAGCTTGACCGCGATGATCGGGGCCAACGAACCGGCGACGATCGAGGTCACCTGGTAGCCCAGGGACACACCGGAATACCGCATCCGCGTCGGGAACATCTCGGCCATGATGGCGGGCTGCGTGGCGTACATGAAGGCGTGGAACATCAGGCCGATGATGATGGCCAGCATGATGACGACGTTGTGGCCGCTGTTCATCATCGGGAAGGCGAAGAAGCCCCACGTCGCCGCGGTGAGCGCACCGGCGAAGTAGACCGGGCGACGCCCGACGCGGTCGGCGAGCTTGCCCACCAACGGAATTGTGCAGAAGTGGATCGTGTGAGCGATGAGCATCCACCACAGGATTGTCGAGGTGTCCGTTCCCACTTCCACCGAGAGGTAGGTGATCGAGAAGGTGACGACGAGGTAGTACATGACGTTCTCGCCGAAGCGCAGACCCATCGCGGTGAACACGCCACGCGGGTAACGCTTCACGACCTCGAAGACGCCGTACGACGCGGCCTTGATGACCTCGGCCTGCTTGTGTGCCTCGAGGAAGATCGGGGCATCGGAGACCTTGGTGCGGATGTAGTAGCCGACGAACACGATGACGGCAGAAAGCCAGAACGCCACTCGCCAGCCCCAGCTGAGGAAGGCTTCGTCGGACAGGGTGGTCGTCAGGACCAGCAGCGCGACGGTGGCGAGGAGATTGCCGGCGGGAACGCCAGCCTGGGGCCAGCTGGCCCAGAATCCGCGGGATTTGTTCGGGCTGTGTTCTGCGACAAGGAGAACCGCGCCGCCCCATTCGCCGCCCACGGCGAAGCCCTGAATGAACCGCAGCGCGACGAGCAGGCCGGGGGCCCAGTAGCCGATGGCTTCGAAGGTGGGCAGGCAGCCCATGAGGAAGGTGGCTCCGCCGACGAGCACGAGGCTGAACTGCAGCAGCTTCTTACGCCCGTACTTGTCTCCGTAGTGACCGAAGACGATGCCGCCCAACGGCCGTGCGACGAAGCCGACGGCATAGGTGACGAAGGCCGCGAGGATGGCGTCGAGTTCGCTGGTTCCGGCGGCGAAGAAGATCTTGCTGAACACCAGCGTCGCGGCGGTTCCGTAGAGGAAGAACTCGTACCACTCGACGATGGTGCCGGCCATCGATGCCCCGACTACCTTCTTGAGGCCTGCGGGGGTGGCATCGGGGTCCGGATCGGACCGTCCTGCCAGCGGCTGATCGACGCTCATTGACTCTCCTGTGTTGCTCGGCACTGCAGTCGTGTTGTTGTGACAGACCACACAGTGGTGGGTTCAGTTGAGTATTGGTGCAGATGTTTGTCGATGCAAGGACCATGAACGCAGGTCGGATCTGCGAAAATGCAGACATGACACTCGGTGGCGCGAAGATCCCCAGTGCAGACGACCTGCTGGTGCTTCTCGCTGTGAGCCGAACCGGTCGGTACAGCTCGGCCGCCGATGATCTCGGGATCAATCACACGACCATTTCGCGACGTATCGCCGCGCTCGAGGACACCCTCGGCGGCCGCGTCCTGACCCGGGCAGCAGGCGGTTGGGAGCTGACGCAACTGGGCCGCGGGGCGCTGACGGCAGCCGAGACCGTCGAGCATGCTCTGCGCACCTTGGTCTCGACCGACGCCGGGTCACTCGAGGGTGTGGTGCGTATTTCGGCCACCGACGGCTTCAGCGCCTATATCGCCGCCCCGGCAGCGGCGCGAGTGCAGCGAACGCACCCTCTGGTGTCGGTGGAGATCGTCGCCGTCACCCGGCGTGCGTCGCAGCAACGATCGGGACTCGATATCGAGATCGTCGTCGGCCAACCGCAGGTGCACCGCGCCGAGGCGATCCGGCTCGGGGACTATCGCCTCGGCCTGTACGCATCGCAGACCTACCTCGGCGAGCATGGCACGCCGCAGATTCCGGCCGACCTGGCCGCTCACCCGTTCATCTACTTCATCGACTCGATGCTGCACGTCGACGATCTCGACCTGGCCCCCAACTTCACCCCGACCATGCGCGAATCGGTGACGTCCACCAACGTCTTCGTCCACGTCGAGGCCACCCGCGCGTCCGCCGGTATCGGACTGCTGCCGTGCTTCATGGCCGACCGCCATCCCGACCTACAACGAATCCTGCCCGACGCCATCGCGGTGAAACTGACGTACTGGCTCGTCACCCGAGCAGAGACACTGCGACGACCGGAGGTCTCGGCTGTGGTCGACGCCATCCGCGCGGTCGTCACCGAGCAGCGTTCAGCGCTGTTGGGCGAGTCGTGATTTCCGGGCGGGCACCGTCGGGTAGACAAGGCCGATGACAACTTCCGCCGACGACTCGGAGTCGGCTCCACGCCCTCGACGCGGGCGCCGCCCTTCCGGTGAGGACACCCGGGCGACGGTGGTGGCGGCCGCGAGAAGCGAATTCGCTTCGCGTGGTTACGAAACCGCGACGATGCGCAGTATCGCCCGTGCGGCAGGAGTCGACGCGAGACTTGTTCATCACTATTTCGACAGCAAAGAGGACTTGTTCGTTGCAGCGATGGAACTACCGATCCATCCGAACGACCTGATCGAGAAGGTGCTCGACGGTCCGCGCGATCGGATCGGCGAGAGGCTCGTTCGATTCTTCCTCGGAGTGTGGGATTCCCCCGAGGGTCGGCCGGTGATCCTTGCATTGGTGCGCTCGGCGGTCTCCCACGACGATGCCGCGCAGATGTTGCAACAGTTCGTGACCGGCGCGATTCTCGGCCGCATCGCGTCGGCTGTCGACACTCCGGACCCGCAGATGCGTGCCGCTCTCGTCGCGTCTCAGATGACCGGGCTCGTCTTCGTTCGACACGTCTTGAAGATCGAGCCGGTCGCGTCCGCGTCGTTGGACGAGCTCGTTCCGCTGCTCGCCCCCACGGTCCAGCGGTACCTCACGGCCCCCTGACAGCTCGACCTCTTGCTCGTACCGTCACGGCGGCGCATAATTCATCACATGATGAATAAAAGTGAGTCCGCCGTCGCGGTGCAGCATCTTCACGTTGTTCGAGGTGAAAAAACGGTCCTGGGCGACGTGTCCTTCGAGATCCCCTACGGGCAAGTGGTGGGCCTCCTCGGCCCGAGCGGAGGAGGGAAATCGACGCTGCTGCGCAGCATCGTCGGTGTCCAGAAGACGTCCTCGGGCACCGTGCGCGTTCTCGGCACGAACGCCGGCGATCGGAGCCTGCGTGCTCGCGTCGGCTACGTCACGCAATCCCCCAGCGTCTATGCAGACCTCTCCGTCCGCGAGAACCTGTCGTACTTCGCGGCAATCCTGCAGTCCTCCGGCGCGGACGTCGACCGGGTGCTCGGTCTCGTCGATCTCGAGAGTCACGCCGACGCCGTCGTGGCCACTCTGTCCGGCGGTCAGCGCGGACGGGTCAGCCTCGGTGCCGCGCTTCTGGGGCGGCCCGACCTGCTGGTACTCGACGAACCGACCGTCGGCCTCGACCCCGTCCTGCGACGTGATCTGTGGGCGTTGTTCGCAGAGTTGGCAGCTGACGGGACCACGCTCATCGTGTCGAGCCACGTCATGGACGAAGCGTCGCGGTGCGATCGGCTGCTACTGCTCCGCGAAGGAGCTCTGCTCGCAGACGAGACCGTCGCTCGACTGCTCGCCGCCACCGGGGCTGACGACGTCGAGTCGGCATTCCTGAGCCTGATCGAAAACGAGGAAGCGGCATGAGCATTCGGATGACGTTCGCGACGGCCGCACGCGTTCTTCGTCAGCTGCGGCGTGACCACCGGACCGTTGCGCTGCTACTCGTGGTGCCGCTTCTGCTCATGGGGCTTCTTGCCTGGATCTATTACGGCACAGACGTGTTCGACCCCATCGGGGCTCCGCTGCTCGGGGTCTTCCCGTTCCTGGTGATGTTTCTCGTCACCAGTATCGCCACTCTGCGCGAGCGACAGTCCGGAACCCTGGAGCGTCTGCTCACCATGCCGCTGGCGAAAGCCGATCTCATCGGCGGGTACGCAGTCGCGTTCGGAACCGTTGCGGGCCTGCAGGCATTGCTCGCCGGGACGTTCGCCCTCACCGCACTGCGCCTCGATATCGCCGGGCCGGCCTGGATGCTCGTGGTCGTGGCGGTGTCGGTCGCGCTGCTCGGAACGGCGCTCGGTCTGTTCGTCTCTGCTTTCGCCGCCACCGAATTCCAGGCCGTCCAGTTCCTGCCCGCCATCGTGCTTCCCCAGTTTCTTCTGTGCGGGCTACTCGTACGGCGAGACGATCTACCGCCGGTGCTATCGGTGATCAGCGACGCTTTGCCGCTTTCGTACGCGATCGATGCGATGCGAACCGTCTCCATCTCGGCGTCACCCGGCTCCGAGGTGGTGTCGGATGTGGTTGTGGTGCTCGCGTTCACCATCGGATTCGTCGTTCTGGGGGCCGCAACTCTGCGACGGCGGACGCAATGAACCCGGCCGTCTCCTCGGCACGAGCGCGCCCCGGGGATACGGTCGACACCAAGAAACCGTCGTCCGAGAAGGAGCGTCCCCCATGGCCGATATCGACTTCTACTTCGATCCGGTGTGCCCGTTCGCGTGGATGACCAGCAAATGGGTCCGCAAGGTCCAGGCCCAGCGCGACTACAGCGTCGACTGGCGGTTCATTTCGCTTCGACTGCTCAATTCGCACATCGATTACGACGCGCACTTCCCGCCGGAGTACGAGGCAGGCCACACCGCGGGTCTGCGACTGCTGCGGGCCGCTGCCGACATTCGTCGTGAACACGGGTCGGACGCGATCGGGCCACTGTACGAGGCCCTCGGAACGCACATCTTCGACACCGAGGTGGTGCCCGACGACGCGTCGAGCCACGGCTATCGCGGTACCGCAGAATTCCTGGGTCCGATCCTCGAAGGATTAGGTCTGCCCACGCATCACACTGCGGCACTGGATGATTCGACGCTCGACCAGGAGATCCGCGCCGAAACCGATCACGCGTTGTCACTGACCGGCAAGGACGTCGGAACACCGATCATCGCCTTCGAGCCGCCGGACGGTGTTGCGTTCTTCGGTCCGGTGATCAGCAGGCTCCCCAGCGACGACGAGGCAGTACCGTTGTGGGACAACGTGATCGGACTCGCTCGCTTCCCGGGTTTCGCCGAGATGAAGCGCAGCATGCGTGAGCTTCCTCAGCTGAAGGCGCTCGGGGTGACGGAAGACGAGGCGGGCGTGCAGCAGGACTGGCACGGCGGGAGCCGACGTCAGAAGAAGTGAGCGTTCGGCCGCATCAGTCGCTCGATACGTCGTCCATATTCCCGACTTCCGGGGTCCCCGCGTCGAGGCCGTAACGCAGGTACACGGTGCCTTTGCCGCCGACGGTCGGTGGCTCGAGCAACGTCAGATTGCTGGGCACGGTGCCGTCGGCGAATACTTTCTTTCCCACTCCGAGAAGGATGGGATGCACCCAAAGATCGAGCCGATCGAAGAGCTTCTGGCGCAACAGAGTCTGCACCAGATCGAGACTTCCGACCACTTTGATGTTCTCGTGTCGATCTCGGATCCCACGCACTGCTGTGGCCAGGTCCGGTCCGAGTTGGGTAGAGCCGTCCCACTGCAGTTCGGGCGTGCCGCGCGAAGCCACGTACTTCGGGATCGTGTTGAACAACGTGGCGAACGAATCGTGTTGACGCGGCCAGTACGCGGCGAAGATGTCGTAGGTGCGCCGCCCGAGCAAAAGCGCATCCGTGCCCTCGTATGCGGCGGCGACTTGAGCCCCTGAGACCTCGTCGAGCAGCGGAGCCTGCCAGCCACCGTAGGGAAAGTTCTCGGGATCCTCCTCCGGGCTTCCGGGTGATCGCGCGACGAGGTCGAGGGTGGTGAACAGCTCCAGCGTGATGAGGCCCATGATTGCTCCTGGTGGTATAGAACGAAAGCTGTATCAGCCCAATATTTTCCGTAGCGTCTCGGCGAATTCGGTTGGCTTACCCATCTGCCCGAACTCGCCGCCGAGGAAGCCCGAGTGGCCGCCGGGGAAGACGACCGGCTCCGATCCGAGAAGCGTCGCAGTCGAATATGCCGCGCGAGCGGCGATGTGCCCGTCCTCGGGACCACCGGATTCCTCGCCTACTCCGATCACCACCGTGGTGGGAGCAGCACGCACCGCATCCACGTCGGGTGCGAAATCGACTCCGCCGCCGCGCATATTGGACATCAGGGCGTCGTCACGCGTGCCGTCGTCCTCGGTCGGGAGACCGAACTGCGCCGGGTCCGGTGCCGGGCGCTCGAAATAGGCGTCGTCGATCGGCCCCGAGTGCATGAGCAGCGCCATGAACTGGGCCATGGCCGGACCGCGGCCGTGAGTGTCATATGCGGCCACCATGTTTGCGCACACGGCCGCGATGTTCTCGCGGTCCGGCAGGGTCCCTCCGGCAGGTGGTTCGTGGGCCACCAACATCCGCACATCGGACGGGTACCTGCTGACGAGTACCAGCGCATTGACCGCACCCCCGCTCGAGGCGAACACGTCCACAGGCCCATGGCCGACGGCGGTGAGCACTGCGTGCAGGTCGTCGGCATGTTCTCCGAAGGTCACCGCGGCGGTCGTGTGGTCTCGTCGACTGCGTCCGACATTTCTCGGGTCGTACGTGACGACCACTCGGTCGCGGAAGTGCGATGCCAACGTCCCGAACCCGCTCGCATCCATCGGCGAGCCGATGAGTACCAACGGGGTGACCCCGGGCTCGAGTTCGCCGATCACGTCGTACGTCAGGGTCGCACCGGGAACGGAAACTGTCTGTGTCGTCATGCTGGTGTGGACCTGGGTCCGCGCGAAAAGTCACCGGCTAGTCGTAGAGAACCGCATTTCCCGTCTGTCTCAACTTCTCCAGACCTTCTCTGAATCGGCTCAGGTATTCGGGCGAATGCCCGACCCACTCGGTCATCTCGTCGACGATGCGTACCGGTTCCGCGCTGCGGTAGGAATGGGTCGGATTGCCGGGGAACTTCTTGTCGGTCACGTTCGGATCGTCCTCGACACTGCCGGTCGGCTGGACGATGTAGACCCGCGGCCGACCCTCGCCGACGGCCATCTCGGCCGCGAGCACGGCACCGTCCAGCACCTTGGTCATGTAGACGTAGTTCGAGATGTGCTCGGGACGGTAATTCGAGCGATAGCCGGGAGACAAGAAATCACCCACCCTCAGATCGGCCTTCGTGCCATGAAAGTAACTCTGGTCGCTCCGCAGGCTGTGCTCCTGGGACGCACCGGACTCGTGTACTCGAAAGCGCTCAGGTGTATCCGCCATGTCTGCTATGGGAACTCCTCCGTGTCGGTAGCCGGAAGAGTGTGCACCACCGACGGGGCCTTGCCGCAAGCCCCCACTCCGGCGATAAACTGAAGCCAACGGTGGCGTTCACGGCCCTATCAGTTCGCGCGTTCTCGCGACACGAGAAAGTCACGCGCGGTGTGTGGTTCGCGGCCGAGCAGCTCACCCAACAGTGGGTCGGTACCGGCGAATCGGCCGTCGTGGGCGGCGAGGAAGATGCCGAGGGCGAAGCGAGCCATGAATTCGTTCGCACCTGCAGCCGCGCGATCGGCGACCCACTGCTCCTCGCCCACGATCGATACCTCGATGTCTCGACCCACGACTTCCGACGCGATGGCCGTTACCTCGGTCATTGTCGGGGCTTCGCGGGCCGTCAACACCGTGGGGCCGTCATAGGTGCCATCCGAGGCGAGTATTGCGGCGGCAGCTTCCGCCGAATCTGCTCTGTGGGTCCACGAAACAGGGCCGTCGACGGGTATGGACACAACACCGGTCCGACGCCAATCGCCCATGACGATATCGAGGCTGTGTGCGTAGAAGCCGTTGCGTAACGACGTCCAGGCCACTCCGCTGTCGGCCAGCATCTGCTCGGTCGCAGCATGATCGCGCGCAGGCCTGAACGGACTGTCGAGCCCCGCGCCCTGATGACTCGTATAGAGAATGCGTCCGGCACCGGAGGCAACCGCCGCGTCGATCGCGTTGCGATGTAACGCGATCGCGTCGGCGCCAGGGTCGCTGGACGAGACGAGCAACACCTGAGCTGCCCCGGCGAACGCCGTCGTCAGCGAGTCCGGGTCCGCGTAATCGCCTCGACGCACCTGCACGCCTCGATCCGCGAAGCGCTGCGCCCGAGCCACATCGCGAACCGCGACGGCGATCTCCGAGGGGGGAACGAGTTCGAGTAGATGGTCGACGGCGGCACCGTTCAATGCCCCGGTAGCTCCGGTGATGACAATCATGACAACCTCCTGTTATCAATGGAATTGCGTTGAAGCTATCACTGGAAACATAACGATAGCAACGGTGCGTTATCGTCGATACGTGACGGAATCGCCGACGAGCACCAGAGAGAGCACACGTCGACGAATCGTCGACGCCGCAGCTCGGCTTCTGCAGGAACACGGCCCGGGGGCGGTGACCACTCGCGGCGTCGCCGAGTCGGCCGGGGTTCAGGCACCGGCCATCTACCGATTGTTCGGGGACAAGGACGGTCTACTCGACGCCGTGGCCGAACATGTGATGGCCACCTATGTGTCCACCAAGTCCGAGCTCGCCGGCAACGAGCTCGCCGCGAATGGTGACCCCGTGGAGGATCTGAGAGCCGGATGGCGCGCACAGATCGAGTTCGGAGTCGCCAACCCAACCTTGTTCGCGCTGCTCAGCGACCCTGCTCGAGTGCCCGATTCGGCGGCGGTCCGGGAAGGAGAAGCCGTTCTCGCGGCACGGATTCGACGGATAGCCCGCACCGGCCGACTTCGGGTCACCGAGCAGCGCGCGGTGGAGCTGATTCATGCTGCGGGTACGGGTGCTGTTCTGACCATCCTCGGTACACCGCATGATCGCCGCGACATCGGACTCGCCGACGAGCTGTTCGATGCCGTCGTGCGCCACATTGTCATCGACACACCTCGGTATCCCGAGAGCTCTGCGCACGGTGCAGCGATTGCCCTGCGAGCCTCTATTTCCGACATCGACGTACTGAGCAATTCGGAGCGGCAGTTGTTGGGCGAATGGCTCGATCGGATATCCGGGTGACGATGCACCCGATGCGCGGACGCTGGTGGTACGGCCGCACAACTTGACTCGATCGACGTTCGACGAGGCAGACCTCGCGCGCCGACCAGCCGTTCGGCGCCGTCGTTCATGAACTCGGCTCTGCCGAGCCAGAGTTGACCGTCCCGACGCGAATCTGGATATGGCCTCCACGGACAGTGCGGGCCGAAAGATCCCGCAGCAGTGGCGTCATCGCCGTCCACGGATGAGCCTCGATGTCCGCCCCTCCCAGGCGACACGCAAGCTTCGCGAGCGGCGTCCACGCAGCGGCTCGTCCGACGGGCCGCTGCATGTCGACGACGGCCACGACGCCGCCCACCCGCGTAGCCGCGATCATCGATTCGAGGGCCGCCTGCCACGGCGTCATCAGGGACAGCGCGTAGCTGCTCACGGCCGCATCGAAGGGGGCCTGCTCCCCCAGATCGGCGGGTGTCAGGGCGGTAGCATCGGCGGCGACGAGCGTGACGTTGCTCCAACCGGCCCGGTCAACTCGCTGTCGGGCCTCGTCGAGCATCTGCGGGCTGGCGTCGAGTCCGGTGATCGAGCCGGTCGGGCCGATCATTTGCTGCAACCCCGCGAAGTTCAGCCCCGTTCCGCAGCCGAGATCCAGAACATGGCTTCCGGCAGGCAGATTCAGCATCTCGAACGCCGCCTCCCGCCCGGCGCGGTACACCGGCCACTCGAAGGAGATCACGTCGTACAGGCGCGCCGAGAAGGTGTACTTGGTCGGTCGTCTCATCTCGGTTCTCTCCAAGGCGCGGGCATAGTGGGAGGTATGAAAATCCGTCGTTCGCCTTCGAGTGTGCCCGACGACCGTCCCGACGTGGTCGTGGTGGGCGGCGGTACCGCAGGCAGCGGCAGCCTGGCTGCCAGCAATGCTGTTCTCGCATGAGCAAAACACCGCACGGCGAAGCAGACCCGGAAACGGTCGACCTGCTCGTGATCGGAGGCGGCACGGCCGGCATTGTCGCGGCGAAGACCGCCGCTAATCTCGGTGCCGCCGTCGTGCTGGTCGAACGCGCCCGCACCGGCGGAGACTGCCTATGGACAGGTTGCGTGCCGTCCAAAGCGCTCATCGCGGCCGCGTCGGCGGCGGCCACCGTGCGCTCGGCGTCCAGGTTCGGAGTGGACACCGGCCCCGCACGCGTGGACTTCGGGCGGGTGATGGCGCATGTACACGGGTCGATCGACCACATCGCCCCGATCGATTCGCCCCAGGCGCTGACCGATGCCGGAGTCACCGTGACGAGCGGCGACGCCGTGTTCACCGCGCCCGACACCGTGACCGTCGACGGCCGAGCCGTGCGTTTCGTCCAGGCCATCATCACCACCGGGGCGGGGCCGACTGTCCCGCCGATCCCCGGTCTGGCGACGATCGACTACCTCACCAGCGACACCCTGTGGGACGTGACGGAGCTGCCCGGGCGGCTGCTGATAATCGGTGCAGGAGCCGTCGGCTGCGAGATGGCGCAGGCATTCGCCCGGCTGGGCTCGACGGTCACCTTGGTCGGCCGCGCGCCGACCATTCTTCCGCGGGAGGACGAGTCGGCGTCGGCGATCGTGGCCGCTGCCCTCGAAGCGGACGGAGTGACCGTCCGCACGTCCACGTCGGTCGTCGAGATCGACCACTCCAGCGCCGTCACCGACGCCGGCGACAGGATTGCCTTCGACCGCGTGCTCGTGGCGGTCGGCCGCACCCCGCGCACCGTCGGTCTCGGGCTCGATGCCGCAGGCGTCGAGGTGGACCAGCATGGATACGTCGTGGTCGACGACCACCTCGCCACCAGCAATCCCCGCATCCGGGCAGCGGGTGATCTCACCGGCCACCCCCAGTTCACCCACATCGCAGGGATGCACGGGTCACTCGCAGCCACCAATGCGGTTCTGGGACTGAGACGACGGGTCGACGCGGCAGGCGCTCCTCGGGTGACGTTCACCGATCCGGAGATCGCGTCCGTGGGAATCGACGTCCGTGCCGCGCGGCGAATCTCGGGGTTGCGCGTGCAGACGCTGACCCACGAACACCTCGATCGCGCAGTCACCGAGGGCCGCACCGAAGGGCTGGTCTCGCTGGTACTCGACGGGCGACGCCGGATCGTCGGTGCCACCGTCGTCGGCCCCCGCGCCGGCGAAACAATCGGAGAGCTCGTCCTGGCCGTCAAGCATGGGATGCGCACGCGTGACCTCGCCGGAGCCACCCATCCGTACCCGACCTACAACGACGGACCCTGGAACGCCGCAATCGCCGACGTCCGATCGCAATTGGACGCACCTGTCGCGTCGCGTGGACTTGGAGCCGTCGCTGCGGTCCGGCGACTGTGGCTTCGGCGGCGTTGATGCACTCAGCTGCAGCAACCGCCGGTTGACGAGGTCGCGGTCAGGGGAAGCAAACGCCGTAGCTCCACGTTCTCCTGCGGGTCGAGCACCGAGTGCTGGACGCATGCCGGTACCAGCTCACCGGTCTCCGGGTGCGCCATGGAGTAGGTGCAGGCTGCCAGTCGTTCCTGCGTCTCGAGGAGTATCGGATCGTCGGACAGCATCCCCGCCTTGGTCAATTCCCAAGCGGGAGCGACATTTTCGGCGTCCATGAACTGGTGGACCACGAAGGTCATCGGACGTAGTCGGCCGAGTCGTAATGGTCCGGTGAGAGCTCGAACGCCTCCGATTCGTCGGGCAACACTGCGCGCCCACCCGACGGCAACGGCCACCCCGCGTGGATAGCCCACCAGCACCCGAATGAGCTTGCAGACGAGCAACATCGGAGGTGTTCCCCCGAAGTTGACGCCGCCGAGGTGGGTGAAGAAGTGGTCTCGCGCCGCCCGCTCCGCCTCGATACCGACGTCGACGAACGGCAGCCACCGGTCGTCGACCATGAAGCCCAGTGCCGTTCTGTTGCAACGTGGGTCGCCGAATTGGACGGCATCGTGCGAGATCGTCTGCCCCAGGCCGGTTTCGATCTGCTCCCAGACCGTGTCGATGTCGACGTCTCGGTACTCGCCGCGCCATCGGCGGTCGTCCCCGATGAACGCCGCGGGCTGGAAGGACAGCATCGAATATCCGCCCATACCAACCACTTCGGCGGTGACTTCGCCAACCTCGGCGAGGTTGTCCGGTGTGACGGTCATGTTGTGTGCCAGATACGACTTGACGCCGTGCTCACGGCGCAACCGAACGAACATCTCGGCGAACCGACGACGGTAGGGGTGCAGTTCGGCTTCACTGCGCGGACGAGGCACACCGCGTCTGCCGCGCATCAGCTTGTCGAAGTGCGCGGCGTAGGACACCCGCCCGAAACGGGGATTGCCACGGTCGTCGAGGACGACGGCACGGAGGTAGTCGTAGTCGAAATCGCCGTGTGTGAACGACATCGGTTCGCGGCCGTGCTCACGCATGATCAGCAGGGCCGCAGCGTGATCCTCGGGCGACAACAGGCTCACCTCGCCGCCGATCAGCTGAGCGTGCGCTCGCGGTCCGCGCCGCGCCGCCAAGTATTTCATCTGCGCGGCCACTTCACGGAGAGTGTGGTTACCGTCGACACGCACCTTGTTGGCGTCCGCGCTGTGATAGCACGGACTGCACGTCAGATTGCATTTCGGAAACACCCCGTGAGTGCCCTCGCAGCCGACCGCATGCCGCCCCAACGTCTGTCCGGGCGTGCGCACCGCGTCCGGAAGCGCCGCCCACCGCTCCGCCAGCGCCGCACGGGTGCGCGGGTCCACTGGCCGAGTGGCCGCGGCAACACGTCGTAGTGCAGAGAACACGTCGAACTTCGTAGTGGCGATGACACCCTCCCAGGGTCGCGCTCGACGGGGCTCGGGATGCGCCCGTCCACTCGACGATAGCCACGATCGGGCGGTGCGCAGTTTCCCCGCGTACTGCAGCGCGCACGACGGGTCGATTCCGTCGATCCGGGTACTGCATATCCGACGGCCGTATCACCCGACAGAAGAGGCGAGACCTTGAACACTGCTGCGCACGAACCGCGTTCCTCGCCCACCGGCGGTCTCACTTCGACACGCAGACCGCGGCTCATCGTGTTCGACGTGAACGAGACCTTGTCCGACACGTCCGCGATGTTCGAGCGATTCGCCGACGTCGGAGCGCCGGGGCACCTGTTCGACGTGTGGTTCGCCGGGCTGCTTCGAGACGGATTCGCACTCACCTCCGCCGGTACCGCTGAGCCGTTCGCCACCATCGGCTCCGCACTGTTGGCGAACATTCTGTCCGGCACGGACCTCGACCGCCCGGTCGACTACGCCGTCGACCACATCATGTCCGGATTCACCGACCTCGACGTCCATCCCGATGTGGTCGAGGGCATCACCGAGCTTGCCCGCAGCGGAACGGAGTTGGTCACCCTGTCCAACGGGTCCACCGATGTGGCCCGCGCGCTACTCGGCAAAGCCGGCATTGCAGACAGCTTCGATGCGATGTTGTCAGTCGAGGCAGCGGGCCGCTGGAAACCGCATGCCGATGCATACCGGTACGCGTTGACGCAGCGCGCCGTCGCAGCCGAAGACGCCATGCTCGTCGCGGTACACCCGTGGGACATCGATGGAGCGCGGCGAGCGGGAATGAGCACAGCGTGGATCAACCGTAACGCGGCGCGGTATCCGAGCTACTTCTCCGAACCCGACGTCGAAGCAACCTCGATCGCACACCTGGCTCGACTATTGAGCGGATCATGAGAGGGCGCGATACCCGGCAATGATTCGCTGACCGGAGCTCACCGCGACCACAGCCGCCCACACCACCGCGATCTGCCACGAAATTCCCGGTAGCAGCAGCCATAAGCTGTGCACTGCAATCGTTTCCGCCCCCTCGGCCAAACCGCCGAGGAACGACAGCGAGCGGCCGTCGTCGATGGTTCGGCCGTTGCGTTCGGCAATCGAGGAGAACGCCAAGAATGCGGTGCCGTTGATGTAGTACGCCAACAGCACCAGCAGGAACGGCCACCACGGGGCGTCGTATCCGGCCGAGGCCCCCACCGCGACACCCACCACCGTGGTTCCGTAGACCACGAAATCGGCTGTGATGTCGAAGAATCCGCCTGCTCCGGCGATTGTCGCTCGCCTGCGCGCCAAGGGTCCGTCGAGGCCGTCGGCGATGCGGGAGACGATCCACAATGCCAACGCGAGCAGCCAGAACTGCAGGCCGGCTGCCAGAGCGCTGCCGAGACCCAGTACGAGTCCCGCACCGGTGATGCGGTCCGGGGTGATCGCAGGGCGGTCGAGCGCGCGGGCACAGAGATCGAGCGGGCCGTCGAGGCGGCGACGCAGGTAGGCGTCGATCATCGGGCCTCGCCCGGTGCCGCAGTCGGATCCACTGTCGGTTTCACGGCCGGCTCCGCTGCCGGCTCGGTGGTGAGGCCGAGTTTGCGGGCCAACAGCCCCGACCCGACTGCGATCGCCAATACGGCGAGCAACGCGATGGCGAACGGCCACGACAGCGGTGAGGTCCCGTAGGCTCCGAGCGCGGTGTAGGCGACGGTCGCGGGAACGATTCCGACCATCGTCCCGATCACGTAGTCGCGTTGCCCCACGGCACTGACGCCGGCCGCGTAATTGACCAACGAGAACGGCAACGGCACCAATCGCACCAGCAACACCGAGATCAATCCGCGCCGGCCGAGCAAGGCGTCGAGCCTGCGCAGTTTGCCCCATTCGGTGCGGGCCACCTGCCCACGTCCCAGAGCCCGCGCACCCCAGTAGCCGAGATAGGCACCCATCGTGGCGGCGACCACCACCACCGTCGCGCCCACAGCGAGGCCGAACAGCAGTCCCGACGCGATGGTGAGCGTGCTGGCCGGGAACGGGGTGGCGGACAGGACGGCGTAGAGCACGATGAACAGCGCGATGCCCCAGGGCCCGGCCGACGCGACCCGATCACGGATGAACGACGGATCGGGAAGGTCGACGGTGCCGGCGACGATCACGATGGCGATGACCACGACTGCGACCGCCGCCAATTTCAGCCCCGTCCGCCGTCGGTTGGAATTCGGTCGGCTTTCCTCGGCCGGTCGGTCCTCGTTCACCATCACGCCTTTCTCGGTGGATCGCACGTGCACGTTCGTACAGGGAAGTCCCCGGCCATCCCAGTGTGTTCCCGTTCTGTCGGATTCGACCCATTACGGTGGAGGCAGCAGCGTCGACGATGTCTGCTTCCGTGGACCAGGAGGCCCTACGTTGAAGTTTCGCTCATCACGGCTCGCAGTATCGATCGCCGCCAGCGCCGGGTTGCTTCTGACGGCGTGCGCGGCCCCGGACTCCGAAGCTCCGCTCGCCGAGGAGCAATCGTGGAGCGAGATCGAAGAGCAGGCGCAGGGACAGACGGTGTCACTGTGGATGTACGGCGGGGACGAGCAGGGCAACGCATACGTCGACGACGTCCTCACCCCCGCCGCCGCCGAGGAAGGCGTCACTCTGCGCCGGGTACCGGTGGAGGACACCACCGACGCCGTCAACCGCATCCTCTCCGAGCGGCAGGCCGGGGTCACCGACGGCGAGGTGGATCTGGTGTGGGTCAACGGCGCGAACTTCGGCACCGGTAAGCAGGCCGGCGCGTGGCTGTGCGGCTGGACGCAGAATCTGCCGAACATGGAATTCACCGATCCCGAGGACCCGCTGCTGCTCGACGACTTCGGCACCCCGGTCGATAACTGTGAATCACCCTGGCACAAAGCACAATTCACTCTTGTCTACAACGCAGCAGCGATTCCGGATCCACCGACGACATTCGACGGCGTGCTCGACTGGGCCCGAGAGAACCCGGGCCGCTTCACCTACCCCGCTCCCCCGGACTTCACCGGTTCGGTGTTCGTGCGTGAGGCGCTGGTCAACGTCTCCGGCGGCGTCGACGAGGTTCCGGCGCAGTTCGATCAGGACTCCTACGACGAACTCGCCCCGGCCTTGTTCGACCGATTGAACGAGCTCGCGCCCTCGCTCTGGCGCGAAGGCACGACGTATCCGCAGTCCTCCTCCGAGCTCGACGCCCTCTACGCCGGTGGCCAGGTGGACATGACCATGACCTACGGCCCCGCGACACTTCCGCAACTCGTCGCCGACGGCACGTATCCCCCGGAGACCCGCGTCCTGACTCTCGACGAGGGAACCGTCGGGAATGCGAGCTTCCTGGCCATCCCGTCGACGTCGGGGAAATCGGCCGCGGCGCAGGTGGTCGCCAATCTCGCGTTGTCGCCCGAGCAGCAACTCGCGAAGGCGACGCCGGACGTGTGGGGCCAGTTCACCGTGCTCGATCTCGACCGGTTGCCGGACGATGCTCGCGCTCGGTTCGAGGAATTGCCGAGTTCGACGGTACTGCCGTCCTACGAGGAGTTGTCGGCCAACGCGCATCCCGAACTCTCGGCGGACTGGGTCACGCCGGTCGACGAGGGTTGGCGTCGAAACGTGCTCGCCGGTCAGTGAGAGCGTCCACGAGGAGCTTTCGCGGCACGGCTGCGGTGCTCCCCGCAGTCGTGTTGGTAGCACTCGTGGTCGGCGGCGGTCTCGGAACCGTGGTGCTGCAGAGCCTGGGTCTGATGCCGCTGGTGGGAACGCCGGCCTTGTCGGTCGACGCGTACTCGGCGCTGGGCGATGATCTGTGGCGTTCGGTGGCGTTGACGCTGTCGATCGCCGTTGCCTCGACGGCTCTGGCTGCTGTGATCGGACTTGCCGCGGCGCTGACGGCACTGTCGGGGGGACGCGCCGCCCTCGTCGCCGCCGGAGTGACGGTGACGGTGCCGCACCTGATCGGTGCCGCCGCGATGGCGTTGCTGTTGGCCGACTCGGGCATGCTGCCACGCATTCTCGGCTTGACCGACGGCGGCTGGCCGGAATTGGTCGGCGGCAAGTGGTGGATTGCCGTCGTCGCCGAATACGCTTGGAAGGAATCGGCTTTCGTGGCCGTCGTCGTCGCGGGGACGCTCGCGACCCGAGTAGCTGCATTCGACGAGACGGCCGCGACCCTGGGCGCGGGCCGATGGGCTCGGCTGCGGCTGGTGACGCTGCCACTGGCTCGGCCAGCGCTGATCGCGTCGAGCGCTATCGCGTTCGCCTACACCGTCGGCTCGTACGAGGTGGCCCGCATTCTGGGTCGACCGTATCCGGAGCCGTTGTCGGTCATGGCAATACGCCTGTTCACCTCGATCGACCTTCAAACGCGCCCGCAGGCTGCTGCCGCTGCGACTGTGGCTACGGCGGTGACGGTGGTCGTGGCCGCGGTGGCGCTGCACTATCTGCGCCGATCGGCGGTATGGAAGTGACTCGGGTCTTTCCAGCATTGGGCCGGGCCTTGTTGGCGCTGTGGTTCCTCCTGCCCCTGGTTCCGATCGTGTTGTGGGCCATCAGCAATCGCTGGTCGTTTCCCGGCTCGGTTCCCCAGGAATGGGGATTCGACGGCGTCCGCAGCGCTCTGGACGCCGGGGGCAGCGACGCTTTCCTGCGATCCACCCTTCTCGCTCTCGCCGTCGCCGCCATTGCAACACCGTTGGGAGCGTTGGCGGCTCGCGCCCTGGTGAACGGTACTGTGCGATTCCCCGCTGTGGTGGCCGGGATTCTCTTCGCACCGTTGGCCCTGCCCCCGTTCGCCGTGGCATTGGGTCTAGACGTGCTGGTGCTGCGCTCACGGGTTCCGAGCACGGTGGCGGTGATCGCTCTACTGACCGTCGCGGCGATTCCGTACACGACCTATCTGATGCGAGTGGCGTTCGGCGCGTACGACATCGGCTACGAGGAGGAGGCCCGCACCCTCGGAGCATCACCCGCCTTGATTCTGCGAAAGATTCGCATTCCGCTGTTGGCTCCGGCGTTGGCGGGTGCGGCATTGCTCGCGTTCCTCGTGGCGTGGAGCGACTACGTGATCACGCTGTTGATCGGTGGAGGCAGACTGGTGACCGTGCCCATTCTCGTTGCCTCGTTCGCCGCCGGAACCGGTAATGATTCGGTGGTGGCTGCCCTGTCGGTCGCTGCCGTCGTGCCGCCGTTGCTGTTGGTGCTCATGCTCGCTCGGCTGCGTCGGAGGAATGCGCGATGAGCGTCGAATTGTCCGTCAAGGGGCTCACCAAAGTGCATGCCGGTCAATCGGTTGCGGCGCTGGATTCGTTGGATCTCACCGTGCCACCGGGGTCGTGCACGGCGATTCTCGGACCATCGGGCTCGGGCAAGAGCACTGCGCTACGACTCATAGCTGGATTGGACTCGCCCACTGCGGGGTCGGTTCTGATCGACGGCCGCGGGGTGAACGACGAAGCGGCCGAGAATCGCGGAGTGGGCATGGTCTTTCAGCGTCCGATGTTGTTCCCGCACATGAGCGTGTTGGACAACGTCGGATTCGCCTACCGCGCCGCTGGTGAGAGTAGGAAGCGTTCCCGCGAGCGGGCCCGCGAATATCTCGATCTGGTGCATTTGGGTGACATGAGCGACCGGGCCGTCTCCGAAGTGTCGGGCGGACAAGCGCAGCGGGTGGCGTTGGCGCGCTCACTCGCCGGTTCGCCGCGAGTGTTGTTGTTGGACGAGCCCTTCAGTGCACTCGATCCGGTGCTGCGCACCGAGATGCACGACCTGGTAAGGGAATTGCGTTCGACGTTGGATCAGACTCTGCTGCTCGTCACCCACGATCAGGAGGAAGCGGCAGTGCTGGCCGATTCGGTGGCGGTGCTCATCGACGGCCGGCTCGAACATCACTCCGATATCGCGACTGCCTACACGCGCCCCAGCACGCTGGCGGTCTCGCGACTGATGGGTGGGATGAACGAAATCGACGGAGTTTGGGACGGGGTTGGGATGCATCGCTCCGAGCTCGGTGAGCTGGACGTGGCCGTTGTGGATCTGCCGGCCGGACCTGCTGTGTTGTTATTGAGGCATGAGCTGATCACACTGAATGACAATGGGATTCGTGGGGTTGTTTCGGATCTGCGCCCGACCGGATTTCGCAGCATTGCTGACGTGACCGTGGGTTCGACGGTTGTGAAGGTGGAGCTGGCGGCGGGCTCTTCTACGCGGGTGGGCGATTCGGTGGGGTTGGATATTCCGGGTCAGGCGAGGTTTGTTGTCGAGAATTGAAGTCGAGGATGTGGCAGCCGGTATCACTCGTGCCCGGGATCCCGGCGTTCGGGCGTATCACTCAGCCACGAAACTACAGTCACCGCCGACGAGATCCGGCCGCGGTCGCGCCTTTTCGCAGCCCGACTTACCACGTTGGACATCACATCGATGGCGAACGACGCCACGGGGTGCATCACCGTGCCGGGCTCTCAATGCAGAGAAGGCGGCTACCGCACCCTCGTCGACCTCGACCCGCCTGCAGTGTCCGACATCCTGACCGTCGGGTCCGATGCCGGCACACCCCAGCGGATACAAGGCTCTGTTGGACCTGTGCGTCGCCGGTCTGCTCACGGTCGAGAACGCCCGCATCGGTGTCGGGCCGGTAGAACTCGACGACATCGGCCGTCATCACGGCCTCACGCTGCACGACCCGTTGACGTGCTCGACGTCGGCCCGGTCGACGTTCGTCGTCGAGTCAGATGATCGGTGCGTTGGGTTGACGGCGGATGAAATCCGCCATTCCGGGGACAGTGAACGCAACCAGGCCGCGGGCGGGAGACCAGATGAGGCCTTTGCGTATGCACGAGTCACGGTGCGGTGCCATCGATTGCGGGTTCGATCCGAGGGCCTCGGCGAGGGCTGCCGTCCGCGGGGTATCGGTTCCGCTGCGTGCGATGGCAACCAGGTATCGCTTCTCTGCTTCGGTGGCCCGTAGCCACCGCGAGCTGTAGAACCCGGAATCGAGCGAGGCGTGGCCGGTGTCGACGGCGTCCTCGGCGTCGGCGAGTGTGAACGGGGATTGCTGGGCTGCCTGCCAGAGCTCGTGACCGAACACCTGAAGGAAGTACGGGTATCCATCGCTCGCCGCGACTACGTAGTCGGTTGCCTCGGCATCGATGTCCTGGTTCAACCGGTTGATGGGGGTGACGATCGCATCGCGGGCCTGATCGTCGGCGAGCGGGCCGATGGTCCTGTAGTCGAACTGGCGCTCGGCGTACGACCGTGCGTCGGCCAATGCTTGCGCGAGGTTCGGCAAGCCTGCGCCGCACACGAAGAACGGCCATTCGCGCTGGGCTGCACGGTGTTGAGTTGCCAGGATCACCTGCAGGAGCGGCGGTTCGAGTTCCTGCATCTCGTCGATGAACAGCCCCAGCGCGGTGCCGTCCTTGCGGAGTTCCTCCGTCAGATCCTCGACGAGATCCTCGAATTCGACTCCCAGGGTCGGCTTCTCGGCCCCGGCGGAGCGAGCGAGCTCGACTCCGACACCGAATGCTGTGGCGGACAACGAGAACTCCTCGGTCAGCTGCCGGATCTTGTCCGCGACCGGGCCGGCGAACTGACGACGCCGTACAGCTCGAGAGATGTCTTTGGCGATGCGCCGCCTCAGGGCTTCGGCACCTTCCACACTGGTCTGGGCTTCGACCTCGACCACCACCCAGTTGTGGCGGCGAGCCTGGTCCGCCATGGTCGCTAGGAGCGTGGTCTTGCCTACCCCCCGGAGTCCCTGCAGCATCAACCCGCGGTCGTAGCGGCGCTGTTTCGCGCGGGCGATCAACAAGTCGAATCGCTCGAGTTCGGCGGTACGCCCTACGAGCTCGGGGGGTCGGGTGCCAGACCCGGGTGTGAAGGGGTTCAGTCCGTACTCCATGCGCTCATACTATCGGATTGTATGTATATGTATCAGATTCTGTCTTATATAAGAAGATACATTCCGATAGATCGGTAACTCGGTGCAGACCCGGGCGCACTATGTCGACAATCCTCGACGTCGTCAACCATGTCCGGCACATCGGCCGGCGCTGTGTGGACACGGCAACGTGCCGCGACACCTGAGCGGTAGTACCCGGAGTCGAGGTCTGCAGGTACCGGCTTCGGCGCGGCGAGCGGCCACACCGCTCACGTCCGTCAACGACTACGACGTCAAGGTGGTCAAGCTACAGGGCGAGTTCGTCTGGCATACACACCCCGACACCGACGAACTCTTCATGGTCGTTGACGGCGAGCTGACAATCCAACTCCGCGATCGCGACGTCGTCCTCCGCCCGAACGACGTCTTCGTTGTTCCAAAAGGGGTCGAGCACTGCCCGAAGTCCGAAGGTGAGGTGCACGCGATTCTGTTCGAGCGACAAGGGACCGCAAACACCGGCGACGCGGGCGGTGACCGCACCGCGCAACTGTGCGAACTCGGCCACTAGGCGGCGACTGCCGTCAACTCTACGGCGCTACAAGGCAAATCGGCCCCAACGGCGTTGCCGGATTCACATTCACCGTTGCGATGGGCCCGCCGGCCGAGGTCTGGTACGCCATGAGTGAGTGCTCCCCTGTTGTGAGGGGAGTCCACAGCGTGATCTTGTGACCGAGAACGGCCGGGACACTGAAGTACGGGTCGAACTGCCACACGAATTCTTCGATCGGCATGATCGAGTCGTACCCGATTGCCGCGATGTCCGTCCGGGGTTCGTTCAGGCCTTCGGTCCGCGCGACCGCGACATACGTGCATCCGACGCCGTACGGTGTGGTCGGCCCGAAGCTGAGCCCAGGCAGAATGTCCAGTTCGACAACGTCGGCCGACGCCGTGGGCGCGGCGACCAGCGCCAGGCCGATGCAGGCGGTGGCAACGGCGGAGAAGTAAGCGAGCCGATCGAGTTTCATGCCACTTCGTCGGCTGCGCGGCCCAGCGCGTTACAGACGGTGCTACGACACTGTTCTGTCGAACGAGTTTTGGCTACGCACAACGCTTCTCGTAGCTGTCGTTCTTCGTCGGCGTGTATCCCACCGGTTTCGCCAATAGGGCTGACCACGCAGTCCAACTAGCCGACGGGCCCACCATCGCGTCCTACTCGATCACAGAAGCGAAACTGATCGAGGTGTCCACGGATGCAGCGATGCTCCGCGACCGCGCCATTTACCAACGGCCTCACCGCAGCGTGGGCGAGTCGATGTTCATAAGCTCGCTCTGGCTCCGGAAAGACGGCCGTTGGCGGAACGCGTTCAGCCAGGATTCACCCACCAGCTCCAGACAGTGAGGCGTCGCTGGACAATACACAGGGTCTCAACCAGCAGATATAGGAAAATTCTGAGGAAAAGCACCAATAGTCGTTCGAGGGGCTACTGTTGCCTGGTCCGCGGGGGCGTCGGCATCATGCACTTCACCCGGACGAGAGGCCCAGTCGCATATGTTCGACAAGAAATTCATCACCAAGGCCATCAACAGCAGCTCCGAAAACGGGCTCGACCGCAGGCGTTTCATGCGGGCAGCCGGTCTCACCGGGTTGGGCGCAGGCGCGGCTATGACTGTGGGCTCAGGCGTCGCATCCGCCTTCCCCTTCGGCTCCTCGGATGGTCCACTCATTCCCGGAATGCCCGGTCAAGGCCCATCCGATGCAGCGATCCTGAACTTCGCCCTCAACCTCGAGTACTTGGAGGCGGAGTTCTATCAGCGGGCGGTCACCGGAAAGGGTCTGCCGGACACTCTGGTGGGCGGCACCGGAACTCCCGGGCCTGTCACCGGAGGTCGACAGGTGACCTTCGAGAGCAAGTTGATCAAGGCGTACGCCGAGGAAATCGCATTCGACGAGCTCAATCACGTGGCGTTCCTGCGCGGAGCACTCGGAAACGCGGCAGTTGCGCGGCCGGCGATCGATCTCGACGCGAGCTTCACCGCCGCTGCCATGGCAGCAGGGTTGATCGGCGCGGGCGAGACCTTCGACGTCTATGCGAACGAGCAGAACTTCTTGCTCGGAGCCTTCATCTTCGAGGACGTCGGCGTGACCGCATACAAGGGCGCAGCACCCCTGGTGTCGAACAAGACGTTCCTCGAAGCCGCCGCAGGCATCCTCGCTGCTGAGGCGTACCACGCGGGCATCATCCGTACGAGCTTGTTCTCTCTGGGTCTCGAGGCACCGACAAACGCCATCTCCGACGCGAGAGACAGCCTCGACGGGCCGGACGATCTGGATCAGGGAATCACTCTCGACGGTGCAGCCAATCTGGTTCCCCTGGACGCCAACGGAATTGCGTATTCTCGCTCACCCGGCCAGGTCCTCAACATCGTGTACCTGAACCCGGCTCCGGTCACGTCCGGTGGATTCTTCCCCGCAGGTGTCAACGGCGAGCTCAACACCAGCGGCGGATAGCCGACGGTCTCGTTCGGGTGGTGTCGTCTGACTCGGCACCACCCGAGCAGAGCCCGGCTGCAGCACCCGAAACTAGGATGTCTGCATGCCCGCCGGACGTTTCGCACCCAGTCCCTCCGGCGATCTGCATCTCGGGAATCTCCGAACCGCATTGTTGGCGTGGCTGTTCGCCCGCTCCACCGAACGACGCTTCGTCATGCGGGTCGAGGATCTCGATCGCGTGAAACCCGGCTCCGAGCAACGCCAACTCGACGACATGACTTCCCTCGGCATCGACTGGGACGGGCCCATCATGCGGCAATCCGAGCGTCGGGAGATCTACGACGCCACCATTCGCTCACTCACCGCAGCCGGGATGACGTACGAGTGCTTCTGTACGCGTCGGGAAATCCTGCAAGCCGCATCGGCCCCGCACGCTCCCGACGGCGCGTATCCCGGAACCTGCCGCGATCTCACCGCAGACCAAAAAGCCGCGAAGGACCGCCCACCGGCCATCCGATTACGTTCGCAGGTAACTGAATTCACCATCGTCGATCAGCTGCACGGCCTCTTCCGAGGTCAGGTGGACGACTTCGTGCTCCGCCGCTCCGACGGCGTCCCCGCCTACAACCTTGCCGTCGTCGTCGATGATGGCGCGCAAGGCATCGACCAGATCGTGCGCGGCGACGACCTGCTCACCTCCGCACCGCGGCAGGCTTACCTCGCTCAGCTCCTCGGTTTCACCCCCGCGACGTACGTCCACGTTCCGCTCGCGCTCAACGTCGAGGGCAAGAGACTGGCCAAGCGGGACGGCGCGGTGACGCTGCGCGAACGACCCGATGCGTGGGCTCTGATCACCGCCTCCCTCGGTGTGCCGGACGCGAAGAACTCCGAGGAACTGCTCGAGCGGTGGAACCCGAGGCAGGTACCGCGCGAGCCCTGGGTGTTCGACCCGTCGAATTTCTGACCTGCAACCCATCGTGAGCACGTTGCAACAAGCCACAGCCCCCTTGAACGGCCATCGGAAGTACAGTTATTGATACGACTGCCCCGAAGGAGAAGGACACCATGACCACAGGCGGCTACGACCCCGACAAGGATCCGCAGAACCCCGGTGGTTATCCCCCGCCGCAGGGCAACTACCCACCACCCGGCAACTACCCACCGCCCTCGGATTACCCCCAGCAGGGCGGCTACCCGCCACCCGGCGATTACCCCCAGCAGGGCGGCTACCCGCCGCCTCCCCAGGGCAACTACCCACCGCCGGGCAGCTACCCACCGCCTCCCCAGGGCAACTATCCACCGCCGCCGTCGTCGTTCGGTAATTCGCCTATGCCCACGCAGCTGTCCGTGGGAACGGCCATCGGCTACGCCTTCGACAAGTTCAAGGAGAACGCCCTCGTCTGGATCGGGATCGTTCTGATCGCCGCGATCATCCAGGTCGTACTGAACTTCGTGTTGAGCTCCGACAACATCGTCTTCAGCCTGATCTTCAGCGTCGTAGTCGGCGTCGTCTCACTCCTGATCCAGGCGGCACTAGTCCGCGGCGCTCTCCACGAGGTGGACGGGATCAAGCCTGCGTTCGGGTCCTTCTTCCAGTTCCACAACGTCGCCGCCGTCATCATTGCCGGCATCATCGTCGGCATAGCAACCAGCATCGGCTTCGTCTTGCTCTTCGTCCCCGGACTCGTCGTCATGTTCTTCACCTGGTGGACCTTCCAGTTCGTCATAGACCGCGGCGACGAGCCGATCCCCGCCATCAAGGCCAGCGCTCAGGCGATCGCGTCGAACGGTGGGACCATCTTCGTGCTCGCCCTCGCCCTGTTCGGCCTCAACATCCTCGGCGCGATCCCGGTCGGCCTCGGTCTGCTGGTGACCATTCCGATCACGATCATCGCCGGTACCTACGCCTACCGCGTCACCGTGGGTGGCCGCGTCGCCTGACCTGCAAATCCGCCTCGATGGGCGCGCATCCCTCCCCGGGATTCGCGCCCATCGTCGTCTCGGTGCTTGGATCGAGCAGTGACTACCACCGAATCCAACGCCGCCAGTGGCGGCACCGAGTCTGGACAGGCCACGTTCGCTCACATCAGCCGGGGCTACTACCCCACCATCGTCGCGCTCTTCGTGGCGACGCTGCTGATCTCGAACGTGGCCGCCAGCAAAGGTGTCGCCTTCTTCGCCTCGTCCGACGTCATGCTCGGACCGCTGCAAATCCTGCCCATCAATACCGACGGAGCATTCTTTCTGTTCCCCCTCGCCTACATTCTGGGCGACGTACTCAGCGAGGTGTACGGCTTCAAAGCCGCCCGTCGCGCGATCTACCTGGGCTTCGGCTCTCTGATACTCACTTCGTTGTGCTTCTGGATCGCCATCGAGCTTCCCGCCGCGTCGTTCTACGAGAACCAGGAAGCGCTCGAGACCGTCGTCGGCGTCGTCCCGCGCCTGGTGCTCGCCGGTCTCGCCGGCTTTGCCGTCGGGCAGCTGCTCAATTCCTACGTCCTGGTCAAGATCAAGGAACGCACCAAGGAAAAGCACCTGTGGGCCCGGTTGATCGGCTCGACCGTCGTCGGCGAATTCTTCGACACCCTGATCTTCTGCGCCATCGCCGCCGGAGTCATCGGCATCACCACCTGGACCGACTTCATCAATTACGTCATCGTCGGATTCCTGTGGAAGACGCTCGTCGAGGTCCTCGTCCTGCCCATCACCTACCGCGTCATCTCGTACATCAAGAAGCGCGAGCCGTCGTACCAGAGCAGTTAATCTGCAACCCATTCTCGGCTGACCTCGAGGTAGCGCTCTCGCGCTGCCTCGAAGGTCGCGACGGCCCGGGTTCCCGGCCAGTCCTCCGGCGTCATGGACGGCGGAAGGCCCGGGTCGACGTAGGGAATGACGCGCCATTCGTCGAGCAAGGGCACAAACGTGACGAACGCATCGCGGGGGCTCCCAGCCGAGGACCCACCGTCGTACCCAGCGAGAAATGCCCGATGCCGATCGGCGATGCCGGCCAGATCCCACCACTGCTCGGCGCTCTCACGCAGCGTGCCGGGAGGCGCGACCTCGGACGTGGCAAACGTCGTGACGTACTGCGACAACTCCAACGCCTCGACTACGGCAGCGGCCTCGGACGCGAGATATTCGGGTGCGATCCACAATCCCGGTGAGACGGTCCCACAACCTATCGACGTGAGTCGACGCCTCAGCTGGTGGCGGGCCGCGCGCTGCGTCTCGGGAATAGTGAACGAAATCAACCGAAATGGATCACCGTCGGACATCCGCCGGAACCCGAAGATCCGACCGTCGCCGCGCGCGAACATCGCGTCGGCCTGCTCGGTGATGCGATATCCGGTGCGGCCCTGACAACTACTGGATTCGACGACGCCCTTCTTCTTCAACCTGGTCACCGCGATCCGCGTACTCTCCGGCGGCACTCCGAGCGCGTCCATCCAGACGACGAAATCGGCTATGGCGAACCAACCGCCGAGGGGTCGAACATAGGCACCCAGCACCGTGCGCACGAGTGAGGTGGCGCTGCCTGGACGAGAGTCGAAGTCGTCGAGGATGGCCCCGGCGGTGCTAGGCGCGGAGTTCGTCACGGATCGCCACGATGCCCAGGTACACCTCGCGATACGAGGTACTCAGTGGGCTCAACCCCAGCAGAATACCCTGTGGTGACCGGTAATCCGGGATGACGCCCTTCTCCCACAGGCGAGCGGTGATCGCCTTGCAGTCCGGGTGGTCGATGGTGACGTGACCGCCGCGTCGATCCGAGTTCTCCGGTGAGGCGATCTCCACCCCGAGCGGTACCAGCATCTCGCGCACGAGTTCGAGGGCGTACTCGGTGAGCGCAACGGACTTCGCACGGATTGCGTCCATGCCCACCTCGGCGATCATCTCGATGGTGTCCTGCATCGCGATCATGCCGAACACCGACGGCGTGCCACTGATGACGCGTCGAATGCCCTGTGCAGGAACGTAACCCTGCGCCATATCGAACGGATCGGCCCGCCCCATCCATCCCCAGATCGGTTGGACGAAAGCTTCGAGAAGATCACTGCGCACGTACGCGAAGGCAGGCGAACCGGGCCCGCCGTTGAGGTACTTGTAGGTACACCCGACGGCCAAATCCACTCCCCAGGAATCGAGTTCGAGTGGCACCGATCCGACGGAGTGGCACACGTCCAGCAGCATCAGCGCGCCGGCCTCGTGCGTGATGCGCGTCGCCTCGGCCACGTCGACAAGGAACCCGGAACGGTACGCAACGTGGGTGATCACCACCAGGGCAGTGTTCTCACCCACCACCGCGGCGAGTTGTTCCGGTTCGATACCACCGCGGCGGTCGGTCTCGATCCACCGCAGGGTCAGATTCAGCTCTGCTGCAATACCTTCCAGCAGATATCGATCGGTCGGGAAGTTGTCGCGGTCGATCACGATCTCGGTGCGGCCCGGCCGCATCGCAATTGCCGACCGCGCCAGCTTGTACAGCAGAACCGTCGTCGAATCACCGATCGTGGTCTGCCCGGGCGCTGCCCCCAGGGTGGCGGCAGCCAGTGCGTCGCCGATGGTAACGGGGAGGTCGAACCACTGCTCGTCCCAGCCGCGGATGAGGCGTCCGCCCCACGCCTGCGTCATGAAGGTGTTGATCCGCTCGACGCTGGCCTTCGTCGGACGTCCGAGCGAATTGCCGTCGAGATATGCCGTGATCGACGGGTCGTCGCTACCGAGGAATTTCTCGCGGTAGCTGCGCAGTGGATCCTGAGCGTCGAGTTCGTCTGCGCGTTCCATCATCGGCCGATATCCGTTCTCACTGCGAGTAGTTCGGGAAAGAAGGTGAGTTCGAGTGCCTTCCGTAAGAAGCCGACCCCACTCGATCCTCCTGTGCCACTCTTCATTCCGATGGTACGGAGCACTGTGCGCATATGACGGAAGCGCCACAGCTGGAAGTTCTCCTCGAGATCGACCAGCTCCTCGAAGGCCTCGTACACCGCCCAGTGTTCGGTGTGGTTCTCGTAGACGAACTTGATCAGCGGCATCAGGTCCTCGTTGAACGTATATGCCGCAGTGACGTCGCGATCGAGGGCAGATGCCGGTACGTCGTAGCCCAGGCGTGCCAACGACTGCCAGAAGGCGTCGTACAGACTCGGCTCATGCAGCAGAGTCGAAAGTAATTGGTGCGCAACAGGATCGGACTCGAAGACCGTCAGCATGCCCGCATTCTTGTTGCCGAGCACGAACTCGACCGCCCGGTACTGATACGACTGAAAGCCCGAGGAGTTGCCGAGGAAGTCGCGGAACTGCGAATACTCCGTCGGGGTGAGTGTGGCCAGCACCGACCACTGCTCGGTCAGCGTCTTCTGGATGTGCTTGACCCGCGCGACGCACTTGAGCGCCGTACCGATGTCGTCGGCGTCGAATGCGGCTCGCGCGGCCAGTGTCTCGTGCAGCACGAGCTTGAGCCACAGTTCGGTGGTCTGGTGCTGAATGATGAACAGCAGCTCGTCGTGATGCTCGGGGGTACTGACCGGCTTCTGAGCGCTGAGCAACGTGTCGAGGTCCAGATACGAGCCGTAACTCATGCGGTCACTGAAGTCGGTGACGACGCTTGTCTCGATCCTCCGGGTGTTCGCTTCGACGCTCATCGATAGTCCTCGAGGTGGTGGGCTGATGAGACGAGCGTATTACATCAACGAGTCGACCGCTAGAAAAGCGAAATGTAAGTGTTTCGAGAACGCAGCCCATGGCCGATCCTCGGAGGTAATCGCATCGGGTGAGGAATCGCAGTGCGCACAGCGTGCGGCCAGTTGGAGGAGTCATTCCTCGATTTGCTCGGCGAGCACACGGAAACTCTCGGTCGCCCAAGCCCGCGAGCATCTGGGCTCGGATCTCGCTCACACCACCGTCATGACCGCGTTGGTTCGCTTGCACGGCAAAGGCCTCGTCGATCGCGAGCGCCGTGGGCGGTCGTACGTCTACACCATCAACGCCCCGGGCGACGAGCCCACTGCGATCCATTTACTACACACTCAGTAGGCTACTTCGGTAGTTCCACGGAGGCACTCCTCCCCAACCTCTTCCAGCCCCGCACCGTGTTCTCGGTGCGGGGCTGGATTGTTTTTGCACGTGCTTATGCGATGTGGGGGCCGGCTCGGGCGTGGGATTGTCGGGGCTGTCGGTAGGGGTCGACGGTGGTGGGCGGGATAAACCAGGGGTGTTGATCGGCGGCGATGAACACTTCCCAATCCGAATGATGGATGAGTCGATGATGAAATCCGCAGAGCAGGACGAGGTTGTTCATGTCTGTGGGGCCACCGTCGGTC
>NZ_JBITUQ010000010.1:0-176543 GCF_044542515.1 Rhodococcus sp. NPDC078407 | reverse complement strand
CGTTTCGCCCTTGGCATTTTTTCCCCCCCCCTTTTTTGGGTTTTTCCCGGGGTTTTTTTCGGTTCTCGGGCCCCCGCGCGTGTGGTGCGTTTTTCCCCCCCCCCTCCCACCCCCCCCCACCACTGCCGCAGGCACTAGGACGAACCGAAGATGGGGCCGACGGGGATCTTCCGCTCGAAGGTCAGGCGGTCGAATTCGTTGCCGTACTCATCGATCGCTCCGATGATCATCCTGCTGGGCGTAATTCCCGCAATACCCGGCACCACATCGACTCTGACGAACGAGTAGTTCAGGAATCGCACCCGAGACCAGGTGATGGACTCAGCCGACTTGGTGCCGTCCGGTGCCCACAC
The DNA here is from genome assembly GCF_044542515.1 of Rhodococcus sp. NPDC078407. Classification (NCBI taxonomy): domain Bacteria; kingdom Bacillati; phylum Actinomycetota; class Actinomycetes; order Mycobacteriales; family Nocardiaceae; genus Rhodococcus; species Rhodococcus sp. NPDC078407. The sequence goes on along the minus strand of NZ_JBITUQ010000010.1, from coordinate 176,190 downwards.
GTAGCTGTTGGGAACTGCGGTATCGGGCAACTCGTTGCCGCGGTAGCTGACGCCCTCGCCGTTCTGGAACGTGTATCTGGGCCGGCCGCCACCCCCGACCGTGTAATACACGGTGCCGTCGGTCTTTCCGCTGACCGTTGCGTTGTCACCCGCAACCCTCGTCGCGCGATTCCCGCGGATCGGATCGGTGCGCTCGAAGACGTGATTGTGAGCCTGAAGCACCACATCCACCTCGTACTTGTCGAACAGCGATACCCAGGCGTCGCGCACGCCTCCGTCGCTCGCGTGGGTGGAGGTCGTCGAGTACGCGCAGTGATGGAAGAAGCAGACGATGAAGTCGATGTTCGGATCGGCACGGTACTTCGCGAGAGTCTGCTCCACCCACGTGTTCTGGGCTCCCCCGCTGTACCCGGTGTTGGCCTTGATCTCGTAGCTCACGTCGTTCGCGTCGAGCGAGAGAACGGCGGTGTTGCCATAGACGAACGAGTACGCCGACGGGCAGCCCTTCGGCCCGTTGGTCGGCTGATCCAAGCGCGCAGCATGTCCGCCGTATCCGTTCGGACTGTACAACGCTTCCATGTCGTGATTACCGGTGGCGAACAACCACGGAGCGGTGGACGCGCTGGCCTCGATCGCTTGGAAGTAACCGTCCCAGACGAATGGGTTGAATTTGTCGAATCCCTTGGGTGGTGTCTGCCCGTGCTTGGCGAACTGCGGAGGCAGTCCGGCACCCGAGGGATCCGCGTACGCGATATCGCCGGCCAGTATATGAAAATCCGGATGCGACGCCTCGATCTGTCGATTGATGTTGCGCGCGTGCTTGACCGACGGCTCGTTGTCGGCCTTGTAGTACAGGTCGTCGTAATCCCCGGCCACGAGACCGGCTGGCTGCGTGGGGGTTTCGTCGACGCCCTGGTCACCCATCATCGTGAACCGGAACGGAGCGATGCGACCCGACGGCAGCGCTGGAGAAGCACTGCGAATGTCACTCACGAATCCGTCCGCAGTGCGCCAGCGGTAGTAGTGCGGCAGCTTCGGCGTCAGATTGTCGACGGGTACGTGAACGTAGTACTGCTCCGCCGACAGAATTCCACCGTCGGTCTGCGGCACCTGGCTGATGAGGTTGCGTACCTCGGCGGAGGTCGTCGTGCCCAAAGCGGGCGTCGGGCCGTGATCGAGGAAGACGCCGGTGATTCCGGGATTACGCGAGAGTTGAGCGGAGAACCGGAGCTGCGTCGCCGGGTCGTTTCCGAATCCCATGTGTCGGCCGGCCACCGCCAACGGCGCGTCCTGCGCGTAGGCGGTGCGCGCGAACACCGAATTCCCGACGCCTACCGCGGCCGCCGTCGCGGCCGCTCCCACCAGGAAGTTGCGTCGACTGACCGGGTGCCGCCGCAGAAACGACCGATGCCAATCGTGCTGCTCGGCCATGGTCATGTTCTCGGCGAGTGTGCCCGGAATACCGGTCGCGACGGTCTCGCCTGCGGGATTGAGCGTCATGCAATCGATGGTGACCGTGAAGCCCCCTCGGGCGCTGAACAGAACGAAGCACGGCGGATGAACAAACGGAGAACAGCGAGGCACAACGGGACGAACGCGGACAATCCCGTCGGGGAAAGTGTTTGGTGCGCGAGCCGGGAGCCGTCTGACCGATGCCAACAGTCATTGCAATGAACTGGGAAAGTAGGGCAATGAACTGGGAAAGTAGGGCAATGAACTGGGAAAGTGGGTCCACATCACGGGCAATGCGGCTCACATCAGTCCCACCCGCTGCGCAACTGGTCACACGCGACACGGGAGATGGCAATTCCGTCGGCGACTGGCGCGCCGAATCATCGCAAGCACTGCTAGTCTGAGCACGAAACTTGAGGTCAGCGCCGGTTGGCTGAAGTTCGACGTGAGTTATACACCTCCGGTGATTGCACGCGCCCCTGTGGCCGCAGTCAGTCAGCGGGAGCCAACAGTTGAAAATCGAGGAGAAGCCATGCTGAAGAAGTCGTTGACCGTAGCCGCACTGTCCATCGCGTGTGCGATCGGATTCGCCCCGTTGGCGCAGGCCGCGGATGTCCCCGATTTCGAGGACGACATTGAGGGGATCTCCATCTCCGAGGCCCGCGCAGCGATCAAAGCCACCGACAACGTCATGCTCATCAAGCGAGATAGCTCCATCCTTGAGTGCGACGACGAGGCTCGCGTTGCGACAGATCTGCGAGCGGTGTACTTTCCGCCGATCGACCGCTACAACGTAATCATCACCTTCTCTTGCCCCGACGAGGAATGACCTTTCGCACTTCGATAGTCCGAACCGAAGACGCGCGCCGAGATCCCATCTCGGCGCGCGTTCTTCGTTGTTCACCACGTCGGGACGTGTTTCGCTCACGTACCCGGACGTTGCGCGGTACTGCCTGCACGCAAGTGCTCTGCTCCGACGGGATTCCGTCGCTGGAGCACGATAATGCGCAACCCGCCCAGGATGTCGCGACCTACACTCCCCCACCGAATGCGAGTCCCAGTAGATACGTCGCCCCCGCAGCACCGTAGCCGATGGCCAGCTGCCGCAGGGCGCGCTTGATGGGCGGGCCGCCGCTGAGCAGTCCGACGATCAAACCCGTACAGATCAGTGCCAGTCCGACAAGTACTGCGGCAACCGCAAGGGCTACATAGCCTTTGAGGCCGACGAGATACGGCAGCACCGGAACCACCGCTCCCGAGGCGAAGAAGCAGAAACTCGCCGCGGCGGCACCGAGCCCGGTTCCGATGGATTCGTGTTCGTCGATGTCGGTGGCCGGTTCTTCGACGGCCGGCAGGAGTCGGATGACGTCCGCTGCTTTCGCGTCGGCCTCCTCGTGAGTCATTCCGCGAGCGCGGTAGACAAGGGCCAATTCGTTGGCGTCGACATCCAGGTGTTGGACGGCCTCGTTCGCCGCGCTGTCGGGCGACGACGCCTCGAGCAGCTCACGTTGTGAACGCACGGAGACGTATTCGCCCGCGCCCATGGACAGCGCACCGGCGAGCAGTCCTGCCAGGCCGGTGAACAGGACGATCTGGTTGGACACTCCGGATCCGCTGATGCCGAGCACCAGCGCGAGGTTGCTCACCAGCCCGTCGTTGGCACCGAACACCGCGGCCCGAAACGTTCCGGACAGCCGGTTGCGGCCGCGCGCCGCGAGCGCTCGGATCACCTCGGCGTGAATCTGCTCGTCGGCAGTCATGGCCTCGGTCGCATCGGCGTCGGTGGCATACGGCGAGCGGGTTTCGGCTCGTTGCGCCAACGCGAGCACGAACACCGAACCGAAGCGACGCGCCAGCACCCCGAGGATTCGAGTGCGCACGTCACCCTTGAGCGGCATACCGACGCGGTCACCCAGCAGGGTTCGCCAATGCTGCTCGTGGCGACCCTCCGCATCGGCGAGCGCGAGCAGAATTTCGCGCTCCTCGCCGGTGCGTCGGCCTGCCAGATCGCGATAGACGGCGGCCTCGGCCCGCTCGTCGGCGAGGTATTGCCGCCATCGCTTGACGTCCTTCGCCGAGGGTGCCGTTCGACTCATCGGACAAACGTACCGGGCTGCGCCCTCGTGCGCGTTTTGCGTAGCTGGAGGTACGCAAAACGCGCACGACAGAAGGGGTCAGCTCGGGTCGTACACCCCGGTCTGCACTGCCTTGACCAACCTGCGCGGCACTCGGAACTCTTGCCCTTGGAACCGCACCGTCACCAGATCCGGGGCGACGGCCTTCCACTGTGCTCGACGACTCCGTGTGTTGGAGCGCGACATCTTTCTCTTCGGAACAGCCATGGCTCAGGCGTCCTTTCGGCTTCGGCGACCGTAACGCTTCTCGAACTTCTCGACGCGTCCCTGGGTATCCATCACGCGCGCGGCTCCGGTCCAGAACGGGTGCGATTCGGATGAGACGTCGACGACGATCAGCGGGTAGGTGTTGCCGTCTTCCCACTCTGTTTCGCGGGCGGACGTGACGGTGGATCGAGTGAGGAACTTGTTTCCGGTGCTCGAGTCCTGGAACACCACCGGGTGGTAGTCGGGGTGGATGCCTGGCTTCATTCTGTTGCCTCTCGTGATTGTTCTGCGTACGGGGATTCGCTGCTGTCGCAGGGGTCTTCGTGCCACTGTCCGAACGGATCGGTCCAGGTCGACCACAGATCGGGGTCGGTCATCTCGTCGTCGGACACCAACGCCCACTGCAGAGTTCGGTCGATCTCGGTGGGATCCGCGGCATGGACCAGGATCACCAGCGAGGTGTCTCGATCACCGAATTGCTCGTCCCACCGCAACGCGGCCATTGCTCGTCGGGTGGTATCGATGCGGTCCTGTTCCACCGGAGTCATTGCGACGAGCCACTTTCCGGCGCTTGCCACCCGCAATCCGCCGCCGGCCGATTCGATCCACAGGGCTTCGTCGGGTTGCGTGGCGACCCAGGCTCGTCCGCGGGCAGTGACGACGCCGTCGAGCAATACGTCGATGGCCTCGTGCAAACGCTCGGGATGGAACGGCCTGGTCGCGGTGAACTCCACGAGGGCTACCCCGCAGTCGACGGTCAGGGGCGGTTGGCCCCGCAGTAGCGGCGAGTGGGCATCGGTGATCTCACCGGCGCGCCGAGCGTCGAAGGGAACAGCGGCGAGCACTGCCGGGCCGTCGACCATCGAATCCTGTGACACCCATGCGACGGGCGCGTTCGGTGCCAATCGTGCGAGGACGGCCGCGAGCCTGGCCCGTTCCCAGGCCTCGACCTCCGGGCCTGCGGTGACGACCAGCGCGTCGGCGTAATCGACCTGCCCGACGACCAATTGCGCGACGGTTCGGTCGTCGTCACCGCTGGCGACGATGCCGCGGTCCGCCAGGGTGTCGTCTCCGGTGGCATCGGCCAACCAGGTTGCGGCGTCGAGGCAGCCGATGACGGCCTCGATACGCACGTCGCGTGAGGCCGGGCCGTCGATCTGTCCCACGACCTCGGCGACCACGACGTTGTCCACCGCCCAGCACAATGCCTCGGGCTCGAGCGCCGAGTCCAGCACGAGCACGATGCGATCGACACTGCTGCGGGTCGACAGGGCACGCAGCAGTGGCAGCAGGTCTTCGCGAAGCGTGCAGGAGACACACCCGTGCGCCAGTTCCAGGATCGTCTCGCGCGGGTCCTCACCCAGGACGTACAGCGTGCGACGTACGACGCCCTCGGTGACGCGGCTCAGGTCGTGGCGAACTGCGACCGTCCCGGGCGCGAGCAGCGATGTCACGACCGCATCCATGGCTCCGGTCCAGCCGGAGACGAGGACCATCGGGGTTCGATCGTCCGGTGATGTGTTCACAAGCGCCCTTCTTATCGACAACGATTGTCATTATCTGAGGATGCACGCTACATTCGACGGAACGCTTTGTCGAAAACGATTGTCATAATGGCAAGAAAGGAGTGCTCATGTCTGCGCACTGCCAAGTCACCGGGCGCACCCCCAGCTTCGGAAAATCCGTCTCGCACTCCCACGTGCGCACAAGTCGCAGGTGGGACCCCAACATCCAGCGCAAGACGTACTACGCGCCGAGCCTCGGCCGCCGCGTCACCCTGACCCTCTCGGCCAAGGGCATCAAGACCATCGACCGCGACGGCATCGATGCCGTGGTCGCCAAGATCCGCGCACGCGGGGAGAAGATCTGATGGGCAAGAGCACCGACGTCCGGCCGATCATCAAGCTCAAGTCGACCGCCGGCACCGGCTACACCTATGTCACCCGCAAGAACCGTCGCAACGATCCCGACCGACTGGTGATGAAGAAATACGACCCCGTCGTCCGCAAGCACGTCGATTTCCGAGAGGAGCGCTGACCGGTGGCCAAGAAGTCCAAGATCGAGAAGAACGAGCAGCGCAAGGTCATCGTCGCCCGCTGGGCGACGCGTCGAGCAGAGCTCAAGGAGATCATCCGCAAGCCCTCGAGCAGCGATTCCGAGCGCGCGGAGGCCCAGGCGGCACTGCAGCGTCTGCCGCGCGATTCGAGTCCGGTACGATTGCGCAATCGTGACGCTGCGGATGGACGTCCGCGCGGTTACCTACGGAAATTCGGGCTGTCCCGCGTGAAAATGCGCGAGATGGCTCACCGCGGGGAGCTGCCAGGCGTCCACAAGTCGAGCTGGTAAGGGAAAAGGTAGAGATGGCAGTCAAGAGAGCACCGTCGAAGAAGGTCCGCGCAGAGGCGGGTCGTCGACCGAAGAAGAACCCGTTGAATGCCGCCAAGGTCACCACGGTGGACTACAAGGACATCAACCTTCTTCGTCAGTTCATTTCCGACCGCGGCAAGATCCGTAGCCGTCGTGTCACCGGGCTCACCCCGCAGCAGCAGCGCCAGGTCGCTGTCGCAGTGAAGAACGCTCGTGAAATGGCATTGCTGCCGTTCACCAGCCGCTGAATCAGCTTTCGAGAAAGGCCACGTAGCCCTGGGGGCTACGTGGCCTTTCTGTCGTTCCTAGCAAGAAACGAGCAGTTCTACGATGTCCGGCGTTCTCGAAGGCTTCACCGTCATCTTCGTCGTGATCGCACTGGGGTACCTGCTCGCCCACCTGAAAGTGCTCGGCGAACACGGCCAGTTCGTACTGAGCCGACTCGTGTTCTTCGTGGCAACGCCGGCGCTGCTGTTCGTCACATTGGCGAACTCGGATCTGTCGGTCATCCTCTCCCCCGTACTGGCCGTGGCCGGTTCCACGGCGATGCTCGTCGGTGCGGTCTATTTCGTCATCGCCAAGCTCGTGCTGAAACGCACCGTCCCCGACGCGACCATCGGCGCACTCGCGAGCTCGTACGTCAACTCCGCCAATCTCGGCATTCCCATCGCCGTGTTCGTCCTCGGCGACGCCAACTTCGTGGCCCCTCTGCTGCTGTTTCAGATCATGATCTACACCCCGATCGCGGTGACGTTCCTCGACATCTCCACCAAGATCGACCAGGTTTCCTTGTTCAAGACTGTCACAACGCCGTTTCGGAACCCGATCGTGCTGGCCGGAGCCGCGGGACTCATCCTGTCGATCACCGGCTTCGAGCTGCCCGAGGCGCTCATGCAACCATTCCAACTCGTCGGCAATCTGTCTGTTCCCGGTGCCCTGCTCGCCTTCGGTCTCTCCCTGTACGGGGCGCGGGTACTACAGAAAGGCATCAGTCCACGGCGGGACGTCGCCCTGGCCACGGTCTTCAAAATGGCACTTCAGCCGGTACTCGGCTACCTCATGGCCCGGTTCCTCTTCGGTCTGGACGGTCACGATCTGTTCGCCATCGTCGTCGTCTCGGCCCTTCCCACTGCGCAGAACGTGTTCGTCTTCGCCAGCCGGTACCAGCGCGGAGTGGTGCTCGCCCGCGACACAGCGTTCGTGACCACGCTCGTGTCGATACCCGTCATCGCGCTCGTGACGGTGTTCCTCGCATGACCCCGATACAAAGGTTCTCCTCAGCTCCCAGCGCTACTTTGGACTCATGAGGTTTCTCGCTGCAGGTGTCATGCTGTGCCTGCTGCTGGCTGGCTGCAGTACCGCCTCCGGTGGCGACGAGGACATGACTACCACGGTCGGTTCCACCACACCCGTAGGCCTCGCCCAGCAGCCCAGCGCACCTCCGGTTCCTCACGAGGTCCCCGTCGGCGACGTCGGCACGATGTTCGAGCCGACTCCCGATCTGATCCGCGCCACCACGACGCCCTTCGAGTCGTGGAGCCACGTCTCCCCCAACACCATCGCGGTGCACTTCGTCACCGGTACTCCGGAGTGCTACGGAGCCGACGCGTCGGTCACCGAGACCGACACCACCGTCACCATCGAATTGCGTACCGGAACCAGGCCCGACGCGACCGACAAGTCCTGCATCATGGTTGCCGTCTACGCCACCATGCAGATGACGTTGGCAGCGCCTCTCGGCGACCGCGTCATCCTGAATGCGGCCTGACCCGGCCACCGGTAATGTCCGGATGGTGAGCGATCATCTCCCCGACCGAGATCGAAGCCAGGTGCGCGCGGCCGACGCGGACCGAAACCTCGTGGCGCAGTTGCTGAGCGACGCGTTCGCGAACGGCCAACTCACCGTCAGCGAATACGACGAACGCACCGCCGCGGTGTACCAGGCGAAGACCTACGGCGAACTCGACGTCCTCACCGGCGATCTGGTGTTGTCCCCTCCACCCGCTGCCGCACCGTCCGCCGGCTCCTCGAACGACCGCGTCATCGCCATCATGAGCGGTGCGGTGCGCAAGGGCGAGTGGACCCCCGCCGCCCGCATCGACGCGTTCGCCTTCTGGGGCGGCATCGAACTCGATCTACGCCGAGCGTCGTTCGCCGCCCAGGACACCACCATCAACTGCGTGGCCATTATGGGCGGCATCGACGTCACCGTGCCGCCCGCTGTCGGCGTCGAGGTCCGCGGCATGGGCGTCATGGGCGGTTTCGATCACGTCAGTGCGTCCCACCCCGGCGCACCCCGCGTGATCATCACGGGCTTCGCGTTCTGGGGCGGCGTCTCGGTGAAGATCAAAGACCCCGGCAAATGATTCAGGATCGCCGACGCTTGAGGTAGTCCGTCACCACCGCAGCACCGAGTCCGTCGAGATCCGGCGCGATGACGCGCCCACCCACGCGCTCGGCCATCTTGTCCACCACCCGTGCGAGACCGGGATCGTCACCGAGCCGGAAAATTGTCACCTGCGCACCGAGTTTCGCGACGGTGTCGAGTTCGCGGACGGTCAAGCCCAACGTCTTCGACGACGGCGGGTAATCGAAATACGCATGGCCGTCCGGTTCGAGATGCGCTGTCGGCTCACCGTCGGTAACGATCAGCACCACCGGCTGCGCGTTGGGATGACGCCTGAGATGCCGCACCGCAAGCATCAGCGCGTGATGCAGATTGGTGCCCTGGTCGTAGGCACCGTCCAACCCTGCCAGCTCCGACGCCGTCAAAGTCTGTGCGTGCCTGCCGAATCCGATCAACTGCAGGTCGTCCCCGCGGAACCGGGTGCTCACCAGATGATTGAGCGCGAGTGCTGTGCGCTTCATCGGCACCCAACGGCCGTCCATCACCATCGAGAACGACGTGTCGACCAGCAAGGCCACCGCAGCCTGCGTTCGCGTCTCGGTTTCGCTGATCTCCACATCGGTCACCTGCAGCTGAACCGGGAAACCCGAACCTGTTGCCGCCGAGCGCAGTACCGCATTGTTCACCGTTCGGGTGACGTCCCAGGGCTCGGTGTCGCCGAACTCCCACGCCCGCGACGCTCCGGTGGGCTCCCCCATCGCACCGGCCTTGCGCATGTCTCGCTCGCCGCCGCGTCGGGACAGCTTTCCCGCGACGTCCTTGAGCGCGGATTGCCCCAGCTGCCGCATCGCCTTGGGTGACAGTCGCCATTGGCCGTCGGCACCCTTGTCCATGAAACCCTGCTGCTGCAGCGCCTTTTCGAGTTCGGCGAGCATCCTGGCGTCGGCCGCGGCCTCGGGCCCGAGTTGCTTCAACAACGCGTCGGCATCGATGTCGTCCAGCGCCGCACCGTTGTACTGCTGGGAGAGCTGATTTCCCAGGTTCTCCAGATCGGCGATGTCCTGAAGGGCTCCGGTGCCGTCGCCCAGACCCATACCGTTCTCGCCGCGGAAGTTCTGCGAACCGTCCCAGTCCTCACCGGGCCGCGCCTGTTGCAAGTTCTGATCCAGCTGATCCAGTTGCTCGAGCAGGCTCGAGTCACCGAAGGCCTGTTGCGCCAACGCATCCAGCTCGGCTCGCTGCTCGGGGGTCAGTGAGTTGCGTAGTCGCTGCGCGGCGGCAGCCCTTTCCGCCAGTGAATCGAGCAACTCGTCGACATCCTTCGGGTTCTCCGGAAAATGCTGACCGTGCTTGTTCATGAACTCGTCGAACTGCTCGTCGGTGTCCTCGCCCTTGTTGTGCGCGTCGAGCAGTTCGTTGAGGTCCTTCAGCATTTCGCTGATGGCCTGACGATCCTGCTCGGTGGCACCTTCGAGGGCCTGCTTCATGCCCGCAAAACGCTGATCGAGCATCTCGCGTCCGAGCAGATCCTTGATCTTCTCGTAGTTCTCGCGCCCCTCGGAAGACCGCCAGTCGTAATCCGACAACTCCTGCACCGCTTGGGCAGTGGACGGTGACAGGTCACCGATCTGCATCTCCTGGAACCGCGCGTCGTCGTCGAGCGCACGTGCCAACGCCTTGCGCTCCTCGAGCACCGCCTTGTCCAGCAGCTCACGTACTTCCTGCAACGTGCCGTCGAGGTTGTTCTTCTTCAACAGGTCTCGTCGACGCTTCGCGGCCTGCGCGGCCAAGTCGTCGAGCCCGCGCATGTTCTTCGTCCCACGCCGCAGCATCTCCTGCAATGCCCGCCGCGGTGACGCCCCCTCGAGGACGTCCTCGCCGATGGCGTCGAGCGCCTCTCGCAGATCCACCGGTGGCGCAAGGGGATCCGGCCCGTCGTGATACCGCCCGTATCTGGAGCGACGCATCAGCTGTACACCGTCTGACCCTCGTCGTCGGGATCCTTGGAGATCCGACGTGCGAGGTAGAGACCTTCGAGTGCGAGTTCGACGGCGGCAGCTTTCTCGCCGTCCGAGGTGGCACCGAGCCGCTCGTGAATGTCGCCGATGACCTCGACGTCGGGCAGCTCGTCGAGCAGAGCTTTCGCGGTGATGCGATCGCCGGTGACGATGGGCTCGCCCGTCTCGATCGCCGTCACCAGAGCTGCCAAATTGATGCCGCCCAGGTGTGCCCGGACGGTATCGGCGGTCGCGCGGCGCAGCATGTGCTCGAGCACCTCGATTTCGCGGCCCTCTTCACCCGACTCGAATTCGACCTTGCCGCGCAGCACCTCGATGATGGTGCCGAGGTCTACCGGCCGGGCCACGGGCTCGGCCTCCCCGAGAATCGCGGCCCGGTGAACGGCTGCAGCAGCAATGGTTTCGGCGGCTGCAATCGCGAAACGGGCGGAGACTCCGGAACGCTGGTCCACCGACGGCGACTCGCGCAGCAGTCGGGTAAACCGGGCCAGCACCTCGAGCAGGTAGGTGGGAACGGTTGCCTGCAGCTCCGCTTCCTGGTCGATGACGGCGACCTCGGCGTCGAGCTCGAGGGGGTAGTGGGTCCTGATCTCGGCACCGAAACGGTCCTTGAGCGGAGTGATGATGCGTCCGCGATTGGTGTAGTCCTCAGGGTTCGCACTCGCCACCAACATCACATCGAGCGGCAGACGCAGGGTGTAGCCGCGCACCTGGATGTCCCGCTCCTCCATGACGTTGAGCAACGACACCTGGATACGCTCGGCGAGGTCGGGAAGCTCGTTGATCGCCACGATGCCGCGATGGCTGCGCGGGACGAGTCCGAAGTGGATGGTCTCGGGATCGCCCAGGCTGCGACCCTCGGCGACCTTCACCGGATCGACGTCGCCCACGAGGTCGGCTACCGACGTATCGGGAGTCGCCAGCTTCTCGGCGTACCGCTCGCTGCGATGCCTCCACTCGACGGGCAGGTCGTCGCCGAGTTCCTTCGCTTTCCTGATGCTGGCCGGAGTGATGGGCTCGTACGGATGCTCGCCCAGTTCGGCGCCGGCGATCACCGGCACCCACTCGTCGAGCAGCAAATTCAGGGTCCGCAGCAGACGCGTCTTGCCCTGACCACGCTCGCCGAGCAGCACCACGTCGTGACCGGCCAGGATGGCGCGCTCGAATTGCGGTAATACCGTCGAGCCGAATCCGACGATCCCCGGCCACGGATCCTCGCCGTCGCGCAATGCCTTCAGAAGATTTTCGCGCAATTCTTCCTTGATCGACCGCTGCCGATGTCCGGATGCCTTGAGTTCGCCGAGAGTGGAGATGCCAGGTTTGGTAGAGGTCACTTCTCCACGCTACGAGCGTTTGGCAATTGCTGCCATCTAGTGCTGGGTTGTGGTCTCGCCGAGTCCGCACTTGCGTCACTCGAACTGGGCAAATCACCCGCGCAACTGCGACCTCGCTAGACCGGAGCGCCCGCGGCCCGCAGCTTTGCCCTCACTCGTGCCACAACGTCGTGCGGTCGCAGCCGCATCTGCTCGGAGTTGACGCGAACAATCTGCCACTCACAACGTTCGAGGGCCTCGAACCTCTCGATATCCCGGGTGCGCTGGCGTTCCTCCAGCCAGTAGTGCACGCCTTCGTACTCCACTCCTACCCGCCATCTCTGCCAACCCATGTCTATTCGCGCCACGAACCTGCCCGAACTGTCACGAATGACGATCTGAGTTTCGGGCTTCGGCAATCCAGCCCCGACCAGTAGCAATCTGGTTCGGGTTTCCTGGGGCGACTCCGCGCCACCGTCGACGACATCGAGTGCTCTCGACAATTGCCGGATGCCTCGTGTGCCCGGCCGCTGCCGGCCATAAGCACGTATGGCTTCTGCGTCGACGCCGGTAGCGGCAAGTAACGAGTCGAGGAACACCACCGACAGCGGCGGCGGCACCCATCGCCCGAGATCGAATCCAGTGCGCACAGGAGTGGATACCGCAAATCCCCCGATAGCCATCACATCGTCGGTATCGAATGCGTCTTGGTGGATTCGCAAGCCGGGCAGCTGGTGTGATCGCCTGTCCGCCAGCACACTCGGAGGAATGGTCGGGTCGATCCACCGTGCACCGTGGACCGCGGCCGCCGAAGTACCCGCGATGACTGCGCCGTCGCCTACGCACACCGATGCGGCCACAGCCAGTGCCCGCGCATCCAATGTGGTTCCAGCACGCACATAGGTGTCACGGAACACTCGTAGGTAGTCGCGGGTCAATTGGTGACGGCTCAACGAACCGGACTGTAGAGCAACGGACCCACGAAACGGCTCAGCCTCGATCCCCATGGAGTCGACACTGGCACGCCTGTGACCATCGAAACGGGCCGCGATGCGATCTGTGGATAACTGTCTCGTTTATCCACAGACGTCGAGATCGCAGTTATGCGCGTCGAATTGGTGTATTGAGCTGCACAACTGCGACCTCGGCGCTACCCGCTAGTGAGCGAAGTGTCGCGAACCCGTCAGGTACAGCGTCACGCCCGCATCCTGTGCGGCAGCGATCACCTCGGTGTCGCGGACCGAACCACCTGGCTGCACGACGGCTTTGACGCCTGCGTTCAGCAGGACCTGCAGGCCGTCGGGGAACGGGAAGAAGGCGTCGGAGGACGCGACCGAACCGGCGGCGCGATCCCCGGCCCGCTGGACAGCGAGATGGGCCGCGTCGACGCGGTTGACCTGGCCCATTCCGACGCCCACCGACGCACCGTCGTGGGCCAGCAGAATCGCGTTGGACTTCACGGCTCTGCCTGCGCGCCAGGCGAATTCGAGATCCTTCAAGGTCTGCTCGTCCGCAGGTTCACCGGCAGCGAGGGTCCAATTCGCTGGATTGTCGCCATCTGCATCCAGCACGTCGCGCTGCTGCAGCAGCGCGCCACCGGAGACGGGCTTGAGTTCGACACCCGCCGTGGGCGGCGCCTCCGCCAGCAGGACGCGAACGTTCTTCTTGCGCTGCAGCACTCCGAGGGCACCATCCGCGTACGACGGGGCGATGATGACCTCGGTGAAGATTTCGGCCACCTGCTCTGCCATCTCGACGGTGATCTCGCGGTTGGCTGCGATGACGCCGCCGTAGGCACTCACCGGATCGCAGGCGTGGGCCTTGCGGTGCGCCTCGGCGATGTCCTTGCCGACGGCGATGCCACAGGGGTTGGCGTGCTTGATGATTGCGACGGTGGGATCGGCGTGGTCGAAGGCTGCCCGCCAGGCCGCGTCGGAATCGGTGAAGTTGTTGTACGACATCTCTTTGCCGTGCAGCTGCTCGGCCTGCGCGATACCCGAGCCCGCAGGGTCGACGTACAGCGCCGCGGACTGATGAGGATTCTCGCCGTAGCGCAGCACGGCGGCACGGTCCCAGGTTCCGCCGATCCATTCGGGGAACGAGGACTCGGACTCGACCAGGACACTGCTCATCCACGACGCCACCGCGACGTCATAGGCGGCGGTGTGCTGAAATGCTTGTGCCGCAAGCGAAGTCCGCTCGGCCAGGGTGAAACCACCACCGGCGACGGCGGTCAGGACGTCCTCGTAGCGGTTGGGGTCGACCACCACGGCAACCGACGGGTGATTCTTGGCCGCGGCACGCACCATCGAGGGTCCGCCGATGTCGATCTGCTCGACGCATTCGTCCGGCGTCGCGCCACTGGCGACGGTCTCGGTGAACGGGTAGAGGTTCACCACGACGAGCTCGAATGCCTCGATACCCAGCTCTTCGAGCTGCGAAAGGTGTTCGGGCTTACGGGTATCGGCGAGCACACCGGCATGCACCCGAGGATGCAGGGTCTTGACGCGTCCCTCGAGGGTCTCGGGGAATCCGGTGAGGTCTTCGACCTTGGTCACCGGAATTCCGGCGTCGGCGATTTTGCTCGCCGTCGATCCGGTGGACACCAGAGCGACGCCCGCGCCGTGCAAGCCGGTCGCCAGTTCGATCAGTCCGGTCTTGTCGTAGACGCTGACCAGTGCGCGGCGCACTGCTTTACGTTCACTCATCGGATTATCTGAGCCTTTCGTCCATCGGAGGTGACACCTGTGGTGGCCACGGCTGCGATCACGTCGACCAGCAACCGTCGCTCGACAGTCTTGATGCGTTCGTGCAAGGCCGCTTCGTCGTCGCCGTCGAGGACCGGAACGGCTTCCTGCGCCAGGATCGGCCCGGTGTCGACGCCGGAATCGACCAGATGAACCGTCGACCCCGTCAGTTTGACGCCGTGGTCGAGAGCATCTCGAACGGCGTGCGCGCCCGGAAACGACGGCAGGAGGGCGGGGTGGGTGTTCACGATTCGCCCGGAAAAAGCGTCGAGAAATCGCGGACCCAGGATCTTCATGAAGCCGGCGGTGACGATCAGATCCGGCTCGAAGCCGAGTACCGCATCGGTGAGCGCCGCGTCCCAGGCCGACCGGTCCGGGAAATCACGCAGGCAGATACGAACGTGTGGGATTGCGGCATCGTCGGCATGGTGCGCCGCGTCGCACTCCCGGTCGACTCCGACGCCGACGATGCGTGCCGGATAGCCCGGAGCCACGGAGGCAGCGACGAGCGACTGCAGGAGCGAGCCGGTCCCCGACGCGAGGACGACGACCCGCGCGGGTGTCTCACGCAAGGCAGTCAGCGCACTTCTCCTGAGGTATCGAGGGGATCGTTCGAGCCAGCAGAAAGCCTAGTCGCTGGACCCCATCGCCCTACCGGGCAGGTCCGTCCTGCGCGGCGCTCGACGCATCGTCCTCGTCCCCGGGTGGGGCGACGATCTCGGCCTCCAGGGGTTCCTCGGCACCGGGCTCGGCTTCGGGCTCGACAGCAGGCTCCTGGGTCGGCTCGGCCGGAAGCCCGTCCAGTACTTCTGCCTCTACGACATCTCCGACGATCTCTTCGGCGTGATCGTCTTCCAACTGCTCGGCGGGCTCGGCGGGCTCGGCCTCGATCGCAATCTCGGCGGCGGGCACCACGGCCGCGGCCGGCTCGACCGGTTCGGGCTCGGGTTCTGCCCGACGCCATACGACGATGGCTGCGCTCACTGTGCCGGCGACGGCCAACCAGGCGAACGTGAGCAGGCCGAAGCTCCAGACGGTCACCTCGACGGTGCCGAAGGTGCCCAGATTGCCGCCCGCGGCGTATCCGAACAGGGCTGCGAGCAGTCCGGCTGCAGCGGCCACGACCCACACCGAGGACACCGCGACCTGGATGTCGGCGTTGCGAACGGCGCAGTCACGTCCGAGCAGCAAACCCGCACCGATCGGGACAGCGAGCATGACGACCCAGATCGTCTGCGCGGGCCCTTCGGGAAGGACCGCAAGGATCGGCAACGGCGGTAATGGTCCACCCGTCGTCGCGAAGAGGCTCACCGATGCGTCGCCGAAACCGGCACTGGACCCCGTCGCCACCGCGAGGGCACCAAGTACGACGTTCGGAAGGTACAGCACCGACAGGACGGTCAGTCCCAGCATTCCGACGACATCGCGTCCGCTGTCGACCAGAGCGCCTGCGGTCTCCCAGGAGAGAAGCAGGGCGATCAGTACTACCGCCGCGCCGCCCGCGGCGAGCATCGACAGGGTCCGCACGAAGGGCGCGACGAGTGCGCGAACCCAATCGGGAAGACCGCGGCGGAGCACCAGCGAGTCCCAGCGCGCGAGCATCAACCCTGTTCCCGACGCGGCCGCGTGCACACCGGCCACGCAGGAGAATGCTACGAGGGCATTGGGGCTGGACAGGCCGATCACGGTGGATGCGTCCTTGGCGACGGCCAATGCGATAGCGGTGACGGCGAGCGGACCTGCCAACGAGGCCGCGAACACCCATCGGACCATGCGAAGTTCGGTGTCCGCATCGACAGCGCGGTGGACGGTGCGCGCCACGGACCAGCCGATGATCAGCGTCGGCAGCAGAGGGGCCACGCCGAGGGATGTCCCGCCGATACTCAGGGGAATCAGATGCACGACGAACCATGAACCGGCGATTGCTCCGAAGGTTCCGGTGAGATCGCTGTTGGTCGAGACGAGTGTGAGCAGAGCGAGGGTGGTGGCAACCACCACGACCAGTCCGGAGATCTTGAACGCCACTGCGGCAAGCAAGCGCGACTGGTCCGGGGTCGGTCCGTTGCCGACGCGGGTGGTCCTCGCAGCCGCGCGTCGAGTGTCTCGGTTCAGTAGATCGCTCATCGCAACGAGAGTCGCATCAACTGCGCGGCGCGCCGGTCAGGCGCGCCGCGAAGTCGATTGTGATGCCTGAATCAGTCCGATTTCTTCTCGTCGTCTCCGGACGGTGTCGCACCGAACGACTGCGTGGGTGCGCCGTACGGCGTCGACTGGTCACCCGTCGCGGGCTCGTCGGATTTCGGCGGCTGGCCGTAACCCGACGACTGCCCGTACTGGTATTGATTCGGAGGGTAGGCCTGGCCTGCAGCAGGACCACTCGGGCCGGTGTACGGCGGGGGCGAGTACCCGCCCTGGGGCGCGGGGTTCGGGGCCGGTTGGCCGCCATAGGGCGGCTGCTGCGCACCCGGGTTGTAGGCGTGCTGACCCGAGGCCTGCCCGCTCGGTGCCTGCCCGAAGTTCGACGAGCCCGGTGCGGTGGACGGAGCCTGACCGAAGGACTGCGGATTGCCGTAGTTCTGCGGCTGCGACGGTCCACCGAACGACGTGGTGGGTGCGTTGTAGGGGTTCTGCTGGCCGTAGCCCGCCTGCTGGTTCTGACCACCGAATTCTGCCGGCTTGGATGCCGGTGCCTTGACGATGCCGGCGTCGAGCAGCAATGCCACCACCGCGGCCGCGGCCTGAACGAAGCCCAGGATCAGGACGAGGATTGCGCCCACACCGAGCGAGCTCGAGGTGCTGGCGAACTCGTTACCCTCGGCGCTCGGCAGACTGAACGACTGGAAGACCAGGACCAGGAAGCCGGTGAGGGCCAGGGCGGCAACCACGGCCTGATTCTTGGCATCCTTCTGCAGCAGCGACGCTCCGGCGATCAAGCCCGCGGCAAGCAGCAACGCCACCGATACCGCGCTGCCGCCGGACGCGAAGAATGTGGTGCTGAACGACGTCTGGATGCTGCTCGGCAGTTCCTGCGCGGAGCTCACTTCGGCGGTGACGAGATCCAGCAGACCGAGAAGGAAATTGACGACACCGAGGCCGAGCACGACGAACGTCAGGATCTTCGGAAGACCTGCGGAGCCCAGACCGAGCGACTTCGCCGAGCGCTGAGACGTTCCCGGCCCGGACCCGCTCGGTGCCGAGGTCCCCGGAACGGGCGGGCCGAACGGGTTGGAGACCGACGGCTGATGGAACGTCTGGTTCTGACCGGGCTGTGTGTAGGCACCGGACGGCTGATTCGGCTGGTTGGGATTGGATTGATTCGGGCCGGGCCGGTTACCGCCGTAGGACGGTCCGCCGCCGTAGCCGCCAGAGTTGGAGCCCCCGTTGTCAGGGCTGCCGGGCGAGTAGGTCATCGCGTCTCCTCATCCTGATAGTGACGTACCCAGGTCGGTCGGGTCCGAATTCTCACGCTACTGCACGGACCCGACCGCTCGAGGAACTCCACGTCGCAGACAAGCGACGAGCTGCTGTTCGGCCGTGTTCTACGAGTACCAGGTGGGCTCGGGCAGCTCACCGGTGAGCACCCAGCGGCCGACTTCGCGGCGCTTGTATGCCACCGGATCGTGCAGGGTGTGGGTGCGGACGTTGCGCCAGAATCGGTCGAACCCGTACTTACTGGCCGTCGCACGCGCTCCGAGTGCCTCGAACACCGTGGAGGTGATCTCGAGCGAGACCTCGGTAGCGCGAGCCTTGACGGCGGCCACCCGCACCTCGTGATCACCGCGCTCGTCGGCGGTGACGTTCCACGCGTTGTCGTGAATTTTCTGCCCTTCCAACGCCACTGCGTCGGCCAGAGCTTCGACGGCCCACAGCTTGGCGGTCAGATCGCCGTAGATATCGATGATGTAGGGCTCGTCGACGGCCTTGTCCACGGTGCTGTGCAGCCACGCACGAGTCTTGTCCTTGGTGTACGACGCGGCTTCCTCCAGAGCGCCTCGCGCGATGCCGAGGTAGAAGTTGACGAACACGAGCTGGATGGTCGGCACGTTGAGGGTGTTGTAGACGCGGGGCTGAAACACCTTGTCCACGAACCCCGCTGCACTCGCCCAATCGACGCGAACCTTGTCGATCGTGACACTGCCACTTTCGGTCTGACGCTGGCCGATGTTGTCCCAGTCGTCGTGAAAGGACAGCCCTTCGATGTTCGACGGCACGATTGCGAACACGTGCTGACCGTCGGGCAACGCTCCTTCGAGCACAGTGACGTCCGAGACCCGACTGCCGGTGGAGAAGGTCTTGGAACCGTCGAACACGATGGTGTCGCCTTCGTCGGTGACGGAGACGTCATTGTCCCGCGGGTTGACGGCACCGCCGAAGAACCATTTGTTCTTCGTGGCGTCGGCTTCGACGGCCTCGATCTGCTCCGGTGTACCCACCAGACGCGCGGCCCAGAACCACAGCAGGTGGTAGCCCAGCAGCTGACCGATGGAACCGTCGGCCTTGGAGACCGTACGAATCACCTGATAGGCCGTCGGCCAATCCTGCCCGCCGCCACCATGTTCGACGGGACCGAGCAGGGTGACGAGCCCGGCGTCCCTGAGCAGCTGCACTTCGGCGGACGGAGCCTCACGTCCCTTGTCGCGGGCGACGGCGTCGACTGCGAGAAGCTGAGCCACCTCACCTGCGCGGGAAATCCATCCGGCTGCGGTGGTGGGAGCGTCGGGCCAATTCTTGGTGAGTGCACGGTGTTCGGTAGTTGTCATGACGCACAGTGAAGTCGTGCGCGGAAGCAATGACCACAGTTCGATTCAACGTGATTTCAAGGGGTGCTCACCCGCGCAGAATCTTCTCCATCTTCTTGCCCCTGGCCAATTCGTCGATCAGTTTGTCCAGGTACCGAATCTTCTTCATCAACGGATCCTCGACATTCTCGACGCGAATGCCGCAGACGACTCCGGTGATCAGTTCCGCGTTCGGATTGAGGTCTGCAGCGGCGAAGAAGTCCTCGAATGTCGTCTCGTTCTTCAGATGCCGTTCGAGTGCCGCTCGATCGAATCCGGTGAGCCAGCCGATGATGTCGTCGACCTCGTCCTTGGTCCGGTTCTTCTTCTCGGCCTTGGCCACGTAAAGCGGATAGACGGAGCTGAAGGCGGTCGTGAAGATCCTGTGCACGGGGTCAATCTAGACCCTTCGCGTGAATGTGACATTGCCGCGCCCAGACGTATGCAGTGGTCCATTCACGCGCCCGGATCGCGGCGCGGGCGGGGCGCACGAAAAAGCCCGCCACCGAATCGGTGGCGGGCTTCTTCAGAAGCGAGTGCTACTTGACGGACAGCGATTCCAGGATTTCGCGCGCGAGGGCAGCGGTCTCGGACGGCGTCTTGCCGACCTTGACGCCTGCGGCCTCGAGTGCATCCTTCTTCGCCTGCGCCGTTCCCAGCGAGCCGGAGACGATGGCGCCGGCGTGGCCCATGGTCTTGCCCTCGGGAGCGGTGAAACCTGCGACGTAGCCGACGACCGGCTTGGTCACGTTGGCCTTGATGTAGTCGGCTGCACGCTCTTCGGCGTCGCCGCCGATCTCGCCGATCATGACGATGACCTTGGTGTCGGGGTCCGCCTCGAACGCCTCGATGGCGTCGATGTGGGTGGTTCCGATGACCGGGTCGCCGCCGATGCCGATGGCCGTCGAGAATCCGAAGTCACGGAGCTCGAACATCATCTGGTAGGTCAGCGTGCCGCTCTTGGAGACCAGGCCGATGGGGCCGGTTCCCGAGATGTTGGCGGGCGTGATGCCCACCAATGCTTCACCGGGGGTGATGATTCCGGGGCAGTTCGGCCCGATGATGCGGGTCTTCTTGCCCTTCTCCACGTTGTAGGCCCACGCGTATGCGGAGTCCTGCACGGGGATGCCCTCGGTGATGACGACGAGCAGCGGGATCTCGGCGTCGATGGCCTCGACGATGGCGTCCTTGGAGAACGCCGGCGGCACGAACGCGATGGAGACGTCGGCTCCGGTCTTCTCCATGGCCTCGGAAACCGAAGCGAAGACCGGCAATTCGATGTCGTTGCCCTGGGCGTCGACGTGCTTGACCGTGGTTCCGGCCTTGCGTGCGTTGACGCCACCGACGACCTGGGTGCCGGCCTTGAGCATCAGGGCGGTGTGCTTGGTGCCTTCGCCGCCGGTGATGCCCTGGACGATGACCTTGTTGTCCTTGTTCAGAAAGATAGACATTGTTTCCTCTACTTCGCTGCCAGCTCGGCGGCCTTGTCGGCGCCCTCGTCCATGGTTCCGGCGAGCGTCACCAGCGGGTGCGCGGCGTCGGCGAGAATCTCGCGGCCCTCTTCGACCTTGTTGCCGTCGAGACGGACGACCAGCGGCTTGTTGGCGTCGTCGCCCAGCTTCTTCAGCGCGCCGACGATGCCGTTGGCCACTGCGTCACACGCGGTGATGCCACCGAAAACGTTGACGAACACGCTCTTGACCTGCTCGTCACCGAGGATGACGTCGAGGCCTGCGGCCATGACCTCGGCCGAAGCGCCGCCGCCGATGTCGAGGAAGTTGGCCGGCTTGACGCCGCCGTGTGCCTCGCCTGCGTATGCGACGACGTCGAGGGTCGACATCACCAGTCCGGCACCGTTTCCGATGATGCCGACCTGTCCGTCGAGCTTGACGTAGTTGAGGTCGTTCTCCTTGGCCTTGGCCTCGAGAGGATCGGCCGCGTCCTTGTCCTCGAACTCCGCGTGGCCTTCCTGGCGGAAGTCTGCGTTGGCGTCGAGCGTGACCTTGCCGTCGAGGGCGAGGATCTGATCGTCGGGGGTGCGAACCAGTGGGTTGACCTCGACCAGGAGGGCGTCTTCGTTGATGAAGACCTCCCACAGCTTCTGGATGGTCACCGCAGCGGCGTCGAGCACCTCGGCGGGCAGCTTGCCCTTTTCGGCGATTTCACGAGCGAAAGCAAGATCGACGCCCTTGACGGCGTCGACCGGGATACGTGCGAGTGCGTCGGGGTTCTCCTCCGCCGTCACCTCGATTTCCACTCCACCCTCGACCGAACACATCGCGAGGTAGGTGCGGTTGGTGCGATCGAGCAGGAAGGAGATGTAGTACTCCTCGGCGATGTCGGACGCTTCTGCAACGAGAAGCTTCTTGACGACATGGCCCTTGATGTCGAGTCCGAGAATCGATTCTGCGTTCTCGGTGGCTTCTGCGACGTCCTTGGAGTACTTGACGCCGCCGGCCTTGCCGCGGCCGCCGACCTTGACCTGTGCTTTGACCATTACTGGCTTGCCGATTTCTTCGGCAATCTCTGTTGCTCCGGCGACCGTGTCGGTGACACGACCCGCGGAGGTGGGTACGCCATGCTTGGCGAACAATTCCTTCGCCTGGTATTCGAAGAGATCCATCAGCTCACCGTCTCGTCTACGTTGACGCCCGCTCCAGGGGTGTGAGCGGGTCTGAGCATGGACTTTATCCAGGTGCCCCGACGGCGCATCGGGCGCATGCATGCTATGTGGCCTATCTCACCGCAACCTGGATTGTGAAATGCGCGTCACCGATCCGGGCGACGGGCCGAAAGTGCCGCCGCCACACCGAGAACGACGATTCCGATCGTCAATGGCAGAACGGCAGGTCCCATCTGCGCATCGATCGCGCGCGCCGATGTCAACGGCCACGACGCGAGATGAACGATGCCGGCGACGGCCGCCGCAGCGAGCAGAACACTGCCGCGTGTGGCCCGAGCCCGCGCGGCGACGACGGCCGCGACGACGATTCCGACAGCGAGCAACATCTGTCCCCACGTGTCCCAGCCCCACGGAAGTTCCGAGACGGTCGCGGCGGTGACATCGCTGCCCCGATACAACGGCAGCGCCAGGCCGACGGCGACGAGCACAGCACCGAACAGCCCGGTACCCAGGACGACGCCGTCGGTTGCTGCATCCGCGGATGTGTCGACGTCGTCGCGTTCGGCCGATCCGGCGAACAATGCCAGCACTCCGGTGACCACCGCAGAGACGACGCCGGCGATGATCGCCAGCGCGCCGACGCCGGTGCTCACTCCGTCCACATCCTCGGCGAGCACCACCGATTGCAGCACCGAGGCCGCCGCCGACACTGCGCCGAGCCAGAACAACGCCACGAACGGCCGAGCAGCCGAGGCGAACTCGGAGAACAGCAGCGGCACCGAACCCAGAATCAGCACGAACCCGGCGACCATCACCATTCGAGTCGCCAATATCTGTGGCACGGCGATCTCCGAATCGGTTTCCAGAATCGGCAGCAGCGATCCGACAACGAACAGCACGCCCGACGCGATGCCGGCGATACCCGCCGCTGCATGCCACTTGTTCGATCCGGGAGTGGTCGTTCCTGGACCGGCGACGCCGCGGGCACCTCGGGCACCCTTCTCGCGCTCCTGCGCTCGCTCCAGATCTCGACGATCGCGGGCAGCGGCAACGGGTGCGAGCGCGGCACCGCACAGGAGCACCCCCGAACCGGCAACCGTTCCCAGGTAGGCACCGGGACCGGCGCTCACCCGGGCCCCGGTGCTCAGTCCGGCGAGCAGACCTACACCGGCGAATCCCAGCACGCCGAGTCCGGCTCCCACGGACGCGCCCGACGCCACCGACGGCGACAGCGAGGCCAACGCCGATGCGGCCACCAGCAGCGCCGCGATACCGACAACTCCCGAGCCCACCGCGACGAACACCGGCGACTCCACCACCGCCGTCACGATCACCACCGGATCGGACGAGCGATACAGCGAGGCGAACGCCGCACCGGTAGCCAACACACCGAACGCGGCCAGAAGCACCGAGAGCAACGGCCCCACACGCCCCGCCGCCGCGCGCCCCACGTTCTCGGAATACACCGAGTGGCCGTACCCATCGCCCAGCCCCGCGCGGTGCACCGCCGACCACCCCGCAACACCCGCCAGAACGGACGCAGCGTGACCGGCGAGCAGAACGTAAGACCCGGCGGTGGCGTCGAGCACGGCGGCACTCAGCGGGCGAAAGAGTTCGAGCCGATTCGCGTCGATGGGATCGGACAACAATGTGACGTCGAGCAGCGTCACCCCGATCGCCACTGCGCCGAAACCGGCCAGCAGCGCTGCTGCGAATTCGATACGCCTCGTGGCCGCACCCACCGCCGCGGCGACGGCCACCAGGACGGGAAGTGCGACGGAGAGAATCGCGGCCGCCGCGGCACCGCTTCCCACCGGCGAGCCGTCGGCGCTGCGGACTACGCCGATCAGGTGGGCGACCACCGCGGCTATCCCGGCGATCAGCGCCAGCACGACACCGAGCGCGAGGCGCGACGTCGGCGACGGATCGTCCGCTCGTCCGAACTCTGCGTCCCGGGGTCGGATCCGTTCTGGTTCCGCTCGCTCGGAGCCGCGGTCGGACGAGTCGTCGAATGTGGGAGTCGGCACTCGGATCACGGTAACGGCTCGGTCGTTGCGAGAACCGTTACTGTTCCGTGTGCCGTCGACGTGTTCTCGTGTCCGATTGCGAATGTGGCTCGTCACGATATAACCGCTGGTCGACTTGTGAGCCATCTCACATATGCGGCCGGTTTGGGCCGATAACTTGCGCGCCCCGCAATCATTTCGTTACCGTCTGCCGAGTCTTTCAGTAACAGCCAGGTCACGGATAACGGAGGTAATGGGTCTTGCAGCAACACCGCGCGTCCTTCACCTCCAGCCGATTCTCTCGACCTGCGGCCGAAGACGCGACCACGGTGTACAGCTACGAGCCCGCTGCCGACGCAGCCGCCGAGCCCGCGTACGAGTCCAGCTCCTACGACGCGTACGCCTACCCGACGTATCGTTACGCCGAAACAGACTTCGCTGATTCCCACCTCGTCGCAGCCGATGAGACGCCGACCGTCGTCACCACGTTCGCTGCACCCGCCGACGCCACCCCCGTGGCCCGTCGCGGTGGCGCACACCGCATTCCCCTGCCTCCCACCGCTCTCAAGGGTCGCGCAGCAGTTCTCGCTGTAGCCGCCGGCGCCGTGGTCGCCGCAGGCCAGGCTGTCGTCAACGACGACTCACCCGCTGCGGTCGCCACCTCCGAGTACGCATTGGCTGCAGGCGAAGCACCCGCAGCGGCGGTCCCGGCCGCCACCACTGCGCAGACCGCCGAGCTCGAGGCCGAGTCGTCCAGCGCGGCACCGTCGGAAGCACCGCAGATCCTCAGCATCGTTGCGCCGGTGGATCTGAGCCAGTTCAACGACCTTCTCGCCAAGGGACAGCGCTTCAGCGAAGAGCGTGCCGCACGCGAAGCCGCTGCTCGTCGGCCACTGTTCTCGCTTCCGGCGCAAGGCACCTACACCTCCAACTTCGGTGCCCGCTGGGGCGTTCTGCACGCCGGTGTCGACGTTGCCAATGCCATCGGAACACCGATCTACGCCGTCGCCGACGGCAAGGTGATCGATTCCGGTCCGGCCGCAGGTTTCGGCATGTGGGTTCGCGTGCAGCATGCCGACGGCACGATCACCGTCTACGGCCACATCGACACCTCGACCGTCACTGTCGGGCAGAACGTCATGGCAGGCGATCAGATCGCGACGATGGGAAACCGCGGCTTCTCCACCGGTCCGCACTTGCACTTCGAGGTCCACCTCCCAGGTGAGGTCAAGATCGACCCGCTCCCCTGGTTGGCTTCCCGAGGAATCTCCCTCGGGCCCGAGATGGACTGACTTTCACTTCTCTGCACATCGAGCCGGACCCCGCAATCGCAGGGCCCGGCTTTTTCGTGTAGCGAAAGACTCAGAGCTTGGTCATCGGAACGCCACCGATGAGCATCATCTTGACGCGGCCGGCCGAACCGAAGTCGATCAACACCATCGCCTTGACACCCGCACCGGTCGATTCCAGCACCGTACCCAGTCCGTACTTGTCGTGACTGACGCGATCCCCCACGGCAAGAACAAGATTGGAGTTGCGCCCCTTGGCGGCGCCGAAGCTGGGGGACGAGCTCTGGCCACGTGACGAGGAACCGCCGTAACCGCCCGAGCCTCCTGAACCGTAACCACCGGAGCCGTAACCTCCCGAGCCGTAGCTGCCGGACCTTCCGCCGCCGATGGATCGACCTCCTCCGGTGCCCGGATCCTCGCGTCGCCAGTCGATCAGGTGTTGCGGAACTTCTTGCAGGAAGCGCGATTCCGGGTTGGCGATGGGCTGACCCCAGGCAGAGCGCATGATCGCGCGCGTGAGGTAGAGCCGTTGCCGGGCACGAGTGATGCCCACGTACGCCAGGCGTCGTTCCTCGGAAAGTTCGTTCGGATCACCCAGTGCTCGCATGTGTGGGAACTGGCCATCCTCCCACCCGGTCACGAACACGACCGGGAACTCCAGCCCCTTGGCCGTGTGCAGCGTCATCAACGTGACGACTCCGGTACCGGAGTCGGGAATCTGATCGGTATCGGCCACCAGGGAGACCCGTTCGAGGAACGCCGCAAGCGAGCCCGGCTCGGCCAACCCGTCGACGCCACCGTCGTCCTCGCTTCGATCGTCGCCTGTTTCGAGTGCCTCCTTCGCCACTGCGGCCTGATTGCGGGCCTCGGACGTGAACTCCCTTGCCACGCTGACAAGTTCGTTCAGGTTGTCCAGGCGCGCACCGTCCTGCGGATCGCTGCTTGCTTCCAGCTCTGCGCGGTAACCGGTGCGGTCGAGAACTGCTTCGACCACGTCCCCGATGTCGGCGATATCGTTTCCGTCGCCGTCCGTTGCAGTGAGTACCGCGCGCAGTTCGTCGAGCAGCTCCATGAACTGGGCGATCAACTTCTGCTGCCTGGAGTTGAGCAACGCCACCTTGCCCGCGGCCGCGTCGTGCAGAGCGCGCGAGAAGCTGATGTCACGCTGCTCGGCGTGCACGGCAACACAGGCCTCGGCACGGTCGCCGATCCCGCGGCGGGGGGTGTTGAGAATTCGTCGCATGCTGACCGTGTCGTCCTCGTTGGACAGCACGCGTAGATACGCGACGAGGTCGCGTACTTCCTTGCGCTCGTAGAACCGGACTCCGCCGACGACCTTGTACGGCAGTCCGAGTCGGATGAAGATCTCTTCGAGCGCACGCGAGGAGTTGTTGGTGCGATAGAAGACGGCCACCTCGTCGAAGCGCACGTCCCCGCCGTCGACGAGCCGGTCGATCTCCGAGGCCACGAACGATGCCTCGTCATGTTCGTTGTCGGCGACGTAGCCGACGATCAATTCGCCCTCGCCGGTGTCGGTCCACAGCTTCTTCTCGCGTCGACCGATGTTGCGGGAGATCACCGCGTTGGCGGCCGAGAGGATGTTCTGCGTGGATCGATAGTTCTGCTCGAGCAGGATGGTGCGCGCGTCGGGATAGTCGCGTTCGAATTCCTCGATGTTGCGGATGGTCGCGCCGCGGAAAGCGTAGATCGACTGATCGGCGTCGCCCACCACGCACAGCTCACCCGGCGCGACGGTGCCCTCGAGTGCGCCGTCGGTCTCCGGAGTACCGACCAGCTCTCGCACCAACATGTATTGAGCGTGGTTGGTGTCCTGGTACTCGTCCACCAGCACGTGCCGGAATCGGCGGCGGTAGTACTGGGCCACCTGAGGGAAGGCCTGCAGAATTCCGACCGTCTCGCCGATGAGGTCGTCGAAATCCATCGCGTTGGCCGCACGCAACCGCTGCTGATAGATGCCGTAGACCTTGGCGACCAGCCGTGGCAGCTCGGCAGGATCACCGTCGGCATCCTTGGCTGCCTGATCCGGACCGATCAATTCGTTCTTCAAGTTCGAGATGGCCGTGGACAGCAGCCGCGCCGAGAACTTCTTGGTGTCGATCTGCAGATCCTTGGAGATCATCGTCAGCAGTCGCCGAGAGTCGTCGGCGTCGTAGATGGAGAAGTTCGAGTTCAGCCCGGGCAGCAGCGCGGCCTGCGCGCGCAGGATGCGCACGCAACTCGAGTGGAACGTCGACACCCACATCGCGTTCGCGCGTGGTCCCACCAGACCGGCGACTCGCTCGCGCATCTCGGCGGCGGCTTTGTTGGTGAACGTGATGGCCAGAATCTGTCCCGGCGACACTCCTCGCTCGGCGAGCAGAAAAGCGATACGACGCGTCAGCACCGCCGTCTTGCCCGAGCCGGCCCCGGCCACGATGAGCAGCGGCGATCCGGTGTGCATCACGGCCTCACGCTGCTGAGGATTGAGGCCCTCCAGCAATGCATCGGACGCAGCATTCTTACGGGACGCGAGGCCTTGGAGGAATGTGTTCATCGTCAGGTCAGGTTACCGGCGCGTACCGACAAACCCACATCGCGTGGTCCTGGCCTCGACGGGTGACTTTTCAGGACGGTCGGCCCGTGGCACACTGGATCGGTGATCGAAAAAACCGTACGCATCACTTGCGTCGGGTGAGCCGCTCCTCGGCCCTATGCGCAGGAGCCTGTCGATAGACGCGCTGCCCTTGGTTCCGGACGGGCACCCAAGTTCCGAATGGGCACAGAACCGATAGGCGATGCAGTTCCGAATACGAAAGGCGTTACGGTGACGGACGACGCAGCGATCCAAGATGTGACCCGAGGAGAGACGATGGCCATGACGACGAAGATCGACTCAGAGATTGCAGTGCCCTCCAGCGAGGCCGAGATCAACGATTTGCGCCAGGAAATCGATCGCCTCGATGCCGAGATCCTGACGGCCATCAAGCGTCGCTCCGAGGTCTCGCAGATCATCGGACGCACCCGGATGGCCTCCGGTGGGCCGCGCCTGGTGCACAGCCGCGAGATGAAGGTCCTCGAGCGCTTCAGCAGCCTCGGCCAGGAAGGCCACACGTTGGCCATGCTCCTGCTTCGCCTCGGCCGCGGTCGCCTCGGCCACTGATCGGCCCCGCGGTTGGGCGCGCGGTGCGCACGCCCAACCGTCAGTAGCTCACTTCAGAGCGATGTACTTGGTTTCGAGGTACTCCTCGATTCCCTCGGATCCGCCTTCGCGGCCGAATCCGGATTCCTTGACTCCACCGAACGGCGCTGCCGCGTCCGAGATCACTCCGCGGTTCACGCCCACCATGCCGCTGTCGATCGCGTCGGCAACCCGGAGCGCGCGGTCGAGGCTTTCGGTGTAGATGTACGACGCCAACCCGTACTCGGTGGCGTTGGCTGCGTCGATACCTTCCTGTTCGGTGTCGAATCCGACGATCGGGGCCACCGGGCCGAACACTTCCTCCTTCAGAATTCGGGCCGACGCCGGTACGTCGGTGAGTACGGTCGCCGGGTAGAAGTAGCCGTCGCCGCCCGGTGCCTCACCACCGAGAGCCACCGTCGCTCCTAGTTTCACTGCGTCGTCGACGAGTTCTTGCACCGTCTCGAGCTGGTCTGCGTTGATCAGCGGCCCGAGCTTGGTGTCGGGGTCGACGCCGGGTCCGAGCTTCATCTCCGACATCTTCTTCACCAACTTGGCCGTGAACTCCTCACGCACACCGTTGTGCACATGTAGACGGTTCGCGGCGGTGCATGCCTCACCGCCGTTACGCATCTTGGCCAGCATCGCGCCGTCGACGGCGTCGTCGATGTTCGCGTCGTCGAACACCACGAACGGGGCATTGCCACCGAGTTCCATCGACGTGCGCAGCAAGCGGGTGGCGGACTTCTCGACCAGCGACTTACCGACGCCGGTGGAACCGGTGAACGTGAGCTTGCGCAGCCGCGAGTCCTCGAGCAGCGGCCCGGTCACCGCGCCCGACTTCGACGTGGTCAGCACCGAGAGCACACCCTCCGGCAGGCCGACCTCGTCGAAGATCTGCGCGAGCAGCAGCATGGTCAGCGGGGTCTCTCGAGCCGGCTTGACCACGATGGTGCAGCCGGCGGCCAGGGCCGGACCAATCTTCCGCGTACCCATCGCCAGCGGGAAGTTCCACGGGGTGATGGCCAAGACCGGGCCTACCGGAGCTTTGGTCACGAGAATCCGACCGTTGCCCGCCGGGGCCGGGGTGTAACGACCGCCGATGCGTACCGCTTCTTCGGCGAACCACCGGAAGAACTCCGCGCCGTATTTGACCTCGGCCTTGGACTCGGCCAGGGCCTTGCCCATCTCCAGAGTCATCAGCAGCGCGATGTCGTCGGCGCGCTCGGTGACCTTCTCGAAGGCCGCCCGAAGGATTTCACTGCGCTCACGGGCCGGTGTTGCCGCCCAACTCTTCTGCGCCGCCGCGGCCGCGTCGAGGGCCTTCATCGCGTCGGCCGGGGACGCGTCGGCGACCTCGGTCAGCGGCTTACCCGTAGCGGGATCGTTCACCGCGAACGTCTTACCGCCCTCGGCATCGACGGCCTTGCCGCCGATCCACAGTTTTGCCGGAATCGATTCGATCAATGCACGTTGGTCCATACCTCCATGATGCCTCCGCAGCGCCGGATAGAAACAAGAACGACGCGCGCGTGACTGTGCACGGGATTACTGTTGGTCGGTATGAGCGTCGATATCACCGGCACGGATGCCTGGCAGAAACTGACCGATCACCACTCCGAGATTGCCGATACTCATCTTCGGACGCTGTTCGCCGAGGACTCCGACCGAGCGCACACCTTCACCCTCGATGCCGCCGATCTTCACATCGACTACAGCAAGCACCGCATCACTCGGGAGACCGTGGAACTGCTCGTCGAACTGGCGCGCACTGCCGACGTCGAAGGCAAACGCGACGCGATGTTCGCGGGCGAGCACATCAACACCTCCGAGGATCGCGCTGTTCTGCACACTGCGCTGCGCCTTCCGGCCGATGCGTCGTTGACCGTCGACGGCCAGGACGTCGTCGCCGATGTACACGAAGTCCTCACTGCCATGGGCGAATTCACCGACCGAGTGCGCTCGGGCGAATGGGTCGGTGCCACGGGTGAGAAGATCTCCACCGTCGTCAATATCGGTATCGGCGGATCCGATCTGGGTCCGGTCATGGTGTACAACGCGCTCCGCCACTACGCCGACGCCGGCATTTCGGCCAGGTTCGTCTCGAACGTCGACCCCGCCGATCTCGTCGGCACACTCGACGGACTCGACCCGGCATCGACGCTGTTCATCATCGCGTCCAAGACGTTCTCCACCCTCGAGACGCTGACCAACGCCACGGCAGCGCGCCGTTGGCTCGTCGACGCACTCGGTGAGGACGCCGTCGCCAAGCACTTCGTCGCCGTGTCCACCAATGCCGAGCGCGTCGCCGACTTCGGTATCGACACCGCCAACATGTTCGGCTTCTGGGACTGGGTGGGCGGTCGCTATTCCGTCGACTCGGCAATCGGGCTGTCGGTCATGGCAGTCGTAGGCAAAGAGGCGTTCGCCGAATTCCTCGACGGCTTCCATAGGATCGACGAGCACTTCCGGTCGACGCCGCTCGCCGAGAACGCGCCGGTTCTGCTCGGCCTCATCGGCCTGTGGTACAGCTCCTTCTTCGGCGCGGAAACCCGTGCGGTGCTGCCGTATTCGAATGATCTGTACCGGTTCGCCGCCTACCTGCAGCAGTTGACCATGGAGTCCAACGGCAAGTCCGTCAAGGCCGACGGCTCCCCCGTCACCACCCCCACCGGCGAGATCTTCTGGGGTGAGCCGGGCACCAACGGACAGCATGCGTTCTACCAATTGCTGCACCAGGGAACACGTTTGGTGCCGGCAGACTTCATCGGATTCGCCGAACCCACCGACGATCTGCCGACTCGTGACGGCACCGGCTCCATGCACGACCTGTTGATGAGCAACTTCTTCGCCCAGACCAAGGTGCTCGCGTTCGGCAAAACGGCCGAGGAGATCGCCGCCGAGGACACACCCGCAGATGTAGTGCCGCACAAGGTGATGCCGGGCAACCGTCCGTCCACCTCGATCCTCGCCGCCAAGCTCACACCCTCGGTCGTCGGCCAGCTGATCGCCCTGTACGAACATCAGGTCTTCGTCGAAGGCGTCATCTGGGGCGTCGACTCCTACGACCAGTGGGGCGTCGAACTCGGCAAGACTCAGGCCCTCGAACTCACCCCGGTGCTCACCGATTCGGAATCGCCTGCCGTGCAATCGGATTCATCCACCGACGCCCTGGTGCGCTGGTACCGCGAGCAGCGGGGTCGCTCAGCATAGTTCGCGGCGGATCTACGGCCCCCGTAGGAATCTGCGCACCCTGCAGGCGGTGCGGATTCCTGAACGGGCCGTAGATTGCCGCTGAACGGATCCAACTGGACCGGCAATGCGTCCAATCGAGCATGGACTTCGACCAACGAGGGCTCTTCACCCGTGCCGACGCGCTCGCGTCCGGCTTCACCGATGACGACCTCCGCCGGGCACGCGCACGCAGAACCATCGTCGCTGTCCGTAGAGGCTGGTTCGTTCGCGGGGACGTCCTCGCAACACTGAATTCTGCGCAGCAGCATGCACTCCTGGCTCAGGCGACCTATACCGATTCCGGCGACGATGTCGTGCTCAGCCATGTATCCGCAGCGGTCGTTCTAGGACTCGACGTGTGGAACTTGCCGCTCGACACGGTGACGATGACCAGTTCTCGCGGCCACTCGGGTAAGCGCAGTCGGCGCCGATTCCTCCACGGCACCGAACTACTCGACGACGAATGGCTTCATCTCGACGATATGCGTGTGACACGGCCGTCGCGCACAGTCGTCGATGTAGCGAGGACTCATCCACTCGACGTCGCGGTGTGCGTCGGTGACCAGGCATTGCGTCACGGCCTGACCACAATCGAGGAACTCGCGAAGTCGTGCGACGCGGCGCAACACCGAACTGGTGCCGGACGCGCCAGACGTGCTGTCAGCGCGATGAGTACGCGCAGCGACAGCGTCGGCGAGAGTCGATCGCGACTGATCCTGCAGACCGTATCGACTCCGCTGTGCAATCAAACGGTGTTCGACGACAGCGGTCGACGAGTCGCCCGCACCGACTTCCTGTTTCCCGACCTGGCCGAGGTGATCGCCGAGTTCGACGGGGAAGAGAAGTACGGTTCGCAGCCACGGAAAGCGATCATTGCGGAGAAGAATCGGCACAACCGGCTGGCCGAGCAGGGAAGGACTGTCTTCAGATTCGACTGGCGGGACCTGTCGACTCCGCAGGTCATCATCGACCGGCTTCACGCTGCCTATCGGCGTGCTGTGGTCCTCGGCCCGCCGAGCGGACGGTACGCCGAGCTACCCCTTCCCCCAGCTACGGCGCTCATGGGAATCTGCGCACCCTACAGGCGGTGCGGATTCCCACGAGGGGCGTAGATCCGACCCATCACACCCGCGCCAACACCGCCGCAGTATCGACTCCGACGGGCAAGGTGCCGAAGGCCACGCCCCAGTCGCGGTCCAGTCGAGTGGCGCAGAAGGCGTCGGCCACAGCGGAATCACCGTGCATCACCAGCTGCGCGCCCTGGAATGTCAGGGCCATCAGTTCGACGACCCGGCGAGCCCGGTATTCCATGTCGGAGGTGTCGGAGAGTTCCTTCCCAACGCGGGCGATGGCGTCGTCCAGTCGAGAATCCACGCCCGACGCTTTGCCGAGCTCACCGAAGAAGGCCTCGACACTGTCGGGTTGACGCGCCAGTGCGCGCAGCGAGTCGAGTGCGGCAACGTTGCCGGATCCTTCCCAGATCGACATCAGCGGCGATTCGCGGAACAGCCGAGGCATGCCCGATTCCTCCACATAGCCGTTGCCACCGAGACATTCGAGCGCTTCCGCGGCGTGCGCCGGGGCCCGCTTGCACACCCAGTACTTGGTGATCGCCAATGCGATTCGACGTAGCGCACTTTCCTGCTCGTCGCCACGGGCGGACCCGTCCGTGGCCTGGGCCAAGCGCATCATGGCGGCAGTCGCTGCTTCTGATTCGATGGTCAGGTCTGCCAATACGTTTCGCATCAGAGGCTGGTCGATCAACTGTGCACCGAACGCGGCTCGATGACGGGCATGATGAACTGCGCGCACAGTGGCGTTACGGATACCGGCGGCCGAGCCGATGACGCAGTCCAACCTGGTCATGTTCACCATCTCGATGATGGTGCGCACTCCGCGGCCCTCTTCGCCGACCAACCAGCCGGTCGCACCGTGGTATTCGAGCTCGCCGGATGCGTTGGACTTGTTGCCGAGCTTGTCCTTCAAGCGCTGCAGCATCATTCGGTTCCGGGTTCCGTCGGGCAGCACCCGCGGCAGCATGAAGCACGACAGTCCGCCGGGTGCCTGCGCCAATGTCAGGAACATGTCCGACATCGGTGCCGACGTGAACCACTTGTGGCCGGTGATCGAATAGGTTCCGTCCGACGACGGGGTGGCCGTGGTGGTGTTGGCGCGAACGTCCGAGCCGCCCTGCTTCTCCGTCATCGACATTCCGGCAATCAGGCCGCGTTTGCTCGACGGCTCGCGCAGCCCGAAATCGTATTCTCGCGACGCCAGCAATGGCTCGTATTGCGCTGCCAGAGCTGGGTTGTGGCGCAACGCCGGAACAACCGCATAGGTCATCGAGATCGGGCACATGTGACCGGCTTCGGTCTGTCCCCAGACGTAGAATTTCGCCGCGCGGGCCACGTGGGCACCCACTCGGTCGTCGGTCCAGGGGCTGGCATGCAAACCGTGCTCGACGGCAACCGTCATCAGATCGTGCCAGTGCGGGTGGAATTCGACCTCGTCGACGCGATTGCCGTACCGATCGTGGGTCTTCAGCACCGGTGGGTTCTCGTTCGCGAGGCGACCCCATTCCTGGGCTTCGGCTCCGCCTGCGAGCGCGCCCAGAGTGCGCACCTCGTCGCGTGCCCATCCACCGCCGGCTCGGACGAGGCCGTCCAGCAGTGAGACGTCGTCCGAGACGTCGTAAGGCGTCAGGTCGATCGCCTGATTGAATACCTCATGTGTGTTCAACTCGAACTCCTAACGCGCGTAACGAATATGCGACCAGACCGGGAACGACGTCCACCGACTCGTGCGAGGACAACGGACCTACCAACACTTCGCCGACGGCACCCACGAGGCCCGCAGCCGAGATCGCCGCGTCCTGATCGGGAATTTCCCCGGCCGCGATTCCTGCGACGATCGCGTCGGCGAACGCGTCGGTGAATTTCCGCCGGAACACCAACCGCTCGGCGTCCACCGCTGCGTCGACCGGTTCGGCGAGCAGCGCGTAGGCCAGCGTGCGGTTCTTCAGTGCGCGTCCGGCGAAGGTCTGCACCACCGCGGTGACGCGCTCGGACGTACTGCCGTGTGCGGCTACGGCGACCACCGCCGCCACCTCTCGGGTGCACACCTGGCGGAAGATCTCGACCACCAGGTCCGACTTGCCCTCGAAGTGCGTGTAGACGCTGCCCGCGGACACTCCGGCGGCCGCGGCGACCGAGGCCACCGACAGCCCCGCGTATCCCTTGGACGAGAGAACCTCGACGGCGGCAGCGAGCAGCCTGGTGCGGCCGGCATCGAGCCTGGCCTGCACTGCGGGTGTTCGCCGGTAGGGCATTGAAGGATTGAAGCACTGATTCATT
The DNA here is from genome assembly GCF_044542515.1 of Rhodococcus sp. NPDC078407. Classification (NCBI taxonomy): domain Bacteria; kingdom Bacillati; phylum Actinomycetota; class Actinomycetes; order Mycobacteriales; family Nocardiaceae; genus Rhodococcus; species Rhodococcus sp. NPDC078407. The sequence goes on along the minus strand of NZ_JBITUQ010000010.1, from coordinate 141,143 downwards.
GCTTCATGCAAGAGGACTCGAGTAAGTTCGGAGCCATGCCGGTACGGATCGAACGAACAGGCCCCGTCACCACCGTCGTCCTCTCTCGCCCGGAGGCACGCAACGCCGTCGACGGCCCCACTGCTCAGGAACTCACCGACGCCTTCGAGGAATTCGACGCGGACGAATCCGCGTCGGTCGCTGTGCTGTGGGGTGAGGGCGGAACGTTCTGCTCGGGTGCCGACCTCAAGGCTCTGGGCACACCCAGGTCCAATCACGCGACCGAACACGGCGACGGTCCGATGGGCCCGACGCGAATGCGGTTGTCCAAGCCGGTCATCGCCGCCGTATCGGGGTACGCCGTTGCGGGCGGACTCGAACTCGCCCTGTGGTGCGACCTCCGCATCGCCGAGGACGACGCCACCTTCGGGGTCTTCTGTCGGCGCTGGGGAGTGCCGCTGATCGACGGCGGCACGGTGCGGTTGCCACGCATCGTCGGCACCGGACGAGCGATGGACATGATTCTCACCGGTCGCGCGGTGGACGCCCAGGAAGCGTTGAACATCGGTCTGGTGACCCGCGTGGTTCCGGTGGGCCGGGCCCGATCGGAGGCCGAGGCGTTGGCCGCCGAGCTGACGTTGCTGCCCCAGACCTGCATGCGTGAGGATCGACTGTCGCTCCTCGAACAGGACGGCCTCGACGAGGAAGCCGCTCTGAAGAACGAGTTTCGGCACGGTGCCATCTCCATCACCGCCGATGCGCTCACCGGAGCGAGTCGGTTCGCCTCGGGCGCAGGGCGACACGGTACCCCCAGCCCGTGACCTCGACCCGCCTGTCGGTGATCGACGAGATCTTCCTGCGGACCCACCGCGGATACGGTGTTCCCATTGCACTGCAGGGCGTGTGGCGGACAACAGGGACAGTGAGCCGGGACGAACTCGTCCGCATTCACGATCGGTTGGCAGTCGGAAAGCTCGGCCGCAGGGTCGGCAAGCCTCGCATCCCCGGCGCACGACTTCGCTGGGACCTCTCGCCGGGTTCCCTTCCGCTCGAATGCGACACCGAGGCGGTCGAAAACATCGTCGCATGGGCCGATGCGCAGGCCGATGTGCCGCTGGATCCGCAGTACGGACCGGGATGGCGGATGACGGCAGCTCGGCTGGCCCACGGCGGTACCGTCGTATCGCTGGTGTGCTCGCATGCGCTCGCCGATGCCCGCGGCCTCATCGATGCTGCCGCACAGTCTTTTTCGGGATCCGCAGTGCCCGAGCCCATCTCCTCCCCCGGTTCCGACGCGGCCGACGCGTTGCGCATGATTCTCACTGTGCTCGTGCGATCGATCATCGCGACGGCGCGGCTGTGGGTCAGTGCGCGGGCCCGGGCCGAGTTGCGCGCGTTCGCGACATCCGATTCGGCCCGCACGCCACCCCATCGCGTCCGGAAGATGCGTTCGGTCGTCGTGGATATCGATGCTTCGCAGTGGGATTCGGCCGCCGAAGTCGCAGGCGGGTCGGCGAATGCGCTGTTCGTGTCCGTCGTCGCCGCGACGATGGCCGAGCTCGGCTCGCCCGCCGTCATTGTCGACATTCCGTTCCGAACCGGTTCCGGCGACGCCAACTCGATCGGTATGGCCACCGTGAACATTCGCGGCGACGACTCACCCGCGGTTGTGCGTGCCGCATGCAAGGCTGCATTCGCCGCACCGGTCGGAGCACCAGCGGGCTACCCACCCGAGGTCGTCCAGTTGCTGCCCCACCGCCTGGCAGCGACGTTGACCTCCACCCCGGGACGCGGAGAAGTGTTGTGCTCCAACATCGGTGAGATTCCGCCCGCTCTGTCGACGCTCGGTCCTCATCGATCCTGCGGCCTGGCCACTCGCGCGATCCACCCGGCTGCCATCGGACCGCTCCCCTGCGCGACGATCAGATTGTCGACGTACCTCTCCAGGATGGACGGCCGGTACACCCTCTCACTCGTGAGCACCGACGACGCACTGGTCGAGTCGACCGAGGAGCTGACCGCGGCGGTCCACCGCGCGCTGGAGAAACGAAACCTGGCCGGTACACCGTGGTAGGTCTACCGTTGACGCCATGAACGAGCACGATATTCACACCAAAATCCAGCAGCTGATCGCCACCGAGCACAAACTGCGCAGCGAGACCCAAGCCGGCGAGATCGACCCCGAGACCGAGAAGGCTCAGCTCGCGTCACTCGAACATGCCCTCGATCAGTGCTGGGATCTGCTTCGGCAGCGCCGCGCACGCATCGACGCCGGCAAGGATCCCGACGCGGCCACGGCCAACAGCGTCAACCAGGTCGAGGGGTATTTGCAGTAACTCTGGTCGTTCCGCAGGCTCCACTCCTGCAGCTACACCATTCGATCCGTCAGCACGTTCGGCAGAAACCGCAGCGCCGCGTCGATGCCCCGCCACTTGAGTCCGGGCAGCGCGGCGCGGCGAGTTTCGCTCTCGATGGCGTCGACCATCGCGGTGACCCCCTCGTCCAGAGTGGCTGTGAGAGCGGCACTGTCGCCCGCGTTGGCAGACATGTCGGTGGCGATGAATCCCGGCAGCAGGGTCGTCACGGCGATGTCTGTTCGTGCCAGTTCGGTCGCCAGCGATTCGCCCAGTGACGCCACCGCCGCCTTGCTGGCCGAGTACGCCGCTTTCGCTCCCGGCAACCCGCGGTCTGCACTGATGGACGAGACGAACACCAGGTGCCCGCGCTTGCGCTGACGGAAGATCGACAGAGCGGCCTCGGCCTGCGAGAGGGCACCGACGAAGTTGGTGCGTGCAGTCTCCAGGTTGGCCTCGGCCCGTCCGGTACCGATCTTCGCGCCCTTGCCCAGCCCGGCGTTGATGATCACTCGATCGAGGCCGCCCAGTTCGTCTTCGAGTTCACCGAACACCGTGACCACTGCGTCATGATCGGTGACGTCGAGTGCGCGGACCGCCACGGTGATGTTCGGGTTCTGACGCAACAATTCGACGCGAAGTTCGTCGAGTCGCTCCAGCCGCCTGGCACAGAGCGCCAGATCGCGACCCATGGCGGCGAACCGTCTGGCCATTTCCTCACCGAGTCCAGAACTCGCACCGGTGATCAGAATCTTGCTCCGAGTGGTCGCCATAAGCGGGGAGCCTATGTCACTGTGGAGTAATGGCCCCAGAGAGTTCCGAATTCGATGTCATCGTCATCGGCGGTGGACCCGTCGGTGAGAATGCCGCGCAATACGCGATACAGGGCAGCAGCCGCACTGCCGCCATAGTCGAACATGAACTCGTGGGCGGTGAGTGCTCGTATTGGGCATGCATGCCGAGCAAGGCGCTCCTGCGGCCCAGCGAAGTGCTCGACACCGCGCGCAACATGCCGGGCGTGAAAGAACTGGTCGGCGACCAACCCCTCGATGCCGACGCCGTCCTCGCCAGGCGAGAATCCTTCACCCACGGTCTCGACGACTCGTCCCAGGTGTCGTGGGCAGAGTCCGCGGGAATCTCGGTGATCCGTGGCCACGGACGGCTGAGCGGCATCAAGACCGTCGAGGTCGACGGCAGAACGCTCACGGCACGGCTCGCGGTCGTTCTGGCCACCGGCACCACCGCTTCGGTACCGAACACACCGGGCCTGCGCGAGGCCCGGCCGTGGATCTCGCGCGACGCCACCAACATTCACGAGACGCCCGGTCACATCGCCATCATCGGCGGGGGTGTCGTCGCGAGTGAGGCAGCGACCTGGCTGCTGTCGTTGGGAGCGAAAGTGACGATGATCGTGCGTGGCTCGTCGCTGCTGTCCGGTTCCGAACCGTTCGCGGGCGAACTGGTTGCCGACGTACTGAAGCAGCGCGGTGCAACGATCATGTTCGACGCTTCTCTGACGCACGTCTCGCGAGAGCATCCCGCCGACACCGGTGTCGGCCGCATCCACGGCGGACCGGTCACCCTCACGGTCGGCGACGAGGACCTCCTGGTGGACGAAATTTTGGTCGCCGCGGGCCGCTCCCCGGCGAGCTCGGACCTGGGACTGGCCACGGTCGGTCTGCCCGAGGGCAAGTACGTCGAGGTCGACGATCACCTCGGTGTTGCCGACCACGAATGGCTCTACGCAGTGGGCGACCTCAACGGCCGTGCCCCGCTGACGCACATGGGCAAATACCAGGGGAGGGTGGCCGGCGACGTCATTGCCGCCAGGGCCGAAGGAAAGCCGCTGGACCAGAAGCGATTCCGAGCGACGGCGGACCACGGCCAGGTTCCCCAAGTGGTGTTCACCCCACTCGAGGTGGCCTCCGTCGGGTTGACCGAGGCCGAGGCCAGGGAGGCGGGCATCGACGTCGAGATCGTGGCACAGGACATCGCCGTCGCGGGTTCGTCTCTGCAGCAGGACGATTACTCGGGCCGTGCGCAGCTGGTGATCGATCGCGCTACGGACACACTCGTCGGAGCGACGTTCGTGGGGCCGGGGGTAGCCGAATTGGTGCACGCGGCAACCGTTGCCGTGGTCGGAAAAGTTTCGCTCGACGACCTGTGGCATGCGGTGCCGTCGTACCCGACGGTCAGCGAGATCTGGCTGCGCCTGCTGGAATCTCGACGCTGAGCATCAGCCACCCGTCCACGCCTGCGGGTTCACCGGATGCGGCGGCACGGTTCCGCTGAACATCGCCGCCGCATTGTCGGCGCACAGCCTCGCCATCTCGGAACGCACCGACACCGTCGCACTGCCGACGTGCGGCAACAACACGGTGTTCTTCCTCTCGGCCAGTCCGGATTCGAGCGCCGGTTCCCGTTCGTAGACATCGAGTCCCGCTGCCGCGATGACGCCGGCCCGCAGCGCGGTCGCCAGGGCAGCCTCATCGACGACGGGGCCGCGGGCGGTGTTGATCAGGATCGCCGATGGTTTCATGGCCTCGAGCACGGCGGCATCGATCAGGTGGTGGGTGGCATCGGACAGTGGAACGTGCAGCGACAGAAAGTCGCTGTTGGTGACGATCTCGTCCCAGGACGTGTGTTCGACGCGGCCGGCGAACTCACCCAATTCGGAATCGGAGACAACTCGATCAGCGGGAGGTCTGGGGCAGAACTTCACCGTCATGCCGAATCCCAGTGCGCGTCTGGCCGTGGCTCTGGCGATTCTGCCGAAGCCCGCCAGTCCGAGTACGCGCCCCGAAACATCGCTGCCGAGTAGCAGTTCCGGCTCCCAGCCGGTGAACGAACCGGAGCGGACGAACGCATCGGCCTCCACTGCGCGCCGGGCCGTCGACAGGATCAGCAGCATTGCGATGTCGGCGGTGGAATCGGTCAGCACACCCGGGGTGTTCGCGACGGTGATGCCGTGCGCGGTTGCGGCTGCGATGTCGATGTTGTCGAATCCCACGGCGTAGTTGGAGATTCCGGCGATGGACGCGGCGGCGAGAAGTTCGGCGTCGAAGTGGTCACGTAATTGAGAGACGACGACGCGGTACTTGCCGGATGCGCAGGCGTCGAACAGCTCGGCATGGTCGACTGCCCGTACCTCGACGTCACCCGCGGCGCGCAGAATATCCATTCCCGGAGCGGGAATGTCGGCGGTGACGAGGATGGCGGTCATACGACCCACTCGAAGGCACGGGCCTCGGAACGAGCACCCTGAACAGTTTTCGAACGCATGGGTTCCCCCAATTCGGTGAGTAGGTGCTCGGACAGGTCGACCAGTGCGGCCAAGGTCTCGGGCGCAAACCAGGTGGGCCGGGTGGCGAACAGGATGTCCTCGCTCGGAGTGTTGCCACTCGCCCCCGGGGCGAATGGGCAGCCACCGAGTCCGCCGAGGGAACCGTCGACCATCCCTGCTCCCGCGGAGATCGCGGCGAGGGTGTTGGCAACGCCGAGGCCCCAGGTGTCGTGGCCGTGGAAGACGATTCTGCGGCTGGGTGTTTCGCCTGCAACACGTCCGATCAGTGCTGCTACCTGCGCTGGCACCGCTTGTCCGAGGGTGTCTGCGATGACGATGTCGGTTGCACCGGTGGCTCGTTCGTCGTCGGCGATCTCGATGATCCGATCGGGCGACACAGCTCCCTCGAAGGGACAGGTGAACGAGGTGGCGATACACAGCTCGATCGCGCCGCCGACCGAATGCGCGATGTCGACGGCCGCGGGCATGGCCGCGAGCGAATCCTCGGTGCTCCGGCCGATGTTGGCCCGATTGTGCGAGTCCGATGCCGAGAAGCAGTACTGAAAGTTCCTGGCCCCTGCCGCTGCCGCCTTCTCGACGTGCCGCGGGGTCGCCACCCACACCCAGCATTGCGCGAGTTCCTCGGCGGTCAGTTCGCCGATCACCTCGAGGGTGTTGGCCATGGGCGGCACCTTGTCTCCGCGCGCCATGGACCCGATCTCCAACTCCGGAACGCCGAGACCGATGAGCGCCCTGATGACCTCGAGCTTGCGTTCGGTGGGGAGCATCTTGCCGGTGAGCTGCAACCCGTCGCGCATCGTGACGTCACGCAGCCGCGCCGCGGGTGCGAATTCGTACATCAGTCGTCCTGTTCCTCGTCGGTGCGGCCGAGCAGGCTCGCCAGTACTTCTCTCGTGTGTTCGCCCAGTTCCGGTCCGACCGAACGAATCGGGATCGACTGTTCCCCGATGACCGGTACGACGCCCACGAACCCCACCTCTGCGGGTTCGTCGCCGCCGGCGTCGACGGTGAAGCGCTGAATCATGTTGCGCGACGCGTACTGTTCGTCGGCCACGATGTCCGCTGCGGTGTAGATCGGGCCGGACGGCACTCCCGCCTTGTCGAGGATTGCCAAAGCCTCTGCACGCGAGTGCAATCCGGTCCAGTCCGAGATGGCGGAGTCGAGTTCGTCGCGTCGTCGCCAGCGGCCGGCGTTGGTGGCGAGATCGGGATCGGCAGCCAGATCGGGACGGTCGATGGTGTCCATGTAGCGGTGGAAGATGGCGTCACCGTTGCCTGCGATGATGATCGCGTGACCGTCGTTGCACGGGTACGCATTCGAGGGCGCGATGCCTTCCATCCGTCCGCCGGTCCGCTCCCGTTCCACCCCGTACGCGAGGTAGTCCGGTATCAGCGATTCCATCATCGACAGACTCGACTCGTTGAGCGCGACGTCGATGGTCCGCTCGCCCGCAGCCAGAGACGCACTCCCTGCCTGACGCCGCACCTGGCGTTGGAAGAGCGCCATGACGGATCCGAACGCGGCGTAGAGACCGGCGATGGAATCGCCGATCGACACCCCGACTCGGACCGGCGGACGATCGGGATCGCCCACCAGATTGCGGAATCCGCCGTATGCCTCGGCCACCGCGGCGAATCCGGGCCGATCCGACATGGGACCCGTCTGTCCGAATGCCGAGATGCGGGTGACGATGAGATCCGGGTTCGCTTCCGTGAGCACCTCGGAGGTGATCCCCCACTTCTCGAGTGTGCCGGGGCGAAAGTTCTCCAGCAGGATGTCGCACTCGGCTGCGAGGTCGACAACATCTTTGCGGCCCTGCTCGGTACGAAGATCGAGCACGATCGACTTCTTGTTGCGATTGATGGTGTGGAAGAGCATCGAGGTGGTGCCGGCGTACAGCCGCCAGTTGCGCAATTCGTCGCCGGCGCCGGGTCGCTCTACCTTGATCACCTCGGCACCGAAATCGGCCAGCATCCGACCTGCGGTGGGTGCCGCGATGTAGTTGCCGAGTTCGAGTACGCGAACTCCGTCGAGCGGAAGCGTCATGGCAGCCCTCTCATTGTTCCAGCCCCTTCACTTCTCCGGTAGTGGCTGAGCGCGCTTCACCGACAGCGCCGCATGTGACGCATCCAGTTCGACAGGCGAGCGAACAAGTAGTTTCCCGACCCGCAGGATCCCGTCGGACAGCGGCTCGACGCGCAACCCGCCGCGACCGATCAGTGCTTTACGCGCGCCGTCCACCACCATGCGGTCCATCCAAGCGCACGGGTGGGCAGGTCGGCCACCACGGAACCGAATCCAGCCGTCACCGGAGTCGAGCTCGAATTCCAGACCGCGCAGTGGGTCGAGTTCGAGACCGCGCACGAGGACGTTTCTCCTGGCCACGGACGGATCGGGCACCTCGACCCCGAGCACGTCGCCAATGGCGTCCCAGGCTTCGACGGCCAGGAAGCTCACCGCCGCCTCGGTATGCGCCTTCACGCCGAAGAATCGATCGCCGCGGATGCCCTTGTGGGCCACGATCTCGACACTGACGGGCAGTTCGGTCGGTACATCCGCCGGGCCGTCCTTGGATCTGCCGAAATACGCGTGCGCGGGGGCTCGCAGCAGCTGCACTATCTCGGCGCTGTACTCGAAGGGCATGTACTCGAGTCTGCCCGCTACCGATCCGCCCCGGTTCCTACCCACGGGTAAGAACCGATCAGTACACTCGCGAGATGGCTGCAACGACGCGCGTGACCACCTCCGAAGGCATCATCGAGGGCAAGCCGGTCGGTGACCTCACCACCTGGCGCGGCATTCCCTACGCCGCTCCGCCCGTCGGTCCACTTCGATTCCGGGCACCACAGCCCGTCGAGCCGTGGGAAGGTGTGCGCGACGCCACCGAGTGGGGCAACGCATCGGTTCAGCACAAGCGCGGCACCATGTTGGCGATCGGCAAGTACCAGCCGTCCAGCGAGGACTGCCTGACGCTCAATGTGCTGGCTCCCAGCACACCGGGCGCGAACCCGCGCCCGGTGATGGTGTTCATCCATGGTGGCGCGTACACCCTCGGCACGTCGGCCACTCCCCTCTACGGCGGTGGCTCCCTGGTACGGCGCTCGCTGAAAGACGGCGACGGCATCATCTACGTCTCGGTCAACTACCGACTCGGCGCTCTCGGCTATCTCGACATGTCCCAGTACTCCACTCCGGAGCGGCCGTTCGATTCCAACCTCGGCTTGCGAGATCAGGTGGCCGCCCTGGAATGGGTACAGCGCAACATCGCCGAATTCGGCGGCGACCCGAGCAACGTGACCGTCTTCGGCGAGTCTGCCGGCGGAAACGCCGTCACGACCCTGATGACGGTGCCCTCTGCCAAAGGCCTCTTCGCTCAGGCCATTTCCGAAAGCTCGGCTCCGGGTATGACCGCTACCAAGGAGCGCGCAGACCAGTGGGCACGTGAATACGTCGGCTATCTCGGTGGTACCGCCGAGAACGCTGTCGAAACCCTCGAGAACGCCGAGGTGCTCCGGCTCGGCCGCGCCGGCACCAAGCTGGGTCTCACTACCTTGTACCGCACTCCGGGCTTGCTCCCGTTCGGTCCGGTGGTCGACGGCGACTTCCTCCCGGTCAGCCCGGTCGAGGCGTACGCGAACGGCACCGCGCACCGCGTCCCGCTGATCATCGGCACCAATGCCCGTGAGGGAACGCTGTTTCCGAAGTTTCTCGACGCGCTGCCCACCAACCCCGAGCGCATCACCAAGCTGTTCTCGCTCACCGATCCCGACGCCGAAGCAGTGGTCACCTCCGCGTACCGGGGTTACCCGAACGAGCGCGGTGCCATCGACTTCGGTGGTGACTTCACCTTCTGGAAGCCGTCTCTGGAAGTGGCCGAAGGACATTCACGTCACGCACCGACGTACTTCTACCGTTTCGACTTCGCACCGCGATCGATGAAGCTGCTCGGTCTCGACGCCACTCACGGCTTCGAGTTGTTCGCCGTGTTCGGCATAAGCGAGACCATGTTCGGGAAGGCGCTCACTCTGGCCGGCGGGCGAAAGGCATTCTCCGACGTCACCGAGCAGGTGCAGTCGCAGTGGATTGCGTTCGCCACCAACGGGAAACCGTTGGAGTCATGGCCGGCGTACGACGAAGCCGACCGCAAGACACTGATTTTCGACACCCGTACCCGGGTGCAGAAGGACCCGCGTAGCGACCGCCGCAAGGCGTGGGAAGGCTACCGCGGCTACGCCAGTCAGAAACTCGAACCTGTCACTTGAGCAGACGTGACATCCGGCGGTCGGCAAGAATTTTGCCGGCCGTCTGACACGTCGCGCAATATTGGAACGAACGGTCCACGTACGCGACTTCACGTACCGGATCTCCGCACACAGGGCACGGCAGACCGGTCCTGGCGTGCACCCGCATGCCCGATCGCTTCTCCCCCTTCAGACGCGCCGCATCCTGCCCGGCGGAGCGTGCCACCGCGTCGGACAGCACCGAGCGCATCGCCGCGTAGAGCACCCCGACCGATTCGGCATCGAGTGTGCGAGACGACGCGAACGGCGAGAGCTTCGCGACGTGCAGTATCTCGTCCGAGTACGCATTGCCGATGCCGGCCAGCAGCGACTGGTCAACCAACGAGGTCTTCAGTCGCGCCGTGGTGCCGGCGAGAATCTCGGCGAACTCGAGCTCGGTGACCGCCAGGGCATCGGGTCCGAGCCGCGCGATGCTCGCGACCTCGTGCGGGTCGCGCACCACCCATACGGCCATCCGCTTCTTGGTGCCCGCTTCCGTCAGATCGATGGCAGGCGTCGCGCCTTCCGGAGTGAAGAAGTGGATCCGCAGAGCCAGCGGCCCTTTACCCGGCTTGGGCGGTGCGACGCTCGGATTGTCCACCCACCGCAGCCACCCTCCGCGGGAGAGATGGGTGATCAGCCAGAGGTCACCCGCTCTGAGGGCCAGGTGCTTTCCGAAGCGGGCGGCATCGGTGACGTCCTTGCCCTGCAGCTCGGTGAGCGGCGGATCGAACGTCTTGAGCACGCTCAGTGCTGCGATATCGATGCGACCGATCACGGCACCGACGGCATGTTCGCGTAGGAAACCGGCAAGGGCTTCCACCTCGGGCAATTCCGGCATGAAACCAGTATGCAGCTACGATGACCGTCGTGATGGTTTCGACTCCGTACGAAGATCTGCTGCGCCACATCCTCGATACCGGGACGGCCAAATCCGACCGGACGGGAACCGGCACCACCAGCGTGTTCGGGCATCAGATGCGCTTCGACCTGGCAGCGGGCTTCCCGTTGATCACCACCAAGAAGGTCCACCTGAAGTCGATCGTCTACGAGCTGCTGTGGTTCCTGCGTGGCGACTCCAATGCCTCCTGGCTGCAGGAGCGCGGCGTGAGCATCTGGGACGAATGGGCAGCTCCGGATGGTGAGCTGGGCCCTGTGTACGGAGTGCAGTGGCGGTCGTGGCCCACCCCCTCTGGTGAGCACATCGACCAGATCAGCCAGGTCATCGAGACATTGAAGACCGATCCGGATTCGCGTCGAATGATCGTCTCGGCCTGGAACGTCGGCGAGATCCCGCGGATGGCGTTGCCGCCCTGCCACGCGTTCTTCCAGTTCTACGTCGCCGACGGCAAGCTCTCGTGCCAGCTGTACCAGCGCAGCGCAGACATGTTCCTCGGTGTGCCGTTCAATATCGCCAGCTACGCACTGCTCACGCACATGGTGGCAGCCCAGACGGGCCTCGAGGTCGGCGAGTTCGTATGGACCGGCGGTGACTGCCACATCTACGACAACCACCGCGACCAGGTCACCGAGCAGCTCTCGCGCGAGGCGTACCCGTACCCCAGTCTGAAACTGGCGCAACGGGATTCGATTTTCGACTACACCTTCGAGGACATCGAGATCGTCGACTACCAGCACCATCCGGCCATCAAGGCCCCGGTCGCGGTATGAGTGCGGTGAGAGAAATCGGCCTGATCTGGGCGCAGAGTTCCAACCTCAAAATCGGCGAAGCCGGCAGGATCCCGTGGGAAGTGCCGGAGGACATGGCCCGGTTCAAAGCGGTGACGATGGATCATCCTGTCATCATGGGGCGCAAGACGTGGGAGTCGCTGCCCGAAAGATTTCGACCGCTTCCGGGCCGTCGCAACATAGTGGTTACTCGCAACCGCTCGTTACAGACGCCGGGCGCCGAGACCTGCGGCGGGGTCGGCGAAGCCCTGGCCCTGGCCGGAGACGAGACCGTGTGGATCATCGGCGGCGGTGAAATCTACCGATCGGCAATGCCATTCGCGACGACCCTGCACGTGACCGAGATCGATGTCGAGGTACCGGGCGACACAGATGCGCCGTCGGTGGAAGGCGACTGGATTACCGAAACTGGCGATTGGCTCACCAGCCGAGTGGAAGGTAGGCAGTTTCGCTTCGTCGAGTACGGAAAGGCTACCCAACCTTCCTGAGCGCGTTCAGGATTCCCCCGTCGTGACCGCGAACCGTGCGTCATACTGACGATCATGGACAAGAAGTCACTCACCGCACTTGCCCGTCAACAACTCAAGCTCGCCGTTGGCGCGTCGAGTGGCCGAAGTTCGCAGACGGTGTACGGCGGCCACAGCCGGCACTTGAGGCAAACCGTCGTGGCACTGGCTGCGGGCAACAAGCTGGCCGAACACGACCTCAACGGCGAATCGACAGTCCTCGTCCTGAGCGGCAAATTGGAACTGATCAGCGGGGAGAAATCCTGGAAGGGCTCGACCGGCGACCTTCTCGTCATCCCCGATGCCCGTCACAGCGTCGAGGCACTCGAAGACGTCAGCTTCCTGCTGACCGTCGCTATGTGAGCGCTTTCCGCACGACCAGCACCGGGCAGTCTGCAGTGTTGACGAGCGCGAAACTGGTGGATCCCAGCAGCATTCCACCGAATCCGCCGCGCCCCCGATTGCCCACGACGATCAAAGCCGCGGTTTCGGACAGGCCACTGAGAACCCGAACCGGCCGGTCCTGAGCCACGATGCGCTGAACCACAACCTCGGGAAAGCGCTCCTGCCAGCCGGCGAGACTCTCGGCCAACAGCGCCTCTTCACCGTCGGCAATGGCGTGCCAATCCTTGGGCGCGCGGCCGAACGATTGCGTCAGATCCACATCGGACCACACGTGCACCGCGATCAGTACTGCATCACGCGCCGACGCTTCGACGAATGCCCACTCGACGGCCGCCTGGTTGACGTCCGATCCGTCGATACCGACGACGACCGGGCCTTCCGCGACCGGGCGACCGTCGATGTCGCGGCCCCGCACCACCGCCACCGGCGAGACACTGTGTGCCGCCAGAGACAGTGTGACAGCACCGGTTTCACTGGCACCTATCACCAGAATTTCGGCCTGCGCCGAGACTCCGATGAGAACGTCCATGACGCCGCCTTCGATGGCGCTCGACGTCACCTCGAACGCGGGATCGTCGACGACCAGCGCGGCAAGTGTCTCGGCCGCCACCAGCCTGGACTTTGCGGTTGCTACGAATTCCGTTGCTTCCCCTGCGAATTCGCTCAGATCGACGACCCCGGGCATGTCGACGGCAGTGACGATGTGCAAGCGTCGATCGCGGCGGTGCGCGCAGAGGGCCGCCCAGATCACAGCCTTGTCTGCTGCGGCGGAGCCGTCGATGCCGACGATGATCGGTCGAGAGCCAGTCACGATGGGGCCTCCGGTCGTTGCCCCGAGTACGAGGTGAGGAGCGTTGGACGAACTGACGTTCAGGTTAGTCGATGGAACTCACCGAGGTAAGTGGCGTCAGCTGGCGCGCAATGCGTTTGCGTACTCCAGCGTTCGTGCACCACTGCTCTCGAAGGTGGCGACTTGGGCATCGAGATGGTCGAGGTGGTCGAGGAGCTGATCGCGACTGCGCGATCCGGCACCCAGATCCGTTCGCTCGAAGATTTGCCACCGGTCCATCAAGGGACGCAGGACCTCGTCGAGGTGGCGGGCGTTGTCGTAGATGCCGTCGCGCGCGATGAGCATCGCACTGCGGGCGAATCCCGGCAGATTGGTACCCGGCAACTGGAAGTTCATCACGACCTCGGTGATGGCGGTGACCGTCGGACCGGGTGCCACGGTGAGCGCGGCCGAGACCAGGTTCGCGAAGAACCGGATGTGCAGCTCCTGGTCGGCGACGATGCGTCCGAGGAGTCGATCTGCCACCGGATCGTGGCACTGTTCCGCAGTGTTGCGATGGCTGACGCTCGACACCGACTCGTCGAGGGCAACCTGGACGAGCGACCGGAGCAGGTGCGCGCCGTTCATCGGGGAGTCGGATCCCACGGTCATGCACTGCGCTCTGGCCCGTCCCAAGGCGACCGGATCGACGCTGCGGGTTGCGACCAGGTAATCGGTGACGGCCGCGGCGTGCCGATGTCGTTCGGTGCTCCACTCGGTGAGCCACGCCGGCCACGCACCGACCTCGCTGGCCACCGCGTCTCGGCGATAGAGCGGAATATTCTGCTCGACAAGAAGATTGGTCACCAGCGCTGCTTTTGCAGTTTCGGTCAGAGTCGACGGGCGCGATCCCCAGTACATCTCCGCACGGACGAAGTCGGCCGGTTCCCACCGAACGGACTCGGCGCGGTGACGGACGAGGTTCTCCTCGATGGTCGGATGCAACTCCCGGAGAACAGTGAACTGACCGATATCACCGCGCATACTCGTCCCTTCGTCGCCCTCTTCCAACGGGATCAAAGTAGATGCGCCCTCAGCACGCCGTGAACAGCTTGACGATTGTTTAGGGCAAGTCGCAGGCAGCCCGACCCATCGCTCGAGATAAATCACAACGAGTTTTCGCGAAACCCTGGATCACACGTAGATAACAACCTATGATCGATCCCGTTAGAGGCCAAGAAACAAACTCGAAGTACGAAAACACCGCGGTTTTACGCTGCATTGCATAGATTGAGCCGTGGAAGCGCGCGGATACGCGTGAGTAGCTTCGCAGTCCGAATGACCTGTAGAACCCAACACGAAGGGTTGATCTGTGACCGTTCACAACTCGACTAGCCTCGGAATCATGGTCGCGGGTCAGCCTGCGTCGGCTCCTCTTCGCGACTTCCGCGCGGTGGCGCGACTGCTCGTCGGACACTTCGCAGCGAACACCCCCTGTGGGTCGTTGCCGGGCGAACAGCTCCACGGCGACGTCACCGAATTCACCGTCAAATGCATCAGCATCGCAGTGCAGATGCTCGACGAACGTCGCGCTCCCGCCGAATCGGATTTGGCCGAGCTCCGCGCCAAAGCCAGCCAGTGGGCTCGCGAGGGCGTTCCACTCGAATCCGTGCTCAGCGTCTATCACGAGGGCATCCAGATCGGTTGGAACCTGGTATCCAAGCGGGCAGGCGAGGGCGACGCTGCTCAGCTGATCGAGGCCGCACGCATGTTCGTGCTGCTCTCGGAGAAGGTTTCCATCGCCGCCAGCAAGAGCTACGTGGAAGAACTTCAAGCGGTGGCCAGCGAGCACCACACAGCTGCGCACACCCTGGTCACCTCTCTCCTCAGCGGCCACAACGCGGTCTCGATGGCACGTCAGTCCGGCATCGAACTCGCCGACAGCTATCTGGTGTTCGCCATCTCGGTGCCGCCGCATCCCGACGAGAACGACCCCAATATTCAGAAGACGGTCGCCGCTCGCAGAAAACTGCGTCGCGTCCAGGCAGAGCTGGCCACGATCTGCGGCCGCTCACCTCTTTCCCTACTGAGCACCGAGGGAGGCACCGTCCTCATCCCCGGCGTTCACGACGAAGAGTGGGTCGAGGCTCTGGTGCATCGCATCGGTACTGCCGCCGAGGTGCCCGTCACCGTCACGGCCGAGCAGGCCGCCACCGCGGACATCCCCACCGCAGCCGATCAGGTACACGAACTGCTGTCCCTGGCACATCAGCTCCACCGCCCGTCGGGCCTGTACCGCATGGACGACCTCGTGCTGGAGTACCAGCTGACGCGTCCCGGCCCCGGCCGGCGCCACCTGACCCAGATCCTCGAGCCGCTCGACTCGTCGCCCGAGCTGCTCGAGACCCTCGAGATCCACATCTCGCACGACCTGAACCGGCAGCGGTCCGCTCGCCAGCTCCATCTGCACACCAACACCGTGGACTACCGCCTCAAGCGGATCGCACAGCTCACCGGCTTCGACCCCACGCGTCCGTCCGGAATTCGTCACTTGCAAGCCGCACTGGTGGCCCGTCGACTCGAATCCTCGCGCGGCGCAGCCTGACCTGAGACTTCCGAACGGTTTCTCGATCCGACGGCAGGTAGCGTCGAAGATATATTCGAGAAGCAAGGGGAACCGTTCGTGGCGAAGTTGATGCTGGAGTTGTCCGGGGTCGTCAAGGAGTACCCCACCGGGGAGCAACCGGTACGAGCCTTGGACGGCATCGATCTCACGATCGAGGGCGGCCAGTTCGTCTCGCTCGTCGCACCGTCCGGGGCCGGGAAGTCGACGCTGCTGCATATGCTCGGCGCGCTCGACACCCCGACGTCGGGGTCCATTCGATTCAACGATGTCGAGGTCACCACCCTCGACGACAACGCGCAATCCGATTTCCGACGCCACCAGGTCGGCTTCGTCTTCCAATTCTTCAACCTGCTGCCGACGATGTCGGCGTGGGAGAACGTCGCCGTCCCCAAGTTGCTCGACGGCACCCCGATCAAGAAAGCCAAGTCCGACGCGATGCGTCTGCTCGAGTTGGTCGGACTCTCGAACCGATCCGAGCACCGACCGGCGCAGCTTTCCGGCGGTCAGATCCAGCGCATCGCGATCGCCCGCGCTCTGATGATGGATCCGGCGCTACTGATCGCCGACGAACCGACCGGCAATCTCGATTCGAAGACCTCCCACAACGTTCTCGAGATCCTCGCCGACGTGGCGCACGCCAGCGAGGGGCGTCGAGCAGTGGTGATGGCGACCCACGATCTCGAGGCGGCACGGTCCACCGATCGCATCGTGAGCATGATCGACGGTCGCGTCGAGACCGACACACCGACGGCCGGCCTCGATCGGTGATCGGCACCGCGCTCAGCAGATTTCGAGTCATCAGCCTTCGCGACCTCGGCATGCATTGGGTGCGGTCGCTCGTCTCCGCCGGTGTCGTGGCCGTCGCAGCAGGATTGCTCATCGCCGTCCTCGGCACCTACGGGTCGCTGACCGGATCGGTGGAACGGTTGGCGGTGACGATCGCGGGCAACGCGAGCTACGAAGTCGTCGGTGTCACCGACTCGGGTTTCGACCAGAGCGAACTCGAGGTCGTGCGTTCCGTTTCCGGCGTCGATACAGCGGTTCCGCTGCTGCGCAGCACCGTTCGGTCCGACGTCGGAGATCTGACGGTTCTCGGGGTCGACTCGTCCATCACGGCGCTGCAGTCGGATTTGCAGGGCGCAGTCGGTGATGCAACAGGACTGGTGTCCGACCCGTCCGGTGTATTGGTCGGTGCTGCAACAGGTCTGCAGCAGGGCGACACCGTCACCATCGACGACGTTCCGACTGCGGTCGTCGGCGTGATCGACGGCCCTGGAACGCAACGCATCGGCGGCGGAATGTTCGCGGTAGCGCTCCTTCCCGCTGCTCAGGCACTGACCGATCGGCAGGGTCAACTCGACTCGATCTTCGTCCTCGGCAACGGCGACGCTCTGCAGTCCGACCTCGAAGCGGCCGTCGCCGGCCGAGTGTCGGTGATGAATCCGGACTTCCGGGCCGACCGCGCCAACCAGGCCATGAGCCTGACACGCAATGCCACGCTGATGGTCTCGTTGATCGCGTTCGTCGTCGCGGCGTTCCTCGTCTTCAACGTCATGAACATGGCCATCGCGAAGCGTCGACCCACAATCTCTCTACTTCGCGCCGTCGGTGGACGCCGCGCAGACATCGTCCGCGACCTGCTGTTCGAGTCCGTTCTGGTCGGCTTGATCGGCGGAGCCGTCGGAGTGCCGCTCGGAATCGCGATGGGCCGCATTGCCATCGAAAGTCTGCCGCCGTTCCTGTCGCAGGCATTCGACGCACGAATCGAATACGTGTTGCCCGGCTTCGCGATTCCCGTGGCGATCGTGGCTTGCGTCCTGGCCTGCGTCGGCGCATCTGCGCTGGCCGCTGTGCAGGTGTACCGAATCTCGCCGATCGAAGCGTTGGCGGTCGGCGGCGGAGAGACCTCGGGCGGCCCGGGTCGGCCGTTCACAGTGGCCACCACCGTGTTCGGACTGATCGCCATCGCCGGGTCGTTCGTGTTCGCCGTCAACGTCGACGGCCAACTGACGCTCGGTGCCGGTGCCCTGTTCATGTTCGGTGTCGTGGCTCTGTGCGTCGGCGGTACCGGGCCGATCGTGTGGGCAACCGGAGCCGTACCCCGCCGATGGGGTGGCGCCGGCCGTCTGGCCACCGCCACCATCGAACGCGCCCCGCGGCGCATCTGGGCAACGGTGATGACCATCGTGATCGCGGTGGGAGTCAGTGTGGGAGTGTCGGGTTCGTTGACGAACATGACAGATTCTGCGGCCGAGTCCCTGTCGTCGCTGGCGAGAACCGACCTGTACGTCTCGATGACCTCACCCGACGCAATTCCGTCGGGACCCATCGTTCCCGACGCGGTGGACGACGCCGTCCGCGCCACGCCGGGAGTCTCCCGAGTCGTCGAAGGGCAGTGGGCCTACGCGACCATCGACGACGAATTGGTGTCCATCCAGGGCGTCGCCGACGGTAGTAACGCGGTGACGCTCGCGTCGCTCTCCGACGATGTGCGCTCCGAGGTGCTCGCCGGCGACGGAGTGGTGCTCTCCGAGGGGTTCGGCAGGACGCTCGGCGTCTCCGTCGGGGATTCCATCGATCTTCCGACCCCGACCGGAGTGCAGACCGTGCGCGTGCTGGATCTGGTGGACTACATCAACGCCGCGGGCGGGACGATGGCGATCTCGTTGGACTCCATGCAGCGCTGGTACGACCGGCCCGGCGCAACATATCTCGAGATCAGCGTCGACGGAGACGTTGCCGCCGTGCAGGATTCGCTGCGGTCGAACCTGCCGCCCGAGGCCTTCGTCTACACCGGCGCCGCCGCCCTCGACGGCACCAGCGCGGCTATCCGGCAGTCCGGTGCACTGGCCATCGCGTTGCAATGGATCGTGGCACTGGTGGCTGCGGTCGCGTTGCTGAACACGTTGACATTGTCGGTCCTGGAGCGGCGCCGTGAACTGGGCGTACTGCGAGCAATGGGCGGTGGCCGAGGAACCCTGGCCCGAATGGTGCTGGCCGAAGCGCTGTCGGTCGGCATCGTGGGCGGTGTCCTCGGACTGATCATCGGCGCAGGTCTGCAATACCTGAGCACACTGATCCTCGGAGCCAGCATCGGAATCCCGGTTGCCTACGCAGCCGGATGGTCGGTACTGCTGTACGGCCTCGTCGCGTTGGGCCTGTCTCTGCTGGGTTCGGCTCCTCCTGCCGTGCACGCCTCTCGACTGAACATCGTGGACGCTATCGCAGCGGACTAGGTGGTGCGCGAGGTCGGCCTCGGGATTCGCTAACGCGAGCGCGTTTGTCAGATGCGAGCGGAATGGACAGTGGACGGATAGCAATTCTGCGCGCGGCGCATCGCGAATGCGCACGCGTTTGCGGATGAAGTGGGCGACGACCCGATTAGCCGGGATACCCATGCTGGACAGTGCATCAGGCGTCGCCCGGGTCTCGGGATTCGCAAACGCGCGCGCGTTTGTCAGATGCGAGCGGAATAGACAGTGAACGGAGAGCAAGACTGCGTGCGTCCAGCGAATGCACGCGCGTTTGTGGGAGGAGTGTTGATCGCATGGCTACGTTCAGCGTCGAGGTAGAGGACTACGACGTCGGTGGTCTGCTCGACTGCGGGGCGGTCCCGAGTGGGAGGTGCAACCCGAGCGGGTCGCCGTGCTGGTCCACGACATGCAGCCCTACTACTCGAATGTGCTGCACAACTCGGTGCGTTCGCGAGTGGACGTGGCCGTCTCGGAGACGGTGATGTGGGCGAGGTCTGCAGACGTGCCGATCCTGGCGAGTGGCCCGCGGGCGGCAAGTGCCATCGAGCAGCGCGGCCTGCTGGGGCCGATGTGGGGATTGGGTCCGTCCGCAGAGGAGGTCACCGTCACCGAGCCCGACGTCGTCACGATCGCGAAGCGCAGTTACAGCGCCTTCTACGCCACCGATCTGGAGGTCGAACTTCGCCGACGCGGCCGTGACCGGCTGATCGTTGTGGGAGTGTGCGCGTCGGCGGGAATTTTGGCGACGACCTTCGACGCTTTCGCTCGCGATATCCAATGTTTTGTCGGCATCGAATCCACCGCCGATTACACCGCTCACCAGCACCGCACCGCCCTGAACCTGATCGCGTCAATGACCGGTCGAGTGACGTCGATCGAGAACCTGCTTCACGATTCACAGTGTGGGCCGCTAGACTGACGACCGCGATGTGGGCCAGTTGTGCACTACGGCAGCAAGCTCATCCGCAACCGATTGTTCCGAAGATCGAAAAGTGTTGCGCTGCAGCATTTTGCGACCAACGGACAGTTACCAGCCTTCGTAGCTCAGGGGATAGAGCAACCCTCTCCTAAAGGGTAGGTCGCAGGTTCGAATCCTGCCGAGGGCACCACCGAGTCACTTTCGTGAAACCTTCCCCCAGTTTTCCGTACCTGTTGCGCATCCAGAAAAACGCCCGTACTATCGAACATGCATTCGAGTACTGGGGAGGAGCTCGTGGTCACAGCTGTACAGAATTTACCGCTCACGTCCGCTGAAGTGCTGCGCTTCGTCGCGCGCCTTCAGGCGTCCGATGTTGTTATCGACGCAGCAACGGGCATCGATTTGATCTCTGCCCTCGAAACGGTCAAGTGCGCCAGCGTGGCGACGCAAGCTGTGATGACCGATGCTGTCGCGACAGCCATCAGCGACGAACGCAAGGAACGCGGCAGGCCGAAAGCCCAGTGGCGCATGGGCATTGCGTCACAGATCGGTCTGGCCCGACGCGAATCGCCGAATCGCGGCGGTAGTCATCTGGGACTCGCTCGCGCCCTCGTGCACGAGATGCCTCACACGCTGGCGCGCCTGAAAGCCGGGGAACTCAACGAGTGGCGCGCCATGATTCTCGCTCGCGAAACCGCATGCCTCACCGTCGACGATCGCCGCACCATCGACGAGCGACTATGCGCGGACCCCGCCACGCTGGCCGGTGCCGGCGACCGCACCATCGAAGGTCGCGCCCGCGCTCTCGCCAACGAACTCGACGCCGCCTCCCAGGTCAAACGGCGCGCGAAGGCATACGCTGCTCGGCGCACCAGCACCCGCCCCGCACCCGAGTCCATGGGTTTCTTCACCGTGCTCACATCGATGGAGAAGACCGTCTGCATGTGGGCGACCCTGCGGCGCGACGCCGACACCATCATCAACGCAGGCGGAGATACGCGCACCCGCGACCAGATCATGGCCGACCTCGTATTCGAACGCGTCACCGGTGCATCCGCAGCCCAAGGCCCGCCGGTGACCGTCGACCTCGTCATCTCCGATTCGACCCTGCTCGCCGGCGGCGACACATCCGCATATCTGCACGGCCACGGCGACATCCCGTCGGACGTCGCCCGGCAACTCGTCCGCGACGCACTCGACGGCACACAAGGCAGTGAGACGCACGTCGCATTACGTCGCCTCTATGCCCATCCGACATCCGGAGCGCTGACGGCCGTGGAGTCCACATCGCGCGCATTTCCCACCGCGCTGAAACGCCTCATCGATCTTCGAGATCGGACCTGCCGCACCCCGTGGTGCGACGCACCGATCCGCCACCACGATCACATCAGACCCCACACTTCGGGCGGCAGTACGAGTGCCGAAAACGGCGCAGGCCTTTGTGCCGCATGCAATTACGCAAAGGAAGGCGACGGCTGGACGGCCGAAGCGCTACGAGACAAACGGAACGCGAGGCATAGCTACCGACTCATCTCACCCACGGGGCACACCTATGACTCGAGTGCGCCGCCGATGCCGGTGATCGAGGTCTACAGCTCGCCGGTCGAGAACGTCTACATCGACACATTGTTCGACTGCGACGCCGCGTGACCGGCAACCGCGGGAAGAGACGGAGCCGCAACTCGGTTACACTCGGTGACGACGCGCGTAGCTGCACGTCGGACGTCGTGGAATGCTCCCGAATCACCATGTGCACCCTGCACAGGCTTCTCTTACGGCGATCGAAACTGCCCACCGGCAGTCTCGCCACCTTGCATCTCGGCCCAAGGCCCGCAGGTGCAACACCCTGCCCGAAAGGCACCTTTCATCACAATGACGACCCCACAGACTTTTGCTGCGCTCGGTGTACCCCAGGCCATCGCGGATGTACTCGCGAGCCAGGGCAAGACCGAAGCTTTCCCCATCCAGGCCGATACGCTCCCCGACACACTGCAGGGACGCGACGTGCTCGGACGCGGAAAGACCGGCAGCGGAAAGACACTCGCATTTTCCATCCCGATGGTCGCTCGCCTCGCAGGGCAGCTTCCCGGCAACCGCAAGCCCGGCCGGCCGCGTGGCCTGATTCTCGCGCCGACGCGTGAACTCGCCACCCAGATCGCCGTTGCCATCGAGCCACTGGCCGCCGCGTACTCCCTGAAGGTCACCACGATTTTCGGTGGTGTGTCGCAGGTTCGCCAGGTGTCCGCACTCAAGGGTGGCGTGGACATCGTCGTCGCCTGCCCCGGCCGCCTCGAAGACCTGATGAAGCAGCGCCACCTCACTCTCGACGGCGTTCAGATCACCGTTCTGGACGAGGCCGATCACATGGCCGATCTCGGATTCCTGCCCGTCGTCACCCGCATACTCGCCGCCACCCCCGACAAGGGTCAGCGCATGCTGTTCTCCGCGACCCTGGACAACGGCGTCGACAAGCTGGTCAAGCGCTTCCTGCACAACCAGATCACGCACTCCGTCGATGAGGCCACCTCACACGTCGAGGCCATGACACACAGTGTCTTCGAGGTCGACGGCGTCGAAGCCAAGAAGAAGCTCGTTCACCAGCTTGCCTCGGGCACCGGACGCCGCATTCTGTTCATGCGCACCAAGCACCAGGCCCGCAAGTTGGCCAAGCAGCTCACCGACGCCGGTATCCCGTCCGTCGACCTGCACGGCAACCTGTCGCAGGCCGCACGTGACCGCAACCTCGCCGCGTTCTCCTCCGGTCAGGCCCGCGTCCTCGTCGCCACCGATGTCGCCGCCCGCGGCGTTCACGTCGACGATGTTCAACTGGTCGTGCACGTCGATCCCCCGGCCGAGCACAAGGCGTACCTGCACCGTTCCGGACGCACGGCACGCGCCGGAAGCGCCGGCGATGTGGTGACCGTCGTGCTGCCCGAGCAGCGCAAGGACACCGCAGTACTGCTGCGCAAGGCCGACATCAAGGTCACCCCGATCCGTGTCACCGCCGATTCGCCCGCCGTGGCGAACCTCGTCGGTGAGCAGGCCCGTTATGTCGAGCCGGCACCGCGAGTCGAGCAGGCCCCGGCACGCGCCGGAGCCCCACGAAACAACAATGCACGACGCGGCGGCCCGGCCCGCAGTGGTGGTCAGCCCCGCAGTGGTGGTCAGCCCCGCAGTGGTGGTCAGCCCCGCAGTGGTGGCGGCGGCCACAGCCGTCGCGCAGCAGGACCGGCCACGAGCCAGCGCAGCCGCTGATTCAGGCTGGCACACTGGAGCGGTGACCGTCAGTTCTCCTCGCACCCGGAAGTCAGTGCCCCTCGGTCCTCAGGAATTAGCGACCGCCGCGGTCATGAGCAGCTTCACGGTCGCGTTGACGGTGATCGGTGTGCTCGTGCCGATGGCAGCGATTCTTCAGGTCGTTGCGGCCATACCGATGTCGGTGGTCGCGTTGCGGTATCGGACGCGGGCCCTGGTAACCGCTGCGGTGGCGGGCACCCTCGTTGGCTTCGTGGCAGCCGGGACCCAGACGGCCATGACCGTGGCCAGCGCCGCCCTGTTGGGCGGCTTGGTCGGGCGGGCGAAGCGCAGGAAGCAGGGACTGTTCGGCGTACTGGCCACCTCGATGGTCGTCGGGCCCGCGCTCGGGGTGTTGACAGTGCTGATGCTCCTGGTCCTCGCCCCGCTGCGTGAGCTGTTCCTCGAGACTCTTCGCAACACCTTCGAGGGCATTTCTCGACTGCTCGAGCGCACATCGGCATTGCAAGGCGTGGCCGACGTGATCCGCGCCGGCTCGACGACCGTGCTCGACAACTGGTGGTGGTGGGTCGGCGGTTCGGTCGCCTTCGGCATCGTCACCGGAACCCTGTTCGCGTGGCTGATCCTCACCGCCATTCTGGACCGCCTCTCCACCATCCCCACTCCCGAAGCTCTCGTCACGAGCACCGACGACGAGGAGATCGGTCCGCTTCCGGTCACCTTCACCTCGGTCGGTTATCGGTACCCGGGCACCTCGACCTCCGCCTTGACCGGTGTGGACTTACACATCGAACCGGGTGAGTTCGTGGCGGTCGTCGGTCACAACGGCTCCGGCAAATCGACCCTGACGAGGATTCTCGCCGGCTTGGAACCGTCGGAAGGCACCGTCAGCAGACCTGGCGCAACCGGACTCGGGCGATACGGTGGCACCGCAATCGTCCTGCAGCGACCCGAAAGTCAGATCCTCGGCACCCGCGTCGCCGACGACGTGGTGTGGGGCCTACCGCCCGGCGATTCACGTCCCGACGTCGATGCTCTGCTCGACGAGGTGGGCCTCGGCGGAATGGGTGCCCGGGACACCGCATCCCTGTCCGGCGGCGAGATGCAGCGGCTCGCCGTGGCCGCGGCATTGGCCCGCAGACCTGCCCTGCTCATCGCCGACGAGGCAACGGCCATGATCGATGCGGGCGGCCGCGAGCAGCTGGTCTCGCTCCTTGCGGAACTGCCTCGCAGACACCGAATGTCGGTCGTACTCGTCACCCATCATGGCTCGGAAACCGTTGCCGCTGATCGCGTCGTGCATCTGCACGAGGGCTACCAGGTTCGGCACGACTCCACCTGGATGCACCCCAGGTCCACCAATGCGACCGTGCTGCACGATAATTCGAGTCCGCGATTGCTCGAGGTGGCCGGTGTTCGGCACACCTACAATCGGCGTACCCCCTGGGCGCAGGCCGCACTGAACGGCATCGACATCACCGTCAAGCGGGGTGAGGGCGTTCTCGTTCTCGGTGGAAACGGCTCGGGCAAGTCCACTCTCGCCTGGGTCATGGCCGGACTCACCGGTCCGACGACGGGAACCGCGCAGCTCGACGGGAAGGCGATGACCACGCGAGTCGGCGACGTGGGGTTGGCATTCCAGCATTCCCGCCTGCAGTTGCAGCGACGCACCGTTTCCGAGGACATCGCCGCCGCAGCCGGGCCCGAAACCGGTTCTGCCACAGTCTCGGCCGCGATGGATGCGGTCGGACTCGACCGCTCCTTGGCCGGCCGCGAGATCGATTCACTCAGCGGCGGTCAGATGCGCCGTGTCGTGCTGGCCGGGCTCATTGCAAGTCGGCCTCGTATGCTCGTTCTCGACGAACCTCTCGCCGGCCTCGATCCGCCCGGACGCGACGACATCATCGGCGTTCTCGCCGGATTGCGTGAACGCGGCGTCGCAATCGTCGTCATCTCACACGATGTGGACGGCTTGGACACCGTCTGCAGCCGCACCATCACGATGTCCGACGGCAACATCGTCTCCGATTCGATCCTCGGGAGCGTGTCCTCGTGACCACCGTCGTATTGCGTCAAGTCCCCCGGTTCTCGCCGATCCACCGTCTGTGGGCCGGCACCAAACTCCTCGTCGTCCTGCTGCTCAGCGTCACCCTCGTGGTGGCACCGACATGGCCCGCGCTCGGAATCGTGTTCGGGCTGTTGGTGATCGCCGCCATCGTCGCGCACGTTCCGATCACCGCGCTGCCACGTCCACCGTGGTGGATCTGGGCGCTGTTCGGCGTCGGAGCACTGCTCAATCTGCCGATCGGCACCGCAGCGGTGTTGGTGTACCTGCGCGCCACGCTTTTCGTGTTCGTGCTGCTCGGTGCATCGATGATGATCGGTTGGACCACCTCGATGAGCGACATCGCACCTGCGGTGTCCAAGCTCGGCGCGCCACTGAAGAAGCTGAAGCTTCCGGTCGACGAATGGGCGATTGCCGTGGCCTTGAGCCTGCGGTCGCTGCCGCTGTTGATCGAGGAGATGCGCACCCTCAACGCGGCTCGACGCCTCCGCCCCAAGCCCGTCGTCAACAGTGCCTCGGACAATTCGCTCGTCGATATCGTCACGACGGTCATGTCGGTGGCCATCAGACGAGCCGACGAGATGGGTACGGCCATCACCGCCCGCGGCGGTACCGGGATGATCACCGCCACCGACTCGCGCTTCAAGGCCTCGGACGCAGTGACGTTGGCCGTGGTGTCTCTCGCGTGCGCCGCAGCGATCGCGATCAGCTTCCTCTGGGTCTGAACTACTCGCCTGCGAGGCGCTCGGTACGCGAGTTCAGTGCCTTGACGAACACCTCGGGAATGTCGCGCGGGTCCTCGGCCACGTAGCTCGTTCCACCGGTGACCGCTGAAATTTGCTGCAACGCAACCGGATCTGCGTCACCGGTGACGCCGACCGTGATGATGACGATGGGCCGCACTGGATCTTGCTCTTTCTGCAGCGCTGCGAGCAGCTGGTCGAGGGTGATACTGCCGTCGTCTTCGTTGGCACCGTCGGTCAGGATGATGACACTGTTGACGTAGTTCGGGTCGTAGCCTTCCTTGACCCGCCGGAAGGCGGCCAGGGTCGTGTCGTAGAGCCCTGTACCACCTCCAACCAGGGCCGGCAGGCCCCGAATCGAATCGAGGATCGCGTCGCGCTGCGATTTTCCGCCGAACGTACCGTCGGCCTTACCCATCGGCACCAGTTCTCGGTAATCCTGCTGTCCACCCCCGAGTCCGATGGAGAAGGCCCACAAGCCCATCTGCGTCTGATCGCTGAAGAGCGAGTTCGCACCTACCGACGCATCGACGGTCAACGCGATACGAGTCGAATCCCCCGATCTCGCGGCCATCGAACCCGAGACATCCTCGACGACGAGGGTGCGCAGAGGCAGTGCGAGCACCGCCCAATCTCTCAATGTCGTCTCGATCGACAGTGGATTCTTGATTTCCAGCGACGCCACGGATCCGACGCCCTTGCCGTCGGGCAACGGAGTGCCACTCGCAGTTCGGAAGCCGGCCGCAACGAGCGCATCGGCGGCAGACTGGGTGGCCAGCACCGACGACAGCGCCGCTCCTGCTTCTTTGACGCGGTCGTAGTCCGGTCCGGCCGGTGCCGTCACCGCCAGCGGGTAGTTGAGGAAATAGCTGCCGGTCGGCGGAACGGATTCGACGAGCTCCGAGCCCGGGTTGTCCGCCTCGTAGGCGAGCAGCGCCTGCTCGGTGGCCACGCTGGTACCACCGTCGGCAGCCGCCTCGGCGACAAGATCGGGGACGTCGTGTGGCTTGTCGGCGATCCGTCCGAAGTCCTGCGCCATGGGCACCAGAGCCGCGGAGACGGCCTTGGCATCGGAGATCGCGACCTCGGATTCGGCGAGCGCACCGAGAATTGCTGCATTCGACGCGCTACTGGTCAATGGATCACCGATGCGCTGACCGGGGAGTTGCAATACATCGAGCCACGTATCGGTCACCGGCACGGCATCGGATTTCGATACCAGGATGGGCACCGTGTTCGCGACGGACGTCTTGGCCAGTTCGGGTAGCACACCGGTCGAGCGCAGAGTCTTGAGCAGCCACAGCGTCGAATCCGGGATCCACAGGTCCGGGCGATTCCGGGAGCTCGCGATTTCCGTCGCGGTATCGGTGGGACGTTCCGGCCGAATGTCGAAGTTCACGCATCCGCGTTCGAACTCGCCGGCCTGGGAGACGATCTGCTGCACCGGTTCGGCGATGGAGGAGTCCACCGCGAGCGAGACGGTGTCCACGGATTCGCAGGAATTCGCACCGGATGCGCGGACGGCCTGGACGCCGAACCAGCTGCCGGCCGCCACCACCACTACCGCGAGCGCAGCCGAGCCCCACACCACGGCGGAACTGGACCCGCGACTGCCACCGCTGTGACGTCCCGACATCGACTTCGCCCCCTACCTCGATCCCCGCGAACCGCCTTTGCGCCACGGTCACCCCGCGCTGCCCGAAGTGACAAAGAGCACGCGGCGGACAGCATAGCCCCTCCCGTCAGCGACCGGAACGGCTTCTCAGCGCATTGACGAAGACATTCGGAATTTCGGCCGGATTTCGAGCGACGAAGCTCGTACCACCGGTGGCAGCCGAAATCTGCTGCAGCACACCGGCATCGGCATCATCGGTGATTCCGATGGTGACGATGACGACCGGCCTGGACGGGTCCTGCTCGGCCCGCAGAGTCGACAACAATTCGTCGAGCGAGATGCTGTCCGGGTCCTCGTTGGCCCCGTCGGTGAGAATGATGACGCTGTTGACAGCATCCGGGTCGTATCCCTCCTGCACGGTGCGGAACGCAGCCAACGCAGTGTCGTAGAGGCCGGTATTACCCCCGACCAGCGATGGAAGGGTTCGGATCTGCTGGAGCAGCACCTCGCGCTGACTGGTGTTGCCGACCTCATCGTCCATTTGCCGGATCGGTGCCAGCTCCCGGTAGTCCTGACCGCCGCCGCCGAGTCCGATGGAGAAGGCCCACAATCCCATCGATGCGTTGTCCGGGAACAGTCGATTGCCGGTCTCACTTGCCTGCACCGTCATGGCGATGCGCGAGTTCGCACCCGCGCTGTAGTTCATCGAGCCGGAGACGTCCTCCATCACCAGCGCCCTCGACGGAAGCGCCAACGCCTGATACTGCTTCAGCGTCGACTCGGCGGCCTGCTGATCGGCAATCGTCAGGGGCGTCACTTCTCCGATCCCACGATCGGATGTCAGGGGTGCATTGTCCGCAGAGCGGAACCCGGCGTCGGACAACGCCTGCTGGCCCTGCTCCGATTCGATCGCTGCGGTCAGCGCTGTACCGACGGACTTGGCGGCCTCGTGCCGGTCGTCCTCGGGCTCGGTCACCGCCAACGGGAAGTTCAAGAAGATGCTGCCCGTCGGCGGTGCCGTCGCGCCCAACTCCAGGTCCTTCTCTTCCTGGTACGCCAGGTAGGTCTGCTCGGAGACCACCGCGACACCGCCGTCGGCGACCAGGTCGTCGAGACGAACCGTCGGGTCCGCCTCACCGCGGGTGGCGGCCTGAGCCTGCGCGATGGGGACCAGTGCCGTCCCCACCGAGTCGAGGGCCTTCTCGTCGGAGCCGGCTTCGGCCACCGCACCCAGAATGGCCGCGTCGGAGGTGGTGTTGGCCAACGGATTACCGATGCGCAGACCCTCGAGTTTCAACGCGGTGAGCCACGTGTCGAAGAACGGCACCTCGTCCTTGCGGGCCGCGAGCACGGCCGGAGTGCTGGCCACCGACTGACTCGCGAGGTCGATCAGCGACGCGGTGGACCGCACGGTCTTACCGACCCACAACGACGAGTCCGGAATCCAGAGAGAGGGAACATCGGCACCCTTGGCGACCGCGGCCGATACCTGCCCCGACTCGCTCGCGGACACGTCGATCCGAGCGCAGCCCAAGTTCTCGGCGGACGTGTCGTCGACGATCTTCTGCAGCACCGGCGCGATGGCGGGGTCCGCGGCCAGCGAGTAGGACGCGGGGTCGCCGCAGGGGGACCCGAAGGCCTTCTGCGCGACGAACACTCCGCCGCCCACCACGAGAAGCAGGGCTACGGCGACGACGACGTACTTCGCGAACCCTCTGCTGCCCGTCGCGGACGACGGCACACTGTGTCTACCGGGCATGCGTCTGCACTCCTACACCGTCAGGCGTAGATCTTGACGAACGTCTTCAGCGAGTTCTCGATGTCGCCTTTGAGTGCCCGCGCGACGCCGGACCCGATGGGCCCGAACAGCGGCGCACCGCCCAGATTGACGTCGATAGTGATCTCGGACCCGTCACCCTTGGACTTCACGGACAGGTTCAGGCCGATCTTGACTCCGCCCTTGCCGTTGCCCTTGAGCTCGAGCTTCTTGGGCGGATCGTAGGACTCGATCTTCCACGACACTCGATTGCGCATGCCCTTCACGCTGGCGATGGAGTCCAGGGTGGTACCGACGGCCAGCTCATCGGGCAGCTCACCGCGCCACGCTTCGTGGATGGAGAGCCACTGCTCGTAACCGGACAGATCGGACGCATGCGCCCACGTCTGCTCGGGGGTCAGTGGGACGTCGAGGGAAACCTTCAGCTTGGCCACAGCAGGGATGGTAACCGCTGAACGAAAAATGTCCGTGTGAGGCCTTCCTCACACGGACATTTTCGGACAAACCTGCGATCGACTAGTGCGCGCTGGCCTTCTCCGCACCGATTCCGGTGAGGGAGCGAACCTCCATCTCGGCCTGCTTGTCGGTGCTCTCGGTGTCCTTCGAGATCAGCGTTCCGACGATGCCGAGGATGAATGCGAGCGGAATCGACACGATGCCGGGGTTGGACAGCGGGAACCAGGCGAAGTCCGAGCCGGGAATCATCGACGTCGCCGATCCGGAGACGGCCGGGGAGAAGACGATCAGCACGATCGTGGAGATCAGGCCGCCGTACATGCTGAACAGTGCGCCGGTGGTGGTGAATCGACGCCAGAACAGCGAGTACAGGATGGTCGGCAGGTTCGCGGCCGCCGCGACGGCGAAGGCGAGGGCCACCAGGAAGGCGATGTTCTGACCGTTCGCCAGAATGCCGAGGCCGATGGCCAGGAGACCGATGACGACTGCGGTGATGCGCGAGACCTTGACCTGCTTCTTGTCGTCCACCTTGCCCTTCTTGATGACGCTGCCGTAGATGTCGTGAGCGAACGACGCCGAGGCGGTGATGGTCAAACCGGCGACCACGGCGAGGATCGTCGCGAAGGCGACCGCCGAGATGATGCCGAGCAGAATCACGCCACCGAGCTCGAAGGCCAACAGCGGAGCAGCGGAGTTCTGACCACCGGCCGAGGCCAGGATGCGGTCGGGTCCGACGATCGCGGCGGCTCCGTAGCCGAGCACGAGGGTGAAGAGGTAGAACGCACCGATGAGCGCGATGGCCCAGACGACGCTGCGACGAGCTTCTTTGGCGGTGGGCACGGTGTAGAAGCGCATCAGCACGTGCGGCAGACCCGCGGTACCGAGGACGAGGGCAAGACCGAGCGAGAGGAAGTTGATCTTCGAGGTGGCGCTGCCGCCGTACTGCGCACCGGGCTCGATGACGTTGCGGGCGTTCACTGCATCGCTCGCCGATCCGGACACCATGGCCTGTGCACTGCCGAGCAGTTCGGAGAAGTTCAGGCCGAACTTGGCGAGGACGAGGACGGTCATGAATGCTGCGCCGGTGATGAGCAGCACGGCCTTGATGATCTGCACCCAGGTGGTGCCCTTCATACCGCCGATGAGCACGTACGCAATCATCAGCACGCCGACGACTGCGATCACGATGGACTGACCGGTGCGATCGGAGATGTCGAGCAGCAGTGCGACGAGTCCGCCGGCGCCTGCCATCTGAGCCAGCAGGTAGAACAGCGAGACGGTCAAGGTGGACAACGCGGCCGCGGTACGAACCGGACCCTGCTTGAGTCGGAAGCTCAGCACGTCGGCCATCGTGAATTTGCCGGTGTTCCTGAGCAATTCGGCGACGAGGAGCAGCGCGACGAGCCAGGCGACGAGGAAGCCGATGGAGTACAGGAAACCGTCGTAGCCGTAAACGGCGATGGCACCGGCGATACCGAGAAAGCTTGCCGCCGAAAGGTAGTCGCCAGCGATGGCGACGCCGTTCTGCGGACCGGAGAAGCCGCCACCTGCGGTGAAGAAATCCGCAGAGGTCGCGTTTTTCTTGGATGCGCGGATGACGACGAACATCGTCACGAGAACGAACGCACCGAAGATCGCGATGTTGACGAGGGGCTCACCGACGGTGGTGTCGGCGGCCTGGGCGAGTGTTATCACGGAGGGAGTGGAGCCTGCGGAATGACCAATCATCAGCTTTTCGCTCCCTGGGAGGCTTCCATCTCGGCGCGCAGGGCTGCGGCGCGAGGATCGAGTTCACGGTTGGCGAACTTCACGTAGATGCCGGTGATGGCGAACGTCGTGACGAACTGGCCGAGGCCGAGCAAGAGTCCGACGTTGATGTTGCCCCACACCTTGGTGGACATGAAGTCCACGGCGTAGGTGCT
Source organism: Rhodococcus sp. NPDC078407 (assembly GCF_044542515.1). Classification (NCBI taxonomy): domain Bacteria; kingdom Bacillati; phylum Actinomycetota; class Actinomycetes; order Mycobacteriales; family Nocardiaceae; genus Rhodococcus; species Rhodococcus sp. NPDC078407. The sequence goes on along the minus strand of NZ_JBITUQ010000010.1, from coordinate 109,224 downwards.
CAGCAGCACGTAGAGGACGTACCAGACCAGGAAAAACCCGGCCATCGGGAACACGAAGCTACGCAGGCGACGCCGAAGTTCCTGGAACTCGGGACTGGCCTGCATGTCGACGAACGCTTGCGCGTCCGGTGGCGAATTGGTTTCCGGTGCGGTCACCTTGGACTCCTGAAGTAGATGTGACTCTGGCTGAACCGGAACATTAATGAGAGTCACGTCACAAAATCAGGAGGTGGTGCCGATCACACGATGGGCTGCGGGTGTGTGCGACGAACGGTCGAGATTTACAGCTGAGCGGCCCACGCTCGCTACAGTTCGCGCTCTCGGTCCTTGCCCATGTCCAAGCCTTCGGGGAGGTGCAGTCGAGCGAAGATGCGGGAGATGTCCGACGGCACCGACTGTCGGGTGGCCAGGCTGACGAGGATCATCGCGGCGAACGCGACGGGAACGCTGACCGCGGCCGGATAGCCGAGTATGGCGGCTGGCCATCCACCCAGGATGTCGTCGGAGATGGGGGTGACGACGGAGATCGACGCGGCCACAAGGGAGATCGCGCCGCCGAGGAACAGTCCGGTTGCCGCTCCTGCTGCGGTGAGTCCGCGCCACCAGATTCCGAGCACCAGCAGCGGGCACAGCGTGGACGCAGCGACGGCGAACACGAGCCCGACGGTGCGTGAGAGGTCCAGTGAGACCACGCCGATCGACAGGGCGAGCGGTACCGCGCCGGCGAGTACGGCCGCGACGCGGAAGTCTCGGACCTTGCCCGAGAGCACATCGGTACTCAGCACTCCGGCGATGCTGACCAGCAGCCCGGACGAGGTGGACAGGAAGGCTGCGATGGCACCGGCGGCGACGAGTGCGGCGAGCAGTTGGCCCGGAATTCCGTACAGCACCGAGCCGGGAAGCAGCAGTACCGCTGCGTCGGACGCTCCGGTGATCAGCAGTTGCGGCACGTACAGGCGGGCGAAGACACCGAGCACCGTGGGGAACAAGTAGAACATGCCGAGTAATGCCAGCACGGTCAGCGAGGTCAGTCGCGCGGCTCGCCCGTCGGGGTTGGTGTAGAAGCGCACCAGCACGTGCGGCAGGCCCAAGGTTCCGAGGAACGTGGCCAGGATCAGCGAATACACCTGATACAGCGGATGCGCGCCGCCCAGTCCCCCGCCGGGCATCGCCCACGCCCGATCGGTCGTCGGCGCGCCCGCAACCACGGGAACCGGAGAGCCTGCGTCGAGGGTCAGTAGTGTGCCGGACCCGAGTCGGTGTTCGCCGGCGTCGAGATTCACGCGCCCGTCGACGCTCTGCTCGTCCAGGGTGCCCGCCACCGAGACGACGATCGGCGAGTCCACTTGCACGAGAACATCGGTGGTGATGTCGACCACGGTCTGTTCGCTCACCGTGGGTGGGGCGGGACTGCCGACGCTACGGTCGTCGGCGAAGAAGTGCACGGCCAGCACCAGGGCCGGAATCGCGATCGCGGTGAGCTTGAGCCAGTACTGGAACGCCTGCACGAACGTGATCGAGCGCATCCCGCCGCCGACCACGTTGGCGATGACGATGAGCCCGACAGCCAGTGCTCCGACCCAGCCCGGCACTCCGAGAAGAATGTTCAGGGTCAGACCCGCACCCTGGAACTGAGGCACCAGATACAGCGCACAGATCACCACGACGACGAGCATGGCCACGGTTCGCAACCATGGTGCGCCGAGCCTGAACTCGACGAAATCGGGCACCGTGTACGCGCCGCTCCTGCGCAACGGCGCGGCGACGAACAGCAGCAGACCCAGGTACCCGGCGGTGAATCCGACCGGGTACCACAGCGCGTCCGCCCCGTACTTGGCGATGAGCCCCGCAACTCCGAGAAATGATGCGGCAGAAAGGTATTCACCGCTGATGGCGGCGGCGTTCCAGCGTGGCCCGACGGTACGCGAGGCCACCAGGAAGTCGGAGGTGGTGCGGGCCAGCCGAACTCCGTAGATGCCGATGGCGACCGTGGCCACGGCGGCCACCAGCAGTGCGATCACCGTCGCGATCGGAATGGACTCGTTCACGTGCGCCTAGTCCTCGACCAGGCCGACGAACTCCGTCTCGTTGCGCTCGGCCCGGCGCACGTACGCCCAGCCGACCCCGAACAGCAACGGATAGACGGCCACCCCGAGCACCAACCACGGCAGGCCGATGCCGAACGGCGTGACGTCGTCGAATCGCGCGAACAGCATGCCCAGCAACGGAATTGCGAACAGAATCGACAACGTCATCACAGCGAGGCGGACCGACAGCAACAGCTGCGCGCGAACCAGGCTGCGGACCAGGGCGTCGCCCACCTCGGTTTGCTCCTGCACTTCGACGCGGGTCCGCACCATTCGTGCGCCGCGACGTTGCGAGAGTACGACGCGCTCCCGATGAGGTTGGCTCACCGCGCACCCCCGATCATCGCGACGACCACGATTGCAGCGGCCCGCGGACCAGCCTGTCCTTGAGTTCCCTCGCATGCCTGCGGCTCACCGGCAACTCACAGGCGGCCAGATCGCCGCTGCCGCGCAGGCACACCACCAGACCCGAACCGACGCTGCGGATCCCCGTCACCAGCCGCAGCGAGACCAGATACGAACGGTGCACCCGCAGGAATCCGGCTTCGGCCCAACGGCTTTCGAGAGCCGAGATCGGTATCCGCACCAGATGCGAACCGGTGGCGGTGTGCAATCTGGCGTAGTCGCCGTCGGCTTCCACCCACGCGACCGAGGACCGCTGCACCAACGTCGTCGTTCCACCCAGTTCGACGGGGATGACCTCGTCGGCCGAGGGTTCGGTGGACTGCTCCGGTCGCCGACGGGCCACCAGGACGCGTCGAACGGCCTCGGCCAGCCGATCCTCGCGCAGTGGTTTGAGCAGATAGTCGACGGCACCCAGGTCGTAGGCGGCCAGTGCCCGATCGTCGTGGGCGGTGACGAACACGACGGCGGGTGGCCGAGCGAACGCCGACAGAATGCCGGCCAGCTCGAGACCGTCGAGCCCGGGCATGTTGATGTCGAGGAAGACGGCGTCGACGACGGACTGTCCCGTCGTCTGCTTGAGCTGTCGCAGGGCAGTGGTCGCGTCCTGAGCGGTGTGGACCTCGGCCACGGTGTCCTGCCGACGCAGCAGAAAGGCGAGTTCGTCCAGTGCCGGGCGCTCGTCGTCGACGGCGAGGACCACCAATCCGCGTCCGCCCGCAGTTCCGGCCTGCGTCATGCTCGCACCCCCGGCCTGAATTTCGGCACGCGCATGCTCACTTTGGTGCCTGCGCCCGGTGCGGTGTCCACCACGAGACCGTAATCGTTTCCGAAGGCCGCCCGCAGCCGATCGTCCACGTTGGCCAACCCGACATGGGCCGCGTCCTCGGTGTGCAGGCTGCCCGAACGCAATACCTCGGGGTCCATCCCCACACCGTCGTCCTCGATGCTGATCACTGCGTCGGTACCCTCGTCGGCGGCGATGATCGTCACGCGGCCACCGTCGGCCTTGCCCGAAAGACCGTGCCGGACGGCATTCTCGACCAGCGGCTGCAATGCGAGAAAAGGCAGGGCCACTCCGAGTACCTCGGGTGCCACCTGCAAAGTGACCTGCAGGGAATCACCGAACCGCGCGCGTTCGAGTGTCAGGTACCGGTCGATGTTGCGCAGTTCGTCGGCGAGCACGGTGAATTCCCCCGCGTTGCGGAAGGAGTACCGGGTGAAATCGGCGAACTCGAGTACCAGTTCCCGGGCCCGATCGGGATCGGTCCGGACGAACGACGCAATCGTGCCCAGCGCGTTGTAGATGAAGTGCGGGCTGATCTGCGCCCGGAGCGCCCGAACCTCGGCGCGGTCCAGCCGAGCCCTCGACGCATCGAGTTCGGCGAGTTCGATCTGCCCACAGGCGTAGCGCGCCACCTCGGCGATGGCACCGAGCACGCCCGGCCCCGGCTCGGTCACCAGAGCGGCACCCAGCACACCCACCACCGGTGAATCGTCGACGACCAAAGGCTGCGCCACCAGCGCCTTCACCGGATGGATCGAGCCGAGAGGCAAGCGCACCAGCACTCGACGTTGCCCGTCGACGGCCCGTTTCGCCGCCTCCACGAACGCCGGTCTCAGCTCGTCCCAGGGTCCGTCCCACGCCAGGAGGGAACCGTCGGGATCGCAGATGCCGAGCGCGTCCGCCGCGGTGAGTACCCGTAGGTGCGGCGCGGCGACCGTTGCCGAGCGGGCGTCGAGACCGTCGCGCAGCGGCCTGGCAGCAAGGGAGGCGGTGTGCAGGGTGGAATGGACGGCCCGCTCGGCCGGTGTGGTCAGATCGCGTCGACCACGCAGGCTGATGACCGCGATCACCGTGACGATCACCGCCACGATCACCGCAAGCCAGGCCAGCGCCCCGGTCATCGTGCGCACCTCATCACGCGCACGTGCCCGAGGTCGGTACGTTCAGAAAGCGTTCGACGAGCCAGTCGACGGCAGGCGCGTTGGCAGCGAGATCCGCGTGGCCCTGGTCCTGGTCCACGACGAGTTCCACGTTCTCCCCCATCGCGCAGGCACGGTCCACGGCAGCGCGGGTCCATGCCGGGTCGACGAGGTCGTCCTGCTCACCGACCTGGACGAGCAGCGGTACCCCCGTGGGAGTTGTCGGCACGGTCACGGACTCGAGCCAGTCGGTCATCCGCTGCTCCGCTTCCGCGGTGGCCGGTCCTGCATCTGCAGGAGCGATGACCGCTCCGGCGTCGGCCTTGGTGAAGCCCAGCAGATCGCTGCACGCCGTCAATGCGGTCACGTTGTCGGCGAACGTACCGCGAACGTAGTCGGTGAGCTCGGCGGCCGGTTGCACTGCGTGCACACCCTCGTACAGAAACGGGATCAGCAGTTGACGCCCGAGGTTGCGGTCGGTATCCGGTGCGAAGAATCGAGTCAGATCGGCCGTCGGCGAGAGAGCCGCAGCTCCCATCAACTGGAGGCCGTCACCGTACTCCGTGGACCGTTCGGCTGCGGCCCAGACTGCTTGTCCGCCCTGAGAAGTACCGACCGCGCCCCATCTGGTTCCGACGTCGGGAACCACGGTGCGCGCCGCACGCACCGCGTCGATGACGTCGTAGGCGGCAGCGTCCGGGTCGAGGTATGCGGGATCTCCCGGCGTCCCGAGTCCCTGATAGTCCGTCACCACGACCACGGTGCCGCGCTCGAGGAACGGCGTCACCAATCCGATGGTGCCCAACAGATTCGGGTACAGCGAGGGTGCGCATTCGTCGGTGACGCCGGTGGTGCCGTGCCCCACCGATACGATCGGCCAGCCGCCCGGAGGCGCAGAACCCCTGGGCACGAACACCGTTCCCGATGTTTCGGTACCGCCCCCGGTGATCCCGTCGGTGGTGCGATAGACGATCTTCGTTGCGGATGCACCGAGGAAGGCGACACCGACGTCGACCTGGCCCAGCTCTGTCGCCGTCACGATCGCACCGCGATCGGACCCCTCGGGCGCAGAAACGGCCGCCGGGCCGGACGAGGCGGGTGGCACCACCGGCGTGCTGCAGCCGGCGAACACAAGCACCAGTGCCGCAGCCGCCACCAGCCCGGTCGACCTCACTTCTCTGCGCTCCTGGATTGTCGTCGGACGGCTACATCTTGCGTCGTGCGATGCGGGCCTGCGCCGCGATTTCTTCCACGTCCAAACCATTCAACACTGCCCGCAGTGCCTCGTCCTCCAACTCCCCCGAGTCGCGGGCCGCGATGAGTGCAGCTCGTTGCGCGACCAGGACGTTGTGACGTAACGAGTCGAACAACGCTCCCGCCGCGGCAATTCGCTTCTCCCGTTCCTCGGTCTCGTCGGCAGTCAGGCGAGCGAGAACGGAACGGCGGACACGCTCGATCACGTCGGCCACTCGCTCGCGGTCCACCCCGGCGACGCCCTCCTTCGCTGCGTGTTGCAGGTACCCCTCGGCGGCCGTGCGAGCGATGGCCTGTGCGAGCAGACGCTGATTGTCGTTGCGCTGCTGCTCGAGTGGATCGGCGACGTCGAGTCGGCGGATCAACAGCGGAAGCGTCAACCCCTGGAACAGCAAGGTACCGACCGCAACGACGAAGGCCACGGCCTGAATCACTGCGCGACCGGGGAATTCGTCTCCCACCACTGTCGTCAACGGCACACCGGCCGCCGCGGCAAGGGTTACCACCCCGCGCATCCCGGCCCAGGAGAGCACGAGATTCTGTTGCCAGGTCAGACCGGTCTCACGCGGGGCTCGTCGACGAAACAACCTGCGAAAGAACATGTCTCGCCCGGAATTGGCAAAAATCCAGACCGGACGGACGAACATGACCACCAGCAGGACCACGAGGGCATATGCGAAGACATGATGGACCGGCAACCCCTCGCGTTGCACCTCCTCGATGACGAACTTCAGTTGCAAACCCATGTAGGCGAACACGAATGCCTCGAGCAGCAGCTCCAGCGTCGGCCACACCTGCCGTTCCTGGACCCGAGTGGAGACCGAGACGTCGGCGGTGATGCGGCCGAGTACGAAGCCGGCGGTGACAACGGCAAGCACACCGGATGCGTGAATCTCCTCGGCCGCGAGGTACGCCGCGAACGGCAAGACCAGACCGAGCACGGTCTCGAGGGCCGAGTCTGCGATGTGCTTGCGCACGAATCGGACGATGCGCGCGAGGACCAGACCGACGAGCACGCCTCCGACGATCTCGTAGCCGAAGAACAACACCGGCGAACCCAGCTCGATGCGGCTACCCGTTACCGACGCCACAGCCAGGGTGAACAGGGTCAGGGCGGCCGCGTCGTTCACCAGAGACTCGCCGGTGAGGATGGCCATCATCTTCGAGGGCAGGCCGAGCTTGCGGCCGACAGCGATGGCGGAGACCGCGTCGGGTGGGGCCACCACGGCACCGAGCACCAGGGCCGCTCCCAAGGTCAGCTCGGGGATCAGCAGATTCGCGAACCAGCCGACGACGACAGTGGTCACGATGACCATGACCAGGCCGAGCCGGAGGATCTGGCCGAGGTTCCGCCGGAAGGTGACGAACGAGAAATCGAGCGCAGCCGAGTACAACAGCGGCGGCAGCACCACACCGAGTATCAACTCGGGCGACAGGCTGACATGCGGCACGCCGGGAACGAACGACGCGATGGAACCGACGGTGACCAGCACGAGCGGGACCTGGAGGTCCAGACGCTTGGCGAAACCGGACACGGCAACTGCGAAGATGACTACGAGAAGAAGAATCGGTCCGTCCACCGAGACAATTGTGCCGTCAGCCGTGCCCTATGGCGCGACCGACGGCACGATTGTGGGCGTCGGACGATCGATACGCCCTACTTGTCCGGAATTGCTTTCTTGGCGGCTTCCTGAACCTTGTCGATCTGGTCGGAGTACTTACCGCCGGTCTTGTTGTCGATGAAGTCCCCGGCCTTCTCCACGACATCGTCGATCTTGTCCGAGTTCTCGGCCGCAAGGTCCTTGCCCTTGTCGACGATGCCCTTCAGATTGTCTGCAAAGCCCATGACTCACTCCTACCTCTCGGGGTGCAACCGAACACTGGGCAGCTTACGTTTTGTACTGCCGGTTGCGTAGTACCGATCCGAAACGATGGGCCACCTCGACCAGGGCAATGCCGATGCCGCCGATGATCAACGCCGTGGTGGTCGCTCCGATGTTGGACGGATCGAGCTTGAAGAACGTGCGGCAGAACGGGATTGCGAACAGCAACAGGTAGCCGCCGACCGACCCGGCGAGCAACAGGATCTTCCACCAGTTGTACGGCCGAGCGACGACGGCCAGCACCCACAGCGCGATCATGATCAGGGTGATCAGCGCCGTAGTGCTGGCCTGCGTCACCTGAGTCTCGGAAGCGTTCGGGCCCGCGTAGACCAGTAAGTAGGAGACGAACGTGCACGAGCCGACGATCAGTCCGGACGGAACAGCCAGCCGCATCACTCGCGAGACGAACCCGCTGCGCGCCCGCTCGTTGTTGGGTGCGAGCGAGAGCACGAACGCCGGAATGCCGATGGTGAACCACGCCGCGATCGTCACGTGCCGCGGCAGGAACGGATACGGAATGGGCTCGAAGTGGAAGACCTGCGACAGCACACCCGAGAGTCCGATGAGAAACGCCAGCAGCACCGAATAGACGGTCTTGGTCAGGAACAGGTTGGACACGCGCTCGATGTTGCCGATGACGCGTCGCCCCTCCCCCACGACGTAGGGCAGAGTGGCGAACTTGTTGTCCAACAACACGATCTGCGCGACGGCTCGCGTCGCCGCACTTCCCGAGCCCATCGAGACCCCGATATCGGCGTCCTTGAGAGCCAGCACATCGTTGACGCCGTCGCCGGTCATCGCCACCGTGTGGCCGCGCGATTGCAACGCGCCCACCATTGCCCGCTTCTGGTCGGGCCGCACACGTCCGAACGTCGTCGAGTTCTGCAGGGAGTCGGCCAAGTGCTCGGAATCTTCGGGCAGGTCCCGCGCGTCGACGGGGGCATCACCGCCGGGGAGTCCGAGTGAACCGGCGACCGCGCCGACCGACACCGCGTTGTCCCCGGATATGACCTTGACCTGCACCTGTTGACTAGCGAAGTACTCCAGCGTCTCTCGGGCGTCCTCGCGCACCTTCTGCTCGAGAATCACCAGCGCCCGCGGGGTGACGACACCGGGTGCATTCACGTCGTCGACCGAGTGGTCGGAGCTCGCCAGCAGCAGCACCCGCAAGCCCTGGGATCCGGCGGATTCGGCTCGTCGAGCCGTCTCCGAACTCGGGTCGAGCAACACATCCGGAGCACCGAGCAGCCAGTTGCCGTGTTCGCCGTACGACAGACCGCTCCACTTCTTGGCCGAGGAGAACGGTGCCACCGCGGTCTGCGTCCACCCCGGCGCGTCGGGATACGCCTCGCCCACGGCCTGCACACTGGCATTGGGCCGCGGATCGTCGTACGCCAGAGATGCCAAAGCCTGTGGGACCGAATCGACATCGCGCTCGTCGATCAGCACCAACTCGGACAGTCGCATGCCGTTCTCGGTGAGCGTGCCGGTCTTGTCGGCGCACACCACATCGACGCGGGCGAGGCCCTCGATCGCGGGCAGCTCCTGCACCAGACACTGGCGTTGACCGAGCCGAATCACACCGACCGCGAACGCGATCGAGGTCATCAACACCAGACCCTCGGGGACCATCGGGACGAGCGCGGCCACCATGCCGTTCAGAGCCGGACCCAAAGCCTGCCCGCTGGAGAACAATTGGTTGTAGATGATCAGGGCACCGGCCGGAATCATCAGGTACGTGATGAACTTCAGAATCTTGTCGATACCGGCACGCAGCTCGGACTTGACCAACGTGAACTTGCTGGCCTCCTCCGCGAGTTTGGCGGCATAGGCGTCGCGCCCCACCTTGGTGGCCCGGTAAGCCCCACTGCCCGAGACCACGAAACTGCCCGAAAGCACCTGCGCTGCTTCGAGTTTGTGCACGGTGTCGGCTTCACCGGTGAGCAGCGACTCGTCGATCTCGAGGCTCGCCGTTTCGATCACCTCGCCGTCGACGACGATCTGATCACCGGGGCCCAGTTCGACCACGTCGCCGAGGACGACCTCGTCGGGCGGGATCTGTTGCGATACGCCGTCGCGTCGCACCTGGGGTTTGTTCTGCCCCACGATGGCCAATCGATCCAACGTGCGCTTGGCTCGGATCTCCTGAATGATGCCGATGCCGCTGTTCGCCACGATCAACAGCCCGAACATGCCGTCGATCACCGAGCCGGTCGACAGCACGATGATCAGCAGCACACCGAGAATCGCGTTGATCCGGGTGAACACGTTGCCGCGGACGATGTCGCGAACCGACCGAGAAGCGCGGGCCGGAACATCGTTCGACTTCCCTTCGGCCTTCAGGGTGGCAACGTCCGCCTCGGTCAGCCCGGTATCCCGCTGCGCATCGGCGTCGATAGACATGCGTGCAGCCTAGTTGGGTCGTTCCTGCAGGCTCCACTCCTGCCTAAACCCGGTCGGTCAGCCCAGCCGAGCCCACCAACGATCGTCGTGCAGCGTTCGCGTGCCGTCTATTCGCTGCCCCGGCATCGGCACCGCCACCTGCACTCCGACGTCCTGGGCGGCGGCGTGCAGCCGCACGATCGGCTCGGACCAGGGGTGGAAGGCCAAGTTGAACGTGGCCCAGTGAATAGGAACGAAGATGCCCGACGCCGTCAGATCGGCATGGGCCGTGACCGCTTCCTCCGGATTCATGTGAATGTCGGGCCACCGCGCGTCGTAGGCCCCCACCGGCAGCAGCGTCAGATCGAAGGGCCCGTAGTTGCTGCCGATCTCGGCGAATTTCGGGGTGTAACCGGTGTCGCCACCGAAGAAGACGCGTCGCACCGGGCCGGCGAAGGCCCAGGACGCCCACTGCGTCGAGTCCCGGGTCAGACCACGGCCGGAGAAATGCCGCGCTTCGGTACACGTGACGGTGAGGCCGCCGATGTTCGTCTGCTCGTCCCAGTCCAGCTCGATGATGCGATCCTCGGGCACCCGCCACTTGCGCAGGTGAGCGCCGATTCCCAGCGGCACGACGAACGGTGCAGACTGCGTGCTCGCCAGCTTCTGCACCGTCGCCTTGTCGAGGTGGTCGTAGTGGTCGTGGGAGATCACGATGGCGTCGACCCGCGGCAGGTCGATCAGCTCGACCGGCGTCGGATGCAGCCGCGCGGGCCCGACGACCGAGGACGGGGACACCCGGTTGCTCCACACCGGATCGGCCAGGACGCGATAGCCGTCGACCTCGACGAGCACACTCGAATGTCCGTACCAGGTGACTGCCAACTCGCCCGCGTCCACGGGCGCGATGGGCGGGGCCAACGGGATCGGCCGCTGCGGCCTACCCTTTCCTCGCTCGGTGAGCAGGGAGACGAACATGTTCTTCTCACCCTTGTCGCCGCGACCCGGCACGTAACTCGAGCTCGGGTCCGAATTGTGGAACCGGCGATCGCGATAGCGCGGTGACCCAGCGGCGTACGGGGTGATGTGCACGCGTCGGGCACCGATGGCCGACGGCAGACCCCACAGCGCACGCGCCAACCATGCCCCGCTCAGTGCCGCAGCGGCTCCCAGTACGAACTTCGTCTTCGTCACGGCCACCACAGTAGGCGGCGCCGGCGTCTGCGCAGCTCACCCGTAACCTTGCCGTAGAATATTCGCGTCGGTTTTGCTGCTAGAAGGGGAGACATTGAGTACCGAACAGCTCGAATTCCAGGCGGAGACGCGCCAGCTCCTGGATCTGATGGTGCACTCCATCTACTCCAACAAGGACAGCTTTCTCCGTGAACTGATCTCGAACTCCTCGGACGCGCTGGACAAGCTGCGCCTGGAGTCGTACCGCAACAAGGATCTGGACGTCGACGTCTCGGATCTGCACATCGAGATCGACATCGACTCCGCCGCCCGCACCCTCACGATCCGCGACAACGGCATCGGCATGTCGCGCTCGGAGGTCATCGACCTCATCGGCACCCTCGCCAAGTCGGGCACCGCCGAGGTCCGCAAGAAGCTCAAGGAAGCCAAGGACGCTGCGGCCTCGGAGGAACTGATCGGCCAGTTCGGCATCGGTTTCTACTCCACGTTCATGGTGGCCGAGAAGGTCACGCTGCTTACCCGCAAGGCCGGGGAGAGCACGGCGACCAAGTGGGAGTCCACCGGAGAGGGCACCTACGAGATCACCGACGTCGACGACGCCCCGCAGGGTTCCTCGGTGACGTTGGCGCTCAAGCCCGCCGACGAGGAAGACCACCTCCACGACTACGCGTCCGAGCGCAAGATCAAGGAACTGGTCAAGAAGTACTCCGACTTCATCGCCTGGCCCATTCGCATCGACGTCGAGAAGTGCGTCAAGAGCGAAGAGGAGGGCGGCGAGGACACGGTCACCATCGAGACCGAGACGATCAACTCGCAGAAAGCGCTGTGGACTCGCTCCAAGGAAGAGGTGTCCGAGGACGAGTACAAGGAGTTCTACAAGCACGTCAGCCATGCCTGGGACGAGCCGCTCGAGGTTATCCCGTTCAAGGCCGAGGGCACGTTCGAATACCAAGCGCTACTGTTCATTCCGTCGCAGGCACCGTTCGACCTCTTCATGCGCGAGAGCAAGGCCGGCGTCCACCTGTACGTCAAGCGCGTGTTCATCATGGACGATTCGCAGGAACTGCTGCCCGAGTACCTGCGCTTCGTCAAGGGTGTCGTGGACGCAGCGGACCTCTCGCTCAACGTCTCTCGCGAGATCCTGCAGCAGGACCGGCAGATTCGCGCAATCCGTAGACGCCTGACCAAGAAGGTCCTCTCGACCGTCAAGGAACTGCAGAGCGAGCAGCCCGACAAGTACAAGACGCTGTGGTCGCAGTTCGGCACGGTCCTCAAGGAGGGCCTGATCTCCGACAACGACAACCGCGAAACCCTGCTGAGCATAGCGTCGTTCGCGTCCACCAACTCCGACGAGGGCGTGACGACGCTCGCCGAGTACGTGGACCGGATGAAGGACGGCCAGCAGCAGATCTACTACATGACGGGCGAATCGCGTCAGCAGATCGAGAGCTCGCCGCACATGGAGGCTTTCAAGGCTCGCGGCCTCGAAGTGCTGCTGCTCACCGACTCGGTCGACGAGGTATGGGTCGGCAACGTCACCGACTTCGACGGAAAGTCGTTCCAGTCCATCGCCAAGGGCGAGGTGGACCTCGACACCGAAGAGGATAAAAAGGACTCCGAGGCCAAGCGCGAGGAGCAGGACAAGGAATTCGCGGACCTGCTCACCTGGCTGACCGAGACCCTCGGTGAGGACGTGAAGGAGGTACGTCTGTCGACGCGCCTGACGACGTCACCGGCCTGCGTCGTCGGCGACGAATTCAGCTTCTCCCCGCAGCTCGAGAAGATGTACAAGGCGTCGGGACAGTTCGTGCCGACTTCCAAGCGCATCCTCGAACTCAACCCGACACACGATCTGGTGACGGGATTGAAGAAGGCCCGCGAGGATCGGAGCGACGATCCGCACCTCGCCGAGACTGCCGAACTGCTTTACGCGACGGCACTTCTGGCCGAGGGAACGGAACTGAAGGACCCGGCGAAGTTCTCCAAGCTGCTCGCCGATCGCCTCACCCGCACGATCTGAGTGCCTGCGGCAGTGGTGTGGTTAGGTGCCCCAGGCGGCACATAACCACACCACTGCGGCGCAGCCGCACTTACTGCGGAGGGAGAATGTGCTCCCCCGTCTTGTCGGTACTCAGTGACAGCGAACTGATGTACTGCTTCTCCCCGTTGGGTCCCGGCACGTTGGACGCAATCATGTCGGGTCGCTCGAATTCCATGCCGCTGACGTGGCACATCACCAGCTCGTCCGACGGGTTCCCGTGCTCGTCGAACATCGGCAGATCGATGCCGTCGTCGGTGCGGCGCAGGTAGTACTTGCCCTTGGTCGCCACCGCCAGGATGGGCGGAAGCACAAGTGCGAGAACGAGAGCCACGATGGGCGAATACGGTTTGATTGCCGATCCGAAGGCCCCGAAGAACACGAGGATCGACAGGACCGCCGACACCGCCATCGATCCGAAGCCGACCGGGTTGATGTTGTAGAGCATGCCGCGTCGAAACTCGGGCACCTTGGGCGAGAGCTTCAGGATGTACTTGTTGAACACGATGTCCGAGGCCACCACCGCGATCCACGCGATACCGCAGTTGGCGTAGAACCCGAGGATGCTGTTGAGGAAGTCGAACATGTTGGCTTCCATCAGGATCAGCGCGATCGCGAGATTGAACAGCACGAACACCATGCGGCCGGGGTACGTCTTGGTGAGGCGGGTGTAAGAGTTCGTCCATGCCAGCGATCCGGAATAGGCGTTGGTCACGTTGATCTTGATCTGGCTGATGACGACCAGGATCACCGCGAGGGTCATCGCGAGCCAACCCGGCATGAAGTTCTCGTAGATTTCCAGGAACTGGTGCACCGGCTCGTTGGCAATCGTCGATCCGTCGACGACATTGGCGATCAGATACACGGCGAGGAAGAGGCCGACGACCTGCTTGAGCGCCCCGAATATCACCCAGCCTGGACCGGCGAGAAGCACTGCTGTCCACCACTTCCGCGAATTTTCCGGAGTCTTCGGCGGCATGAAGCGCAGGTAGTCGATCTGCTCGGCGATCTGCGCGATGAGCGAGAGACACACGCCCGCGGCAAGCAATGCGGATCCGACGTTGACGCCCTTACCGTCGGCTCCGTCCTGACCGCCGTACGCGAAGAACTCTCCCACCGAGTCGGGATTGCTGACGACCAGGTAGACGAACGGCAGCACCATCAGGACGAGCCACAGCGGCGTGGTCCAGACCTGAAGTTTGGCAAGAGCTTTCATGCCGTAGATGACCAGCGGTATCACCATGATCGTCGAGACCGCGTACCCGATGGGCAACGGAATACTCAGCCCCAATTCGAGTCCCTGCGCCATGATCGAACCTTCGAGCGCGAAGAAGATGAACGTGAACGTCGCGAAGATGACGTTGGTGACGACCGATCCGTAGTAGCCGAAACCGCTTCCCCGCGTGATCAAGTCGAGGTCGATGTTGTAGCGGGCGGAATAGTAGGCGAGCGGAAGCCCGGTCAGGAAGATCACAACGGCGAACACCAGGATGCCCCAGAGTGCGTTGCCGGTTCCGTACGAAATCCCGATGTTGGCACCGATGGCGAAGTCCGCGAGATAGGCGATGCCGCCGAGCGCGGACGTCGCGACAACACCGGTTCCCCACTTACGGTAGCTACGCGGCGCGAAGCGCAGCGTGTAGTCCTCGAGCGTCTCTTTCAGCGCGGTGTCGTTCGGCGCGGACTGTACGGCGGTCATGGCTCAGTAACGTAGGACTGCCAGGTTGCCGACGTGTCTTACGGTGATGTAGCTGATGTAACTCAATCCGACGTATCGGACATCGGGGTCACGAATGTCCGTTGTGGACGTCGTCAGGCGACCGCGCGGGTGTCCAGCAGCGAGAAGTTCGACAGCTCGGCGCGGAGCATGTTCATCGCCCGATGCTGGGCCACTCGCACGGCTCCTGCGGTCATTCCGAGTTCCTCGCCGGTCTGCGGTGCGGTCAGACCCCACACCACGCGCATCAGGATGATCTTGCGGTACTTGGCCGGCAGGGTGTCCATCAGAGCCTGTGCATGACTGCGCAGTTCGCCGCCGAGAGCGAGTTGTTCCGGCCCGGCATCAGACGACTGCTCCTCGGGCATCTCGTCGATGGAGTACGTCTGCCGTAGTACCGATTTGCGTCCGGCGTCGGCCAACTTGTGGGAAGCGATTCCGTACACGAAAGCCATGAAGGGCTTGCCCATATCGCGGTACTTGGGAATCGCGGTGACCAACGCGAGACAGACGTCCTGAACCACGTCGTCGGCCGCGACGTCCAGATTGCCGATGCGCGATGCGCAGTAGCGGCGAACGGGAGGTTGGATCAACACCAGTACGCGTTCGAGTGCGGCACGGTCGCCTGTGACGGCCCGCGGTACGACATCTTCGAGCGTGTCCATGGAAGTGCTCACGGCCGATCTCCTTCTTGGCAACGCGCGCCCTCACCTGAACGCTCACCAGTACTTCGAGGCAGATCGCCGATCGGCTTGGTCGAATCCGCTACCACAATCGAGAAATTTGTGACTCAGGTAACACGGCGTGTCGCTGGAACGACGTACCGGACAACATCCACGTCGCGTCACGTGACCCTCAGCCTGCGGAGCGTCCATGAACACCAGCGAGCAGAACCATCAGGTCGGTCGCCGCAGCACGGTCGCCACCGGGGACGGCACCGCGCTCGCAGTACGCGAGTTCGGAAACCCGGACGCGGCGCTGACCGTGGTGTTCGTGCACGGACACTGCCTGCGGATGCAGTCGTGGACGGACCTGCGAACCCACGTCGAGGCCGTCTGGGGTGAGGACACGCGGATCGTTCTTTACGACCACCGCGGCCACGGTGAATCCGGTGTGGCCACGCCGGACAGCTGCACCATCGACCGTCTCGGCGAGGATCTCGCAGACGTCGTTCGCTCGGTTGTCCCGTCGGGCCCGTTCGTTCTGGTCGGCCATTCGATGGGCGGGATGACGGCGCTGTCCTACGCCCGTCTGTATCCGGACGCCATCGGCACTCGCCTGGTGGGCGTCGCGTTGATCGCGACGTCGGCGGGCGGAATCACCGACGACGGCCTCGGTAGCTGCCTCGCCCACCCGGCCGTATCGGCGTTCCAGGCCGCGGTCCGTCGAGCCCCGCGCGTGATGTCGGGCGTGAAGAAACTCAGCCGGGGCGTCTGTGCGCCCATAGTCCGAACCGCCGGGTGCGGATCCAGGAAAGTCAGTCCGCGAGTGGTGACGCTGGCGACGGCGATGCTCGGCGAGACGTCCATCGTCACGATGGCCGGATTCCTCGGAGCGTTCCGTGGTCTCGACGAGGTCGCGGGCCTCGCGGCGTTGGCCACGATCCCGACACTCGTTCTGTGCGGGTCGGACGACCTGATGACTCCGATGCGCCACTCCGAAACCCTTGCCGCACATCTGCCGCAGACCCGGCTGGTACGCGTCGAGCACGCCGGACACATGGTCATTCTGGAACGAGCCCACGAGGTGGCCGACGCGGTCGTCGAACTCGTGGCGACAGCTCGACGGGCACACGTGGGAGATCTCGCGCTGGCCCGCTAGGCGTCCCGACGACTGTGGCCCGCACCGGAGATCCGATGCGGGCCACAGTTCTACCGTCGGCGACTACTTCTTGACGGCGGGGGGAGCGTTGAGCAGCTGAATGAACTGTCCGGCGTTGGCGGCGACGGCACCCAGGCCACCGCCGGCGGTACCGGCGAGGGATCCGATGGAACCGAGAGCGATTGCGCCGATGACGCACCCGCCGATGGGGCCCATTCCGAGGAGAGTTGCGACCGGGGCAGTCACGACGACTCCGGTGATGATTCCCAGGATGCATCCGCCGACGATCCCGGTTGCAGCACCGAGGAATCCGCCGACAGAAGCAGTGAGGCTGAGGTTGTCCTTGACGCCTGCGACTGCGGCGGGCAGGTCGACCTGCTGCAGGCCGGGGAGGGAGGTGGAGACCGGGGTTGCCGCGGCGGGCGAGACATCGGCGGTCAGGGTGGCGTGGTTTCCGTCGATGACAGCGGCGACGGGGTGCGAGAATCCGTCGGCTGCGATGGCCAGCGGAACCGATTCCACGAGTATGCCGTTGGCGTCCCGGACGACCAGTTGGTTGTCTTCGTTGCTCAGGGTGCCTGCCGAGGTATCGACGAGGACCTGGTTGCCGGACTGGGTGACGTTCCACCCGACGGCAGCGGCGGGAGCCGGTGCCGGGTCCGCATAGGCGGTGCCCATGGCGGTCGTCATCGCTGCAATGACCAATGCGGACGTTGCCGCGAATCGAGTCAGCTTCATGTTCCTCAGTCTTTCGTCGTGTCCATCACTCGATGCCGAGCAGCGAAAAACTATGGGTGGAACACGCGTGCCGAGCGAACCCGAGATGAACGAACGGGGCCGATCCGAACAACGATCGAGCACATCAACCCAAAAGGGACACAACAGCTTTCAAGTACCAGGCGGTTCGTAAACTCTACCCCTACTTACCGAAAAGACCAGGCTTGCCACTGCCTCCGTGGCCCACCCCGAAGTCGTATGCGGACTCGGCATGCTCGTGCTCGTCGAGGCCGTCGGCTTCGTGCTGCGCATCGGCGCGCACGCCCATCACTGCCCTGATCGCGAACGCGATGCCGGTGGTGACGACCGCGCAGTAGACGAACACCGCAACCACCGCGACCGCCTGTACCCCGAGCTGATGCAGACCGCCGCCGTAGAACAGACCGTCCACTCCGGCCGGCATCTGTGCGCTGGCAACCAGTCCTATCATCAGCGTGCCGACGACACCGCCCACCAGGTGCACGCCTACGACGTCGAGCGAATCGTCGTAGCCGAAGCGGTATTTGAGACCGATCGCCAAGGCACACAGCGCGCCTGCGACGATGCCGATCGCGGCGGCACCGATGGGCGTCACTGCGGTGCACGACGGCGTGATCGCCACCAAGCCGGCCACCACACCCGAGGCCGCGCCGAACGATGTCGCACGACCGTCGCGCAGCTTTTCGACGACCAGCCACGCCGCCATGGACAAGGCTCCGGCACCCATCGTGTTCACCAGCGCCACTGCGGCGACGCCGTCCGCGGCCAACGACGATCCCGCGTTGAAGCCGAACCAGCCGAACCACAGCAATCCGGCTCCGAGCATGACGGCAGGAAGGTTGTGCGGGCGCATGGGATCTCGCGGCCACCCACTCCGCTTGCCGACCACGAGCGCGAGTACCAGCCCGGCGACGCCGGCGTTGATCTCCACCGCCGTGCCGCCGGCGAAATCGATCGCCCCGAGCCGATTGCTGATCCACCCACCGAATTCACTGGTGAGACCGTCCAGCGAGAACACCCAGTGCGCCACCGGAAAGTACACCAGCGTGGACCACAGCGCCGCGAACAGCACCCATGGAACGAACCGCATTCGATCTGCGACGGCTCCGGAGATCAGCGCCACGGTCACCATGGCGAATCCCGCTTGGAAAGCCGCGAACACCAGTGCCGGAACAGTTCCCACCAACGGAATCGACACTGTGCCTGCGGCCGAGGTGTACACCCCGCCCAGCAAGCCTTCGAAACCGGCATACTGCAACGGGTTTCCGATCCAGCCACCGATCACGTTGTCGCCGAACACCATCGAGAATCCGAACGCCAACCACAGCAGCCAGACGACGGCGATGGCCGACAAGCTCATCATCATCATATTGAGCACACTCTTCGAGCGCACCATACCGCCGTAGAAGAAGGCCAGGCCAGGCGTCATCAGCAACACCAGTGCGGTGCTCGCCAGCAGCCACGCGGTATCGCCCGCGTCGGGCGCTCCGGTGATCATCTGCCCACGAATTTCGGTGCGCGCTTCTCGGTACGTGCCCGCCGCGCTTCCTTCATGTCTTCGCTGCTCCACGCTGCCTCGAACGCGGCATGCTGCTCCGGCGTCGGAACATCATGTGCTCCATCGTCGTTGAACACAAGCTTGAGATGCTTCAGCGCCAAGGGCGCGAGTGCGGTGATCGAGTGGGCCCACTCATCCGCCGCACCGACATCGCCGAGCTTGTTGGCCAGCCCAGAGGTGTAGGCCTGCTCGGGATAGACCCGCTCCCCTCCCAGCAGAATCGTGCGCGCAACTCCTCCGCCTGCGAGAGCAGCCAAACGCTTGATGGTCCAGTTGCTCACCGCCAAGCCGAGACGGGTGGACGGAATCTCGAAGAATGCATCGGACGCGACAACCCGCAGGTCGCAGGCGATGGCGAGCTGCGTGCCCGCCCCCACGGCCGGGCCGTTGATCGCCGCCACCACCGGAATGGACGCAGACTCGACGGCAAACAGCATGTCCTCGAGCGTCTGCCCGAAATGCTCGGGAAATGCGTCACCGGTCAGATCGGCGCCCGCGCAGAACACGGTTCCCTCGCCGGTGATGACGACGACCCGCGCGCCGTCGCGTTCGGCTTGTTCGATTCCACGCTGCACCGCCAGGCACAACTCGGAGTTCAACGCGTTCCGTCGTTCCGGGCGCTGAAGTTCGAGGGTGACGACGTCGCCGTCACGAGAGAGTCCGATCACGAGAGCAGAGGTTACCGACCGGTATCGGTTTTACCTACTGGGTGGCTGATCTACTGGTAGCCGTGATCGATACTCGAGTTGCCGTCATCGGCGCGGGCCAGGCCGGTCTCTCGGCCGGGTACCACCTACATCGAGCCGGCCTCGTCGCAGGCGAAGGTTTTGTGATGCTGGACAGCGCTCCCGGCCCCGGTGGCGCCTGGCAGTTCCGCTGGCCTTCCCTGACGCTGAGCACCGTCAACGGGGTCCACGACCTGCCCGGGATGACATTCGCCGACACGCTGGACGACGAACCCGCCGAGACCGTTCCGGCCGCCGTCGCCGTCCCCCGCTACTACCGCGAGTACGAGGAACGCTTCGAACTGCGTGTTCGACGCCCCGTCGCGGTGACCGTCGTGTGCGATCGCGACTCCCGCTTCCGGGTGGAGGCCGGCGAGACGGTCGTCATGGCCGAGGGGTTGATCAATGCCACCGGGACGTGGGAGAAGCCGTTCTTCCCGCACTACGACGGAGCCGAGACCTTTGCGGGCAGGCAACTGCACACCAAGGACTACCGGACGGCCGACGAGTTCGCCGGCAAGCACGTCGTGGTGGTCGGTGGCGGGATCTCAGCCGTTCAGCTACTCGACGAGATATCGCAGGTGACGACCACCACGTGGGTGACGCGTCGACCTCCGGTGTTTCGAGACGGAGAATTCGATCACGATGCCGGCCGCAGGGCCGTCGCGATGGTCGAAGAACGCGTACGGGCGGGCCTGCCACCCGGGTCGGTCGTATCGGTGACCGGCCTGTTGCTCACGCCGTCGTTGGCCGCCGCACGCGAGCGCGGTGCGCTCGAACGTAAGCCGATGTTCTCCAGAATCACCGCCGATTCGGTGGTGTGGGAGGACGGTTCGAGCCAGCACGCCGACGTCATACTGTGGGCCACGGGATTTCGGAGCGCCCTCGATCACCTCGCCCCGTTGCGCCTACGTGAGCACGGCGGAGGAATCGTCATGGACGGGCGGCTCGCCACCCGAGTGGCCGCGAATCATCGCGTCCATCTGCTGGGCTACGGGCCGTCGGCGAGCACGATCGGGGCGAACCGGGCCGGGCGTGCGGCGGTGACGGAACTGCTCGAGACTCTGGATTAACCGAGCTGCTCGGTCACGAACTTCGCCAGCGCGCCCAATCGCGCTCGGCTCGGCATCGATGTCGGCACGTCCAATGCGTCGAGAGGGGCGGACGTCACCGGTCCGACACAGATCGCGGCGACGGGGCCTCGCAGCGCGTCGAGAAAGGCGTCGAGCAGGCCGTTGTCCTTGGCCGTGGAGAGCAGGGACGCGGCGGCAGGGGCGCTGGTGAACGTCACCGCATCCACTCGATGCTCCACGATGCTGGTCAGCAGATCGATGAGCGGGGTCTGATCCTCGGGCCGAATCCACCGGTACACCGGGATCGGCCGGACCTGCGCGCCGAGTTCGCTCAACGCATCGCTCAGATGAATCGTCGGTTCCCATTCGGTGATGACGCCGTGCAGCTGAACTGCGATGTCCACTCCGGAAACACCCTCGGCGGCAAGGTGATCGGCTACTTCCTGAGAGGCCTCGGTGGCCGGCGACCACTCTTCTCGAAGACCTGCACCGCGAATTGCCCCACGCGCCTTGGGGCCTCGGGCGATGATGCGGGTGTGTCCCAAGGCGGTCAGAAGGTTCTCGCGCATACCCCAGTCGGCGGCCGCGTCGAGCCAGCCCCGGAAACCGATGCCGGTGCTGATGACGACGATCTGTGGTGGACGTTCGACGATGCCCTCGGTGGCAGACTTCAATTCGGAATCGTCGACGAGGGGCAGAACGTGAATCGCCGCGGCGTGAACGATGTTCGCGCCGCGGCGTTCGAGCATGGTGGCCAATTCGTCTGCACGCCGCTCGGCGGTGAGGGCAACGGTCTTGCCTACGAGCGGTTCCGACATGGGTACAGACTAGGCCCCCGACGTGCCTGCACCTGACAGGTCAGCTGCTGAACTTGTCCGGGTCCGGGCCGGTGCGACCGTCGGCGGAATCCAACGCACTGATCTGCTGAAGCTCGTCGTTGCTCAGCTCGAAGCCGAACACGTCGAAGTTGCTGGCGATCCGCTCGGGGGTGACCGACTTGGGGATCACGACGTTGCCGAGCTGGATGTGCCACCGCAGAATGACTTGGGCCGGGGTGACTCCGTGTGCGTCACCGATCTTCGCGAACACCGGCTCGTCGAGAATGGTGCCCGAGCCGAGCGGGCTCCAGGCCTCGGTGGCAATCCCCTTCGAGGTGTGGAACGCGCGCAGTTCTTCCTGGATCAGGCGCGGATGCAGCTCGATCTGGTTGACCGACGGCGTCTCGCCGACCGCATCGATCAGCTTCTCGAGGGTGGGGATGGTGAAGTTGGAGACACCGATGGAACCGATTCGGCCGTCGGCCTTGAGCTTCTGAAATGCCTTGAACGTATCGATGTACTTGTCGCGATCGAGCTGCTGCCAGTGGATGAGGTAGAGGTCGAGGTACTCGAGCCCGAGGCGATCCATGCTGGCGTCGAATGCCTGCAGGGTGGAGTCGTAGCCCTGATCGTCGTTCCACAACTTGGTGGTGATGAACAGCTCGTCGCGGGCGATGCCGGACTCCGCGATCGCCTTGCCGGTGCCGGCCTCGTTCTCGTACACCTTGGCGGTGTCGATGCTGCGGTAACCGACCTTCAGCGCCTCGGTCACTGCGGCCTGGGCACCGTCGTCAGGGACCTGCCACACGCCGAACCCGAGCTGGGGAATGGACGTGCCGTCGTTGAGCACGATGGTCGGGACAGTGCTGGTCTCCGCTGAATACGTCATACGAATGCCAACGGTGAGTGGGGTGGTGTTGTTCCCGCATCATACTGTTCGGTGTGACCGCAACGCTTCGTATCGATGACCTTGCCGCTTTTCACGGCGATCGAACCCTGTTCTCCGGCCTCGATCTGACGGTGACCGAGGGGGACGTGATCGGACTGGTCGGTGCGAACGGGGCGGGCAAGTCGACGCTGTTGACGCTGCTCGCGGGGGTGGGCACGGCCGATCACGAGGGTGACATCTACACCAGCCCGCCCGACGCGACCGTCGGCTACTTGGCGCAGGAGCCGGAACGTATCGCTGGGGAGACGGTGCTGGAATTTCTCGGGCGGCGCACCGGGGTCACCGAGGCAGAATCTGCGATGAACTCGGCCGCGGAGGCCCTGGGTAGCAGCGACGAAGACCTGTACACCCCTGCGCTCGAGCGGTGGTTGGCCCTCGGAGGGGCGGATCTGGCGGAACGCACTGCGAAGGTGCTTGCGGATCTCGGTCTGGATGTCGATGGGTCTGCGCTCATGACGGCGCTGTCCGGTGGGCAGGCAGCCCGCGCCGGTCTCGCTGCGATTCTGCTTGCCCGCTACGACATCCTGCTGCTCGACGAGCCCACCAACGATCTCGATCTGGCGGGACTCGAGCAACTCGAGCAGTTCGTCGTCGCGACGCGGGCCGCGATCGTCGTCGTCAGTCACGATCGAGAGTTCCTGGCGCGGACGGTAACGGGCGTCGTCGAGCTCGATCGGGCTCAGCGTCGCATCGACGTCTACGACGGCAGCTACCAGTCGTATCTGGCGGAGCGGGAAATCGCGCGCCAGCATGCCAGGGAAAAGTACGACGAGTTCGCAGACACGAAGTCCGCTTTGGAGTCCCGGGCGCAGATGCAGCGGAACTGGATGGAATCAGGTGTCCGCAATGCGCGCCGAAAGGCCACCGACAACGACAAGATCGCCCGCAAGACCCGCGCCGAGTCCACCGAGAAGCAGGCCGCGAAAGCCCGTCAGACGCAACGCCGGATCGAGCGACTCGAGGTGGTCGAGGAACCGCGCAAGGAGTGGGAACTGCGCATGGAGATCGCGGCAGCTCCCCGCAGTGGAACCGTCGTCTCGGTTCTGAGCGGTGCTCTTGTGCGGCGATCCGGGTTCACGTTCGGCCCGGTGACGACGCAGATCGAGTGGGGCGATCGAGTCCTCATCACGGGGCCCAACGGCTCCGGCAAGACGACATTGCTGTCGGTACTGCTGGGCCGGTTGGAGCCGGACGAGGGCACGGCCTCGCTCGGCTCCGGTGTCGCTGTCGGCGAAATCGACCAGGCGCGCGCACATTTCGTCGGCGAGGGCACGGTGTCCGACGCCCTCAGTGCCGCAGTTCCCGAGTGGCCCGACGCCGAGGTGCGCACCCTGCTGGCCAAGTTCGGTCTGCGCGGCGACGACGCACTACGGCCGGCGTCGTCGCTCTCGCCCGGTGAGCGCACCAGAGCCGCACTCGCTTTGCTGCAGGCCCGCGGAGTGAATCTGCTGGTGCTCGACGAGCCCACCAACCACCTGGACCTGCCCGCCATCGAACAACTCGAACGTGCGATGGAGAACTTCGAGGGAACCCTGTTGCTGGTGACGCACGACCGCAGAATGCTCGACACCGTTCGCAGCACTCGGCACTGGACGATGAACGATGGACGGCTGAGCGAGAGGTAGGTCGCACCGAATCGGGTGCAACTGACCGCGCTGAGCGCGGTTGGCTGCACACGATTCACGTCAACTCAGCAGAATTTCGTTCACCTCGGCGGCAGGATGCATCGGCAGTCCGTGGTGCGTGGCGTCCTCGAGCACTACTGTCCTCGCCGACGGCAGCACGTCATGCACAGCCGCTTCGATGCGGGCGGCGGTGTGCACCTTGCCCTTCCCTGCAAGAACCACGGTGGTGGGCACACCGAAGTTCTCGAACGCAGCGGGTTTCGGCCGTTTCGGGACGATGGTTTTTGTGGTCGGGGCATATGCGGCACCGAGGGCGAGGACGTCGAGCCAGTCGGAATCCAGCTGCGCGTCATCGGTTTCCCACCGTACGAAGCTGCGCTGCCGTTTCTCATTGGGAGACAGCAATATCGGCAGGGCGTGCAGGAGGTACCGAGGACTCATGGAGCCGAAGCACGAATTGGGATCGAGCAGCGTGAGCGCATCGACGCGGCCTTGGCTTCGCAGGGCGTAAGCCAGAGCGATCATCGCACCGTACGAGTGGCCGCAGAGTGCCACAGCGGGCAGCTCGAGCTCGTCCAGCACCGCCGACACCCAGTTCAGCAGCTCGTCCACGGAGTCGATGGACCGTCCCTTCGGCTCGCTCCGTCCGACGTCTCCCATCAAGTCCACCGCGTACACCCGGTAGTGCTTCGATAGTGCCCCGACATTGGCGAACCAGACCGTGGAGGTTGCTCCCGCGCCCGGCAGCAGCACCATCGGTGGACCGTCGACGGGTCCGCAGGCATTGACTCGCGTCGTGCCGTGCGCGGCGTTCACCTCGATGGCGTGGGTATCTGCGGGCCACTTACGCAGCACTCGGTCGTAGGCGGCGAAAAATCCGTCGAGCGTCACTGGTCCCTCTATTCTCTCGATGATCGAGATAGTAGACAATAGAAGGACTTCACGTCCAGCATCTCCCGAGGGATCAGCACATGACCGAGCCCGCCTCTGCCGTCCATCAACTCCGCGCGCTGACCGTCGACCTCGACCTGCTGGGTGCGGAGTTCGCGCAGAGACATACGCTCCACCCGACGGATATCCGAGCGCTGATCTGCCTGCTGGATGCGGACCGAGCCGGAGCGCGCGCCACGCCCGGCTGGCTCGGCGGACAGCTGGGACTGGAATCTGCGTCGATCACAGCCCTGATCGATCGAATGACCAAGCGCGACTTGGTCCGACGCGAACCTGACCCCTCCGATCGCAGACGCGTACTGCTGCGCGTCACCTCTCATGCGTCCGAACTCGGTACCACGTTCTTCGGTCCGGTCATCGGCCGAGCAGTGACGGAGCTGGCCCGTTTCACACCCGATCAGCGCGCGACGATCGACGAGTTCCTGACGACGATGCGCTCCATCGTCACCGATGCCCGAGAGCAACAGGAAATGTAGACGACCTGAAGCAATCTGTTATCAACCGTTGACAGATCGTTGGGTTTATACAACACTTCATTGTCATGAGCCCCATCAAGCGCGGTACCGCGCTCCCGATCTTCAACAGGGTGGGCGTTCTGCGGGCAGAACGAAAGATGAGCCGCGCGCAACTGGCCGAACTCGTCGAAGTGAATCCCCAGACAGTGGGTGCCCTCGAACGAGGCGACCACTACCCGAGCCTCGATCTCGCGATGCGCATCTGCGACGTCTTCGATCTGCCGATCGAAGCAGTGTTCTCACGAGAAGAACTCGGACCACTCTCGGCCGAACTCTTCCGAAGGGAGAAGGATCGATGAAGACCAGCACCAGCATCTTCAGCAGATATCAGGAAGCCCGGACGAGAGTATTCCTGGAGAACGAAAAGACCTATGCCAACTGGCTACCGGGACTGCGAGTCCAGAAACGACGCCGAGGCTTCGTGGTGCTCCTCCTGTTACTGCTCGCAGCATCTGCGGGATTCGCACTCTTGGAACCGGCATTCGACTGGGCCATCGGATTCTGGGGAATCTGCTACATCGTGTTCGCGTTCGCGACGATAGTCCTCGGCATCGTGTCCAATCGGCGCGCCGAAGCACCGGTGGACGCGCTCGACGAGCTCGAAGTGCAGCTTCGCAGCGAGGCCCGATCCATCGGCCTGACGGTTACTCAGGTCTTGGGCACCGCAGCCGCTGCGTACCTGTTTCTCGGGTCGATCTTCGGGGCAACAAATCTCGGAATCTCCGGCGGCGCACTGATGCTGACCGCGTTGAGCGCTGGAGGAGCTACCCCCGCAATGCTTCTCGCATGGACCACCCCCGACCCCGACCCCGAGGACGGCTGACGTCATGACTCCGCAACCAGACATACTCACCCGCTACCAGGCCTATCGCACCAGACGATTCCTGGAGAACGATGCCAACACCAGACATTGGCTTACGAAGTGGCGCACGCAGCGACGACGCCGGATTCTCGCCGTAGCCGTGATCGTCGCCGACCTGACGTTCCTCGTAATCAGCATCTCTACGCTGTTCTTCTCGTGGGCCGCGATTGTCTGGATTCCCGCCGCAATTATCTTCATCCCGATCTGGACCGCTCTGCAAACGGTCTCGAGCCGCCACAGTGACGCGCCCGTCGGCGCACTGGACGAATGGGAAGTGCAGCAGCGCAACGAAGCTCGATCCATTGGCCTCACCGTCACGCAGGGTCTCGTCATGGCCGCGGCCTTCGCGCTGATCGTCCTGTCCACGACCTTCCCCGATCTCCCTCGACTCGCATACGCCGGTGGCGGTTGGACCCTCGCCGCGCTGATGACCGGAATATCGACTCCAGCAATCATTCTCGCCTGGATCACCCCCTGACCCCGAACCCGAAGATTTCGACCAGCAGTAACGACCGAAAGGGCACCATGAGCACCCTCACGATCGACTCCGTTTCCAAGAGATACGGCGACAAGATCGCCCTCGACAACCTCAGCTTCGACGTAAGGCCGGGCGAGCTCTTCGGCTTCGTCGGTAGTAACGGCGCAGGCAAGACCACCACGATGCGCATCGCACTGGGCGTACTGTCCGCAGATTCCGGCCAGGTTCTGTTGGGCGGCAAGCCCGTCAACCTCGATGTCCGACGCACCATCGGCTACATGCCCGAGGAGCGTGGCCTCTACCCGAAGATGAAGGTCGGCCCGCAGTTGGCCTACATGGCCGAATTGCACGGCCTGTCGTCCAAAGATGCCAAGGCCGCGGTGATCCGCTGGACCGAACGCCTCGGTATCGACGAGCGAGTGAACGACACCGTCGACGCACTCAGCCTGGGCAACCAGCAGCGCGTGCAGTTGGCAGCAGCACTGGTGCACGACCCCGCCGTTCTGGTGCTGGACGAACCGTTCTCCGGTCTCGACCCGATAGCCGTCGACGTGATGAGCGAGGTCCTCCGCGAAAAGGCCGCTGCCGGAGTGCCGGTGGTCTTCTCGAGCCACCAACTCGATCTGGTGCAACGCCTGTGCGACCGCGTCGGCATCATCGCCGCCGGCTCGATGAAAGCCGTCGGAACCGTCGACGAACTTCGTGGATCGGGAGATTCGCACCTCCACGTCCACGCACCGAACGCGGCCCCAGGATGGGCGTCGGGCATCGCCGGAGTGAGCACCCTCGGCCACAGCGACGGAGTCACGGTCCTGGGCTTGGAAGCCGGGGCCGACGACCAAGAGATCCTGCGGGCCGCCCTGGCGACCGGACCGGTACACGAATTCTCCATCCAGAAACCTTCCCTGAGCGATCTGTTCCGAGAGGCGGTAGTGGCATGAGCTCCCAACTGAATTCTTTGAGCGCAGTATCCCTGATAGCCAAGCGCGAGTTCACCGTTCAGGTGATGAAGAAGAGCTTCATCATCAGCAACGTGATCATTCTGGCCGTCATCGTCGGCGGCATCATCGCGTTCTCGATCTTCTCCGGCAGCGGTGACGAGGAGCGCGACGTCGTCGGCGTCGCGGGCGATCAGTCCATCGCGGCCGTCATGGTAGCCACCGGCGACGCCGTCGGTTCTCCGGTGGAGGTTCGTGAGATCGCCGACGCAGCAGCCGCGCGCAGCGGCGTCGAATCCGGGGATCTCGATGTGGCACTGGTTCCGGACGGCACCGCAGGCGCATACACCGCCGTCACCGAATCCGATCTCACCGGGACACTGCGCGCCGTCGTCGAGGGCAGTGTGACGACACAGGCCACGAATACCGCACTGGCACAACAGGGCGTCGACCAGAACGAGCTCGCGGCGACGACGGGTGCCGCGACGGTCACCGTCGACGCGATCGATCCGCCCGACCCCGAGGCAGGGCAGCGCATTGCGTTGGCTGCAGCCTCCGTGTTCCTCCTGTACGCCCAGATCATCGGATTCGGCATGTACGTGGCGATGGGCGTCGTCGAGGAGAAGTCCTCGCGTGTCGTCGAACTGCTGCTGTCCACCGTACGTCCCCTGCAATTGCTGTGGGGGAAGATCCTCGGCATCGGAGCGGTCGGCATCTTGCAGCTTGCCTTGTACGGAATAGCAGGTGTCGGAGCAGGATTGGGCACGGGCGTCCTCACGGTCACCGGTGCCGCGTTGAGCGTCTTCGCAGCAACGATGGCGTGGTTCATCTTGGGCTTCGCCTTCTTCGCGGTGCTCTACGCGGCAGGAGGTTCGATGGTCTCGCGACAGGAAGACGTGAACTCGACGACCATGCCGCTGCTGATCCTGATCCTGGCGATGTTCTACGCGGCGTTCGCGTCCATCGGCGATCCCGAGAGCACGTTGAGCAACACACTGAGCTGGATCCCGCCGTTTTCCGCCATCATGATGCCGCTACGCATCGCCGCGGGAGTCGCCTCACCGGTGCAGATCATCGGCACCGCAGTCCTGATGATCATCACCACCGCGATCCTGGCGATGGGCGCAGCGAAGATCTACCAACGTTCCATTCTTCGGATCGGCAAGACCGTCTCGTGGAAGGAAGCGTTTGCTCGCTAGGGTTCTTCCATGAGCCCACGGACATCCGCCGCCGAGATTCTCGATTCCGTTCTCGACGGCGGATCGTTCGTGTCGTGGGACTCCACGCCGGTGGACGTCCATCCTGGCGAGTCCTATCGCAAGGACCTGGCCAAGGCTCGTGAGAAAAGTGGAGTCGACGAGTCGGTGGTGACAGGCGAGGGCACCATCGACGGCCGACGAGTTGTGTTGATCGCCTGCGAGTTCAGCTTTCTCGCCGGCTCCATCGGTGTCGCGGCGGCCGAGCGCATCACCTCCGCCGTCGAACGCGCGACCGCCGAAGGGTTGCCGCTGATCGCCTCGCCTACCTCCGGCGGAACGCGAATGCAGGAGGGCACACTCGCCTTCGTGCAGATGGTCAAGATTGCCTCCGCCGTCACTGCCCACAAAGCAATGCACCTGCCCTATCTGGTGTATCTCCGCAATCCGACGACCGGCGGCGTGTTCGCGTCCTGGGGATCGTTGGCCCACGTCACCCTCGCCGAACCCGGAGCGCTCATCGGATTCCTCGGCCCACGCGTCTATCAGGCGTTGTACGACAAGCCTTTTCCCGATGGCGTGCAGACCGCCGAGAACCTGTACCAACATGGCGTCCTCGACGGCGTGGTACCCGTCGATCAGTTGCGAAACCTGCTCACCCGAGCGCTGCGCGTGATCCTCGACGCCCCCGTGTGGCCGGATCTCGCCGACGATTATCAGCCCGTCCTACCGGAGCGGACTGCGTGGCATTCGGTTCTGTCGTCTCGACGCACCGACCGACCGGGCATCCGGCAACTCATCGAACATGCTGCCACCGAACAGGTTCCACTCAGCGGTACAGGTCAAGGCGAGGCAGATACCTCGATTCTGTTGTCCCTTTGCCGTATTCACGGTGTCTCCTGTGTGCTGTTCGGCAACGACCGCAGCAGCAGCACCGCCACCGCGACAATGGGCCCGGCGGCGCTGCGCGAAGCCCGACGCGGCATGCGGCTGGCCGAGGAATTGCGGTTACCGCTGGTGCTGGTGATCGACACGTTCGGTGCAGCACTGTCCAAGGAAGCCGAGGAAGGTGGCTTGGCACCCGAGATCGCACGCTCGATCGCCGATCTGGTCACGGTGGATACCCCGACGGTCTCGGTCCTGCTCGGTCAGGGCACCGGCGGCGGGGCACTCGCGCTGCTGCCGGCCGATCGGGTGCTGTGCGCCCAGAATGCCTGGCTCGCACCACTTCCACCCGAGGGGGCCAGTGCCATCGTGCACCGAGACACCGCTCACGCCGCGCAGATGGCCGAGGCGCAGGGCATCCGATCGGTCGATCTGCTGCGTGACGGCATCGTCGACGCCATCGTTCCCGAACTCCCCGATGCGGCCGACGAGCCCGCTGCCTTCTCGGTGCGTATCGCCGATGCCATCGCCGGAGAATTACACGCGCTGTCGACAGTCGACGCCGCCGCTCGGACCAGTGCGAGACTCGGCCGCTACCGCACTCTCGGGGTTGTGTGAGTGGAACTCGACCCCTGCTACGAGACCGGAGTGGAGCCTGCGGAACGACCGCAGGCTCCGCCGTGCACCTGCGAGGTTACGAGCGCCAGCACATCACCCGCACGCAGGTCCCCGGGCAGCTCCACCGGAGCGACACAGCTGCGTCCCGGGCTGTGCACATCGACCTTGACGACCGGCCCCACAGAATGCCGGTTGACCACCACGGCCTGCAGCAGGTCACCGAACTCCGCGTCGACGCCCACCTCGCCGGCGATGACCGAACGCACCCGGGTCACCAGAACCCGCCCGTACTGCACCGGAGTGCCCTGCGCGTCGGCCAGATCCTCCAGCGCAATGCCGTCGACCGTGACGCGGCCGCACACACAGTGCGTATCGGCGGGCCACAGCGCTGGGTCGCACCGCGCAACATAAGCGGCACCGAGAGACGGAAGCATGTCGAGAAGAGTCATGAGAAGAAGTCTTGCGCCGCGCGGTGGCGTCGGGCAGAGGTGTTGACGCAATCTTGACGCCCCGCCGGTGAATATTGACGCCGCTTCGGGCACCAGTGCACACAACGACCGCCGGTCGACGGGATTGCGCCGGTCGTCGTCGGTAGTGCGCAACCTCGCCCGCACCATCCACCCTCGAACTACGCTCGCTGACATGAGTGGCGAGTATCGGCAGGCGTTCGACAGCAGCATCGACCAGCGCGAGGAATTCTGGCTCGACGCCGCCGCGGGAGTCGACTGGGACACCCCTCCCACCACCGCGTTCGACGGCTCGCACTGGTTTCCCGCAGCCCGCCTGAACACCTGCTTCAACGCGCTCGACCGGCACGTCGACGCCGGGAACGGCAACCGGACCGCGTTGATCTACGACTCCGCGATGCTCGGACTCACCCGCAGCTACACGTACGCCGAACTCCTCGACGAAACCGCGCGCTTCGCCGGAGTGCTGCGGGCGCAGGGAGTCGGCCCGGGCGACCGGGTGGTGATCTACCTGCCGATGATTCCCGAGGCCGTCATCGCGATGCTCGCGTGCGCCAGGCTCGGCGCGGTGCACTCGGTGGTGTTCGGCGGCTTCGCGGCCAAGGAACTCGCAGCCCGCATCGACGACGCCGAGCCGGTGCTGCTGATCACCGCGAGCGGTGGCTTCGAGCCGGGTCGCGTCATCGAGTATCTGCCTCTGGTGGCACGCGCGCTGACTCTCACCACCGCGAACACACCGTCGGTGATCGTGAAATCACGAGAGGGAATTCCCGGCGACCACGACTGGCTGGACTGGGACACCCTCATCGCCGACGCCACTGCCGCCCAACCGGTTTCAGTCCTGGCCACCGATCCGCTGTACATCCTGTACACCTCGGGCACCACCGGGAAGCCCAAGGGCGTGGTGCGGGACAACGGCGGTCATGCCGTCGCGTTGACGTGGTCGATGCGCAACATCTACGACGTCGGGGCCGGCCAGGTGATGTGGACCGCGTCCGATGTGGGCTGGGTCGTCGGACATTCGTACATCGTCTACGCGCCCCTGTTCGCCGGTGCCACGACAGTTCTGTACGAGGGTAAGCCTGTCGGCACTCCCGATGCCGGCGCGTTCTGGCGGGTGATCCAGGATCACGGAGTCCGCGCACTGTTCACCGCTCCGACCGCGCTGCGCGCCATCCGCAAGGTCGATCCTCATGCCGCCGAGCTCGAGAAATACGACACCTCCTCGCTCGAGACCCTGTTCGTCGCCGGCGAGCGCCTCGATCCCGATACCTACGAATGGAGTTCACGCACGCTCGATCGGCCCGTCGTCGACCATTGGTGGCAGACCGAGACCGGGTGGGCGATCTGCGCCAATCTTCGCGGGTTGGAACCACTTCCGATCAAACCCGGATCGCCGACTGTACCGGTACCGGGGTTCCAGGTCGGAATCCTCGACGCGTCGGGCAATCCCGTCGACGCCGGCACCGAGGGCAACATCGTCGTGCGGCTGCCCCTACCTCCGGGCGCTCTGGTGGGCTTGTGGAACGACGAATCACGTTTCCAGCGTTCCTATCTCGATACCTTCCCCGGCTACTACCTCACCGGAGATTCCGGATACATCGACGCCGACGGGTACGTCTACGTCCTCGGCCGCAGCGACGACGTCATCAATGTTGCCGGCCATCGCCTGTCGACAGGGTCGATGGAGGCGGTGCTGGCCGGCCACCCTGCCGTCGCCGAATGTGCCGTGATCGGCATTCACGACGACCTGAAAGGCCAGCGTCCCAGCGGCTATGTGGTGCTCAAAGCCGGGGAGACCATCACCGAGGAGCAACTGCGCACCGAACTGGTGGCCATGGTGCGCGACCAGATCGGTGCACTGGCGACGTTCCGCGACGTGACGATCGTCGGAGCGCTGCCGAAGACCCGATCGGGCAAGATCCTGCGTAAGACGATGCGCCAGATCGTCGCCGGCGAGGAGTACGGCGTGCCGTCGACCATCGAAGATCCGGCCGTCCTCGATGCGCTGGAGAAGTTGCTCGGCCGCTGACCGGTCGTGCGCGTTGTGCGTATACCCAGGTATGCACAACGCGCACGACGGGTGGGGACGCTCCCGGCGGAAATCGGTGCAACCATGGCCGAAAACCGCGCGCCATGGGGCACTCCCGCACAGTAGCGTCCTCCTCATGACAGATCTCGGCACCCGTTTCGCCGTCGACTGGCTCGCCCTCGGGGCCATCACCGTCACGGTGGTCTCGTGGGCCTCGGCCTTCGTTGCCATTCGCGGCGTCGGCGAATCCTTCGGTGCCGGGCCCCTGGCCTTGGGCAGGTTGTTGATCGGATCGTTCGCACTGGGCGCGATCGTGTTGATCAGAAGAGAGTGGGTGAGACCGAACCGCACACAGTGGCTGCAGATCATCAGCATCGGCGTGTTCTGGTTCGGCATCTACAACGTCTCACTCAATGCCGCCGAGCAACGCGTGGACGCCGGCACCACGTCGATGATCATTCAGATCGGGCCGATTCTCGTTGCCCTGTTCGCGGGACTGCTTCTGGGCGAGGGCTTTCCGAAGTGGCTGGTGATCGGTGCGGGCATAGCGTTCGCGGGCGCGGTCATGGTCGGCCTCGTCACGGCCACCACTACGACCACGACCACCAGAACCGACCCCGGCTTCCTCGGCATCGCACTGTGTCTGGTGTCTGCGGTGACCTACGCGATCGGCGTGCTCAGCCAGAAGCCGGTGCTGCGCACGATCCCCGGCCTGCAGGTCACGTGGATGGCCTGCACGATCGGCGCGGTGTGCACACTGCCTTTCGCTCCGGCCTTGCTCGACGACCTGTCGACGGCCTCGGCCGGTGCCACCGGCGGATTGGTCTATCTCGGCCTGGTGCCGACCGCATTGGCGTTCAGCACCTGGGCCTATGCGTTGACTCGCATGAACGCGGGCAAGCTCGGCATCACCACCTATGCCGTACCGCCGATCACCATCGTTCTGGCCTGGCTGTTGCTCGGCGAGATTCCGCACGTCCTCGCTGTGGTCGGCGGCGTCATCTGCCTGGTAGGAGTCGGGCTGTCCCGCAGGAGATAGCAGTCGCTAGATGGCCTTGAAACGAGCGATCGCCACTTCCCGCTCGTGTTTGTGGTCGACGATCGGCTCCACGTACTCCTTGGGTCGGCCGAACTTCAACGTGTGCACGGCTTTGCCCTCTTCGCCGCGTAGCTCCGGCACCCAACGTCGCACGTAGTCGCCGGTGGGGTCGAACTTCTCGCCCTGGGTGATCGGGTTGAACACTCGGAAGTACGGCGAGGCGTCGGTACCGGTTCCTGCGGTCCACTGCCACCCGTGCTGATTGTTCGCCAGATCGCCGTCGACGAGATGTTGCATGAAGTAGCGCGCTCCCCGCCACCAGGGCAGGTGCAGATCCTTGACGAGGAACGACGCGACGATCATCCGCACCCGGTTGTGCATCCACTTCTCCGAGTTCAATTGCCGCATACCGGCATCGACGATCGGAAAGCCGGTCTCGCCCTTGCACCAGGCATCGAACAGCTCGTCTGCGTGCTTGCCGGAGTCCAGTTCGATCTTGTCGAACTTCTTGACGTAGTTCTCCCTGGCACTGTCGGGACGCTGAAACAGTATGTCGGCGTAAAAGTCTCGCCAACAGATCTGCCGACGGTACGACGAGGCACCCTCGTTGCGGAGCTTGCCCAGATCGGCCAACATCGTTCGCGGGTGAATGGTGCCGTACTTCAGATGCACCGACATTCGGCTCGTCGAATCCAGATCGGGGCGGTTGCGCTCGTCGTCGTAAGCAGACACCTCGTCGAGAAAGTCTTTCCACTGCGCCAGCGCGGCTTTCTCGCCCGCGTCGGCGTCGGATGTCTCCTCCTCGCTCGGAACCTTCGCGCGCTTCACGCCTGTCACGTCGTCGGGATCGATCCACGTCGCGGTTTTCGCAGAGGTGTCGGCCGGTCCGCGCCAGCCGTGCTCCATCCACTGCCGTGAGTACGGCGTGAACACCTTGTACGGCTCGCCGTCGTTCTTGGTGATCCGCCCGGGCGCAACGGCATACGGCGAACCGGTCTCGACCAGATTGACCTTCTCTCCGACGGCCCTGTCTCGCTCGCGCCCGTAGGGACCGTAGTCGGCACTGATGTGAACGTCCTCGGCATCGATTGCCTTCGCCACCTTCGGAACCACGGTCTCGGGGTCGCCGTGCACCACCATCAACCTGCCGTCGAGCTGCTCGTTCAGTGCCTCCAGCGACCTGAACAGAAAGTCCCTGCGCGGACCGCCGGACGGCTTCAACAAACGGTCGTCCAGTACGAACAGGCCGAGTACCGGATCTTCGGACTCGGCAGCGGCGCTGAGTGTGGGTAGATCCCCCAGACGGAGATCACGGCGAAACCAGACGATCGACATGCGTTCAGTCTTACCCACCCCCGCCCCGAGCAACCCCCGGCGCGTCCGTTCGATTCTCAGAGAACCGCCAACGACGACTCACCAAGGCCGCAACATGGTGCCCTAGCTTGGGAAACACAGAAGAGAAAAGGAGAACATCATGACGAACATCCGCCCCTTCCCCGGCGCTCTTTCCCTGGTGAACAGCACCTGCACCTTCGAGAAGTACTACGAGCAGCTCTATGCCAAGGCACCGGCGCTCGCCTGGTCACTCGATGCCGACACCGTCCGACGCAGTGCGCTCGAGGAGTTCTTCGCCAAGACACCCGAGGAACGCCGCAGCACCGTCGACAGCTGGGTTGCCTAGCATTGGCCCGGTGACCGAATCGTCGAGTGCCCCCGCCACCGTCCTCGTCGTCGACGACGATGCCGACGTGTTGTCGTCGTTACAACGCGGACTGCGCCTGTCCGGGTTCACCGTCATCACGGCATCCGACGGCGCGGAGGCGCTCGGCGTGGTGTCGAGAACCTCGCCCGACGCGATCGTGCTCGACATCAACATGCCGGTGCTCGACGGGGCCAGCGTGGTGACCGCGTTGCGCGCGATGGGGAACGACATCCCCATCTGCGTGCTCAGCGCCCGCAGCTCGGTGGACGATCGCATCGCGGGCCTCGAATCGGGGGCCGACGACTATCTCACCAAGCCCTTCGTGCTGGCCGAACTGGTTGCGCGGATTCGCGCGATGCTCCGTCGCCGCGGCACCAATCCGGTTGTGCCGGCAGCTGATTCGGGAGTACCGAACTCGGCGGTGGCCATCGGGAGCCTCGTGGTCGACATTCCCGGGTATCGCGTGCATCGCGGCGGAGTCGACATCGACCTCACCAAACGTGAATTCGAGCTGCTGGCCATCCTGGCACGGAACAAGGGCGTGGTGCTCACACGTGAGCGCCTACTCGAACTGGTATGGGGCTACGACTTCGTCGCCGACACCAACGTCGTCGACGTGTTCGTCGGCTATCTTCGTCGCAAACTGGAATCCGACGGTTCACCGCGAATCCTGCACACCGTCCGCGGCGTCGGGTTCGTCGTGAGGGACGCCGCATGAGCTTTTCGCTGCGCGCCCGCGTCGCTGCCGCTACGGCCCTCGGTGCCACCCTGGTGGTTGCGGCACTCGCAGTGGTCACCTCGGTGGCCATTTCCCGCAACAACGTCAACCAGCTCGACGAGCGATTGACGACGGCATCGCAGGTGCTGGTGCCGAACTCGTCGACATTGGAAGCTTTCATAGATCAGCTGTCCGGCGCATTCGCCGTCACCATTCGCAGCGGCGACATCGTGGTCGCATCCACACCGACGCGGCTGCCCGCGCTCGAGACCGGGTCGCAGACCGTCGCGGTGGACGGTCAACGCTTCCGGGTCTACACCGCGGTCTCGACAGTGGTCTCGTCGATCTCCATTTCCGTCGGCGTGCCGGCCATCGAAGCGCAACAGGTAACCGACGAACAACAGAGGCAAGTACTCCTGTTGGGGCTCGCTGCAGTCGCCGTATCCACCGGTTTGGGATGGCTCTTCGGCGGCCGAGCCGTCCGGCCGCTCGTGACGTTGACCAAGCAGGTCAGTGCTCAACCGCCGACCGCTCCCGAAACCCGCACCGGCGTCACCGAAGCGGACGCCCTCGCCGTCGCGATCGGAGGCATGCTCACCAGACTCAACGAGGCACAGGACCGCACCAATGCTGCCCTGGACACCGCACGCGATTTCGCGGCCGTCTCTGCCCACGAACTGCGGACCCCGCTGACGGCGATGCGTACCGACATCGAGGTCCTGCGAACCCTCGACCTCGAACCCGCCCAGCAGCAGGAGATCTTGGTCGACCTCGAACGAACGCAGGGACGAGTGGAGACGACGCTGACTGCGCTGGAACGGCTGGCGTCGGGCGAATTGTCCAGTGACGCCGACAGAGTCGAGACCGACATCATCGACATCTGCGACGTCGCTGCCCAGGATGCGCAACGTCAGCACCCCGAACTCGACATACGAGTGAAATCCGCCGCCGACTGCGAGATCACGATGCGCGCACTGCCGACAGGACTGCGATTGGCCGTCGACAACGTGATCGGTAATGCCGTCCGGCACGGCAACGCAACCTCGATCGTCATCACCGCCGAGCGGATGGACACGATTGTGCGAATCCTGATCGACGACAACGGATCCGGGGTTCCCGCCGAGGAGCGCGAAACGGTGTTCGGCCGCTTCGAGCGCGGCACCAGAGCAGCCAAGGGCGGTTCCGGCCTCGGCCTGGCCCTGGTAGCGCAGCAAGCCGAATTGCACGGTGGCCGTGTCTATCTGACCGACAGTCCACTGGGCGGCGCGCGCCTGGTGCTGGAGTTGCAGACACGCTGACCAGCGGCTCCCGGCCCAGCCGCACCGACCTCGCGGGGTCCCGCGAAGTCGCTCGCGCGATTACTTGACGTCGAGCAGATCGATGACGAACACGAGCGTCTTGCCGGAGAGGCGATGACCTGCGCCGGCGGGACCGTAGGCGAGCTCCGGCGGGATGGTGAGCTGGCGACGTCCGCCGACCTTCATTCCGGGAATGCCGTCCTGCCATCCCTGGATCAGACCCCGCAGCGGGAACTGAATGGACTCGCCGCGGTTCCAGGACGAATCGAACTCTTCGCCCGAATCGAACTCGACGCCGACGTAGTGCACCTCGACGGTGCCGCCTGCTACTGCCTCTGCGCCGTCACCCTCGACGAGGTCGACCGTCACCAAGTCCAAGGGAGCCGGTCCGGCCTGAAATTCGATCACTGGCTTCGTCACTGAAGTCTCCTGCGGTTGATGCCGGCCCGCCGACGCCGACTGTGGTGCTCTGGGCATGTTCCAGCCCGACTTTACGTCGTAGACGGGGGCCGACGGGCGCTGGCACCCGAAAATGACACATATCCGCTGGTCGGAGAGGCCCACAGCGCGGGGCATACGATGTAATACATGAGCGACACCATCCGCGTCAGTCTCGCCCAGATCACCAGCGGCGAAGACCCCGCCGAGAATCTCGAACTCATCGATACTCATGCCCGCGCTGCCGCCGACGCAGGATCGAGTCTGGTCGTGTTTCCCGAAGCAACGATGAGGTGCTTCGGCGGGCCGATCCGAAAGTTCGCCCAACCCCTCGACGGCGAATGGGCGAACGCCGTCCGAGAGATCGCGTCGGATGTCGGAATCACGGTCGTCGCAGGCATGTTCACTCCCGCCGCGAACGACAAGATCACCAACACCTTGCTCGTCACCGGACCCGGCGTCGAGGCGAGCTACGACAAGATTCACCTGTTCGATGCCTTCGGGTTCGCCGAATCCGACACCGTCGCACCGGGTTCGGACCCGCTGATGGTAGACATCTCCGGCGTACGAGTGGGCTTCGCGACCTGCTATGACATTCGATTCCCGGCGCTGTTCCAGAAACTGGGCGACCTCGGCGCGCAACTCGTCGTAATTCCGGCATCGTGGGGATCGGGTGACGGAAAGATCGATCAGTGGACCCTGCTGGCCCGCGCCCGCGCGTTGGATTCCACCACCTTCGTTGCGGCCTGCGATCAGGCCGAACCCGCTGCCGCCGAGGGCAGTGCACCCCTGGGCGTGGGCCACAGCATCGTGTGCTCCCCCACCGGCCAGATCCTCGGTCAACTCGATGCCACGCCCGGCATGCTGACCATCGACATCCACACCGAGTTGGTCGACGCCGTGCGCAAAAGCCTGCCGGTGCTGCAGAATCGCAAGCACTTCGACGCCTGACGCAGCCGCGAACTCGAAGTTGGGGATGGATTCCGACCGAAAAACGTCCCTAACTTCGAGCTCGGCGAAGATCTGCGCGGGTGGACCAGAATTGGTGGACCACTTCGGCCACTTGCTCGGGCTGCTCCAATGCCGGTATCACTCGCGCACCTCGGACCGTCGCCTCGCGCGCATCTGTCATCGTGGCCACGACGGCACGCGCTTCCTCCGGCGTCCACTCACCCCGGTCGTCGGTGGTGACGAACAGCGTCGGGCACATCAAAGCCTGTGCAGCCCAATTCAAGTCCGTTCGATTCAGGATCGCCGTCTCGATGGCCAGTATCGTCGCTCGTCGGCCTGCGCGTCCGAGCGCATCGCGCAACAACTGCACGGCCTCGGGGTCGTGTGCCCGCGCGTGATCGGTGAAGATCGTCTCCTCGATGGCCGATCGCACCGGGCCGCGAGGACCGATGAGGCGGTACAGCGGCAGCAGCATTCGAACCTTGCGACGCAACGCCGTATCGATCGGATGCGTCGGCGCGCTGATCGCGACGAGGCTCGCGATCAGATCCGGCCGTCGGGCAGCGACCTCCATGCCGACATGACCGCCCCAGGCGTTACCGACCCAGTCGACGCTGCCGATTCCCCATCGTCGCTGCATCTCTTCGAGTAGGTCGACAGCCGCATCTGCACAACCGGAGATGTCCGTGGCCGCACGCAGCGGATCGCGCGACCCGCAGGACGGTGCGTCGACGAGATACAGCGTGCGGTCGGCGGCGAGCATCGGCACCACGCGGTCCCAGCTCGACGAGTCGACGAACATGCTGTGCCACAGCACAACCGGTGGTCCTGTTCCCGTGACCCTGACGTGCAGCCGACCGAGACGCGTATCGATGTGGAGTCCGTTCATATTTGACATTACACAGTGTAATTTCAATTCTGTCTAGACTGCACTTCATGGCCAGGACTTACTCGTCGGACGTGCGCACCGAGCGCGCTCGACTCAACCGCGCAGCAGTGATCGACGCTGCCCACACGATGTTCCTGAGCCGAGGGTGGGTCGCCACGACGATGGCCGACGTGGCATCGGCGGCCGGCCTGACCCGGCAGACCGTCTATCAGCAATTCGACGGAAAACTCGCATTGTTGGACGGATGCATCGACAGTGCGCTCTCGAACGGCCTGGACTCGCCCGTCCGCGAGATGCCGGACTACGAGAAGATGGGCACCGGAACCTTCGACGAACGACTCGCCGCGGGCGCGGCCTGGCTCCGCGGCGCCCACGAACGATCCGCGGCGATCCAACATGTGCTCGACGAGGCTGCAGTGGTGGATCCTGTTGCTGCGCAACGACTCACGGTCCGAGAGCAGACGCGATGGGACGAGAACCGGTGGGCAGCCGGGCTCATCCTCGGCAGCCCTCCGCCGGACGCGGTGGTCGACGCCATGTGGCTGCTCACGGCTCGTTCGGTGTGGTTGAGATTGACCCGCGAGCGCGGATGGACCTCCGAGCAATGGGAGCAGTGGTTCATCGCGCACGCTCGGACAGAACTCTGGCCGCGGGCCGCAAATCCCGAGATTGCAGTTACGTAGCCGAATGTGGCCAGATCGCCCGCGTAACTGCGAACTCGGTGCGCGAACTCGAAGTTGGGGATGGATTCCGGCCGAATTACGTCCATAACTTCGAGTTCGGCGGGGCAACGGAAACAACAACGCCGCCGAACCCTGATGGGCTCGGCGGCGTTGTCGTGAAGCGAAGGCTAGCGGGAGCTGACGTCCTGGTAGTCGCGCTCGGTGTAGCCGGTGTAGATCTGACGGGGACGGCCGATCTTGCCGGTCGTGTCCTCGTTCTGCTCGCGCCAGTGCGCGATCCAACCCGGGAGACGGCCCATCGCGAACAACACCGTGAACATGCGCGGCGGGAAGCCCATCGCGCGGTAGATCAGGCCGGTGTAGAAGTCCACGTTGGGGTAGAGCTTGCGCTCGACGAAATAGTCGTCGGTCAAAGCGGTCTCTTCGAGCTTGAGGGCGATCTCGAGCAGCTCGTCGCCGTTGCCCAGCTTGCCGAGGATCGTGTGCGCCGTTTCCTTGACCAGCGTCGCGCGCGGATCGAAGTTCTTGTACACACGGTGTCCGAAGCCCATGAGCTTGACGCCGTCTTCCTTGTTCTTCACTCGACGCAGGAAGTCGGTGGCGTCGCCGCCCTCGGCCTTGATCTTGTCGAGCATCTCGAGCACGGCCTGGTTGGCTCCGCCGTGCAGCGGGCCCCACAGCGCGTTGATGCCGCCGGAGATCGAGGTGAAGAGGTTGGCCTGCGAGGATCCGACGAGGCGGACCGTCGAGGTCGAGCAGTTCTGCTCATGATCGGCATGCAGGATCAGCAGCATGTCGAGTGCCTTGACGATCTCGGGATCGACCTCGTACGGCTCGGCCGGGAAGCCGAACGTCATGCGCAGGAAGTTCTCGACCAGGCTCTTCGAGTTGTCCGGGTACAGGAACGGCTGACCGACCGACTTCTTGTAGGCGTAGGCCGCAATGGTCGGCAACTTTGCCAGCAGACGAATCGTGGAGAGCTCGACCTGCTCGGGATCGTTGGGCTCCAGCGAATCCTGGTAGTACGCCGACAGTGCGTTGACCGCACTGGACAGCACCGGCATCGGGTGCGCGTTGCGCGGGAAGCCGTCGAAGAACCGCTTGAGGTCCTCGTGCAAAAGCGTGTGGCGACGGATGCGGTCGGTGAACGTCTCGAGCTCATCTGCGGACGGCAGCTCCCCGTAGATCAACAGGTAGCTGACCTCGATGAACGACGACTTGCCCGCAAGCTGTTCGATCGGGTACCCGCGGTAGCGCAGGATGCCCGCGTCACCGTCGATGTAGGTGATGGCCGACTTGGTGGACGCGGTGTTGACGAACCCGCCGTCCAGCGTCGTATAACCGGTGGTAGCCAGCAACTTTCCCAGTTCGATGCCGTTGTTGCCTTCGGAGGCCTCGGCAATCGACATGGAGTATTCGCCACCGGGATAGGTGAGGGTGGCTTTGGCATCATTCTCAGCGGGCACGAATGGTCCCTCTCGAACTCGTGTAACGGACACGTACTTAAAACGGACAGTTCTTACGTCGATAGTGAAACTAGTCTCTCGACGCCTCGGACGCCCAGGGAGGGTCGGCACCGGGGCGCGAAACCGTGATTGCCGCAGCCCTTGCGGCGAACGAAAGAGCGTGTCGCCAATCTTCCCCGGTCATCCCGCGTACCGCTTTCGATGTGACGATGGTCTCTTTTTCCAAGTAGCTCAACAATGCGCCGTGCACGGTGTCACCAGCGCCGATCGTGTCGACCACGTCGACGGCCACACCCGGTACCGAGATTTCGTCGGCCGAGGTGAACACCGAGATGCCGTCGCCGCCGCGGGTCATCACCACCGCGGTGACTCCGGCAGCAAGCCAGTCGTCGACCGTGGTGCCCTGGGTTCCGAGCCCCAACCAGTACGAGTCGTCCTCGGACACCTTGAGGATGTCGATGCTCGGGAGCCACGAGCGGAAGCGGTCACGGAAGCCGTCGGCGGTGATGTCTCCACTGGTGCTGTCGATGGCGGCCGGTCGGATGTTGGGGTCGAGCATCGTGAGCTTGCCCGCCGCCCGAGCCCGGTGCAGCAAGCCCGCGTACATCGATGCACCCGGCTCGTAGAGCAACGACAACGTGCCGAAGGACAGAACGCTGATCTCGTCGGGCAGGTCACCGGGGTCGGCGACGAGGCGGTCGGCGGTGCCGTCGGCGTAGAACGAGTACTCGGCGCTGCCGTCGTCCGCGAGAGTGGTCATGGCCAGCGTCGTCGGCTCGTCGCCGCGCTGCACCCAGGAGGTGTCGACGCCTGCATCGCGCAGACTCGCCAGAATCTGCTCACCGAAACCGTCGCGCGAGATGCGCGACAGATACGCCACGGGAGAACCCAACCGGCCGATGGACACCGCCACGTTGAACGGTCCACCGCCCAGCTTGGGTGAGAGCAGCGGGCCCTCGTGCACCGGAACCAGATCGACCAATGCCTCGCCGCACACCAGAATCGTCACTTCTCGTACCTCATTCCCCACGTGCCGGACCAGGTTTGCCCCGGGCCAAGCACGATCAGATCGATCTCGGAGTTCAACGCATCGGGCGGACACGTCATCGGCTCGATCGCCAACGCCCGCCCACGGTCCGGGTAGGCCTGATCGTTGGCCGGATCGGCGGTGAACACCTGCACCCAGCCGAAGTTGTTGTCGGTCCACAGCACCGTCGCGGTGCCATCGGGGCCCCGAAGAGTGTGCGTCGCACGCCCGTCGGCCTCGGGCAGCGACGCGCTGAACGGGGTGTCCAACTGCACGCCCTGCAGCGTGCGCGGCTCCCGGAAGTCGTACTCGGTATCGGCCGTCGGCACCGAATTGCCCACGGGCAGGTTGCGCTCCGGATCGAGCGGCAGCCGCGTACCCGCAGACAGTTCGAGCGTGCACTCGTCGAGCGGCACGTCGCCCACTCGGACGTAGGTGTGGAAACCCATTCCGTACGGCGCGGCGGTGTCACCGGTGTTGGTGGCCGTCGCGGTCACGGTGAGACCGTCCGCCGACAGCTCGTGGACCACGGTCACGGTCAACGAGAACGGCCATCCCGGGTGCTGCCCCACCTCGACGCTCTGCTCGACGCGACTGTCGGTGTGGTCGACCAGCGTCCACGACGCGCGTCGGACGAAACCGTGGCTGGCGTTGT
Organism: Rhodococcus sp. NPDC078407; assembly: GCF_044542515.1. Classification (NCBI taxonomy): domain Bacteria; kingdom Bacillati; phylum Actinomycetota; class Actinomycetes; order Mycobacteriales; family Nocardiaceae; genus Rhodococcus; species Rhodococcus sp. NPDC078407. Next base: position 65,208 of record NZ_JBITUQ010000010.1, on the reverse strand, counting down.
TACGCGACGGCTCGGAAATCTCCATCCGATGCTCGACGCCTTCGAGCGTGAACGTGCCGTCGGCCGTCCGATTGGGCCATGGGGCCAACACCAGCCCCGCCGAGAGCGGCGGCTTCGAACCGGCCGCCCAGGTCTCGGTGAGCGGCGAGCCGTCGTACTCGAGAACCCGCAGGCCCGCTCCGACGGCAGCGATGTCTGCCCGATATTTGCCGCTCGTCAACGAGTAGGTCTGCGCGTCAGCCATGGGAGCCATTCTTTACTACGGCACCCACTCGATACCGGATGAATGCCGGAAGAGCCAGCGCAGCGATCGAGACACCGATGACGACCAGCACGCCTCCGCCTGCCGCGGCGGCTGCCGTCCCCACCGAGGCGGCCGCGGCACCGTGCAGCACGTCGCCGATACGGGGTCCTCCCGCGACGACGACGATGAAGACACCCTGCAGTCGGCCGCGCATCTCGTCGGTGGCAACCGTCTGCAACATCGTGCTGCGGAACGCCGCCGAGATCATGTCGGCTCCGCCGCCGAGGGCCAGGAACGCCAGCGCGAACCACAGGGCCACCGAGGTCGCCCCGGCGGTCGCCGCGCCCACTGCGAGGCCGAATCCGATCATCGCCGCACCCCACACGACGATGCAGATCAGTACCGCCAGGCCCTGCCTGCGCACCCGTGGGAGCCAACCGGAGAACACTCCACCCACCACCGCGCCCGCGGACATCGCTGCGAACAGCATGCCCAGCACCGGCCCGCCCGACACCGGATCGCCGAAACTCTCGTGTGCGATCTGCGGGAAGAGCGCACGGGGCATGCCGAACACCATCGCGATGATGTCGACGACGAACGATGCCAGCAGTACCTTCTGCGTGGCCAGATAGGCGAAACCGTCGAACACCGAACGCAATCCGGCTCGTTGCCCCGATGTCGCCGGCGGAATTCCTGGCAGTCGGATCACGGCCCACAGGGTTGCGAACAGTGCGATGGTGTCGATCAGATAGAGGGTTTCGAGCCCGATGTAATAGATCAGAATGCCGGCACTGAGCGGGCCGGCGATGGCACCGAAGTTGAACACCGTCATGTTCAGCGAGTTCGCCGCGGGCAACTGTTCGGCAGGCAGAATTCTGGGGAGAATTGCGCTACGGGTGGGCTGATTCACCGCGAAGAAGGCTTGCTGAACGGCCAAGAGCACCAGAATGATCCACACGTTGTTCAGGCCGAGGAACGCCTGCAGCCAGAACAGTGCCGATGTTCCGATCAGACCGCACGTGGTGATCATCAGCAGAGTGCGGCGGTCCATCACATCGGCCAGCGCGCCGCCCCACAGACCGAACACGATGAGCGGAACCAGAGCGAACACGCCCGTCAGCCCCACGTAGGCCGAGCTCAGCGTGATCTGGAATACCTGTTGCGGCACAGCGACTATGGAGAGCTGAGCGCCGATGACCGTGACGATGTTCGCCAACCACAACCGGCGATAGGCCGGGGTCTTCAGCGGCGTCGTGTCGGCAAGAATGCCGCGCAATCCGCTCACGGTTGCAGGCGCTCGATCACACCACTTGCCACCGTCAGGCGGATTCGGTTGTGCATGCGGCTGGTTCGGCCCTGCCAGAATTCGACCGTGTCCGGTACGACGCGAAAGCCGCCCCAGTTCGGCGGTACTGGTACGTCGACGCCGTCGAACGTTGCGGTGACCTCGGCCAGTTTGGCCGCCAGGTTTTCTCGCGAGCCGACGGGTCGCGACTGTTCCGACGCCCATGCCCCCAGCTGGGAGCCTCGCGGTCTGGTGCGCCAATAGGTTTCGGTGGTCTCGGCGTCGACCTTGACCACCGAGCCGCGGACCGTGAGTTGCCGGGCACTGGCGATCCACGGGAAGGTCACCGATGCGTAGGGATTGACCGAGAGCGCACGGCCCTTGTCCGAGTCGTAGTTGGTGTAGAACACCACGCCGTCCGCGTCGAGGCCCTTGCACAGCACGGTGCGGGTGGCGGGGCGTCCTGCCTCGTCGACGGTGCCCAACACGATGGCATTGGGCTCGGGCAGATCTGCCGCGACCGCGTCGGCCAACCATTGCTGTGCCAGCGGGAACCACCCGCCGGACAGAGCGTCGACATCGAGGTCTTCGGGCTCGCCGTAATCGACCCGCATATTCGCCAGGCGCTGTTCATCTGCAGACACGAACCCAGACGCTACTCCCGCGTACATGCTCGCTATGGTTCTGGCACAGTACGCCCGGATGCGGCGCAGAGCCGGGCGCAAACGCGACGAGGGAGTCCACAGGCCATGGCTGTTCAACACGTTCCCGAGGATTTCGTGCCCGGTCTCGAAGGTGTCGTCGCCTTCACCTCCGATATCGCCGAACCCGACAAGGACGGCGGCGCACTGCGCTACCGCGGCGTCGACATCGAGGAACTCGTCGCGCAGAACGTCACCTTCGGCGATGTGTGGGCCCTGCTCGTCGACGGCGAGTTCGGACGCGGTCTGCCCCCGGCCGAGCCGTTTCCCCTCCCCATCCACACCGGCGACGTCCGCGTCGACGTCCAAGCCGGCCTGGCGATGCTCGCTCCCATCTGGGGGTATCAGCCGGTGCTCGACATCGACGACTCCACCGCACGAGACAACCTTGCTCGCGCGTCGGTGATGGCACTGTCCTACGTTGCCCAGTCCGCTCGCGGGATCTACCAACCCGCTGTGCCGCAGAGCCGCATCGATCAGGCAGCCACCGTCACCGAGCGCTTCATGGTCCGCTGGAAGGGTGAGCCCGACCCCGCTCACGTCGCCGCAATCGACGCCTACTGGGTCTCGGCCGCCGAGCACGGCATGAACGCATCGACGTTCACCGCCCGCGTCATCGCCTCTACCGGAGCCGACGTCGCAGCCTGCCTCTCCGGAGCCATCGGTGCGATGTCCGGGCCGCTGCACGGCGGTGCGCCCGCCCGCGTGCTGCCGATGATCGAGGAAGTCGAAAAGACAGGCGACGCCCGCGCGCTGATCACCGGCATCTTGGACCGCAAGGAAAAGCTCATGGGCTTCGGGCACCGCGTGTACCGCGCCGAGGACCCGCGTGCCCGAGTGCTGAGGGCTACTGCAAAGCGGCTGAACGCACCCCGCTACGAGGTTGCCGCTGCTCTCGAACAAGCCGCCTTGACCGAACTTCGTGAGCGCCGCCCCGATCGAGCCATCGAGACCAACGTGGAGTTCTGGGCCGCGGTGATCCTCGACTTCGCCGAGGTCCCCGCACACATGATGCCCGCGATGTTCACCTGCGGGCGCACGGCCGGCTGGTGCGCTCACATTCTCGAGCAGAAGCGCCTGGGCAAGCTGGTACGCCCCGCCGCCCTCTACACCGGACCAGAACCGCGCACCCCGGACTCTGTCGACGGCTGGGACCAGATCCGGTAGTCGACGGTGTCATGACACCCGACTAGCCTGTGGATGCCATATTCCCTCGACGCTAGGACGCGCTACTCCATGGCCGATTTGCCGAACATTCCCGCCGATCTCCTGCCCGCCGACGGACGCTTCGGTTGCGGCCCGTCCAAGGTTCGCCCCGAGCAGCTGCAGTCCCTGGTCGACGTCGGTGCGTCCGTGTTCGGCACCAGCCATCGCCAGAAGCCCGTCAAGGACGTCGTCGGCCGCGTCCGCAGCGGCTTGAACGACCTGTTCTCGCTGCCCGAGGGCTACCAGGTCGTTCTCGGCAACGGTGGCACCACGGCGTTCTGGGACGCCGCAGCGTTTGGCCTCATTCGCGAGAAGTCGCTGCACCTGACGAACGGCGAGTTCAGCTCCAAGTTCGCTTCGGTGGCCAAGAACAACCCGTTCATCGGTGACCCGATCGTCGTCAAGGCCGAGCCGGGCAGTGCACCCGAGCCCACCTCCGACCCGTCCGTCGACCTCATCGGCTGGGCCCACAACGAGACCTCGACGGGCGTGGCCATTCCGGTCAGCCGTCCGGCCGGCTCGGAGAACGCCCTCATCGCGATCGACGCCACGTCCGGTGCGGGCGGTCTGCCGGTGAACGTCGCCGATTCGGACGTCTACTACTTCGCTCCGCAGAAATGCTTCGCCGCCGACGGCGGGCTGTGGGTCGCACTGATGAGCCCGGCCGCGCTCGCTCGCGTCGACGAGATCGCGTCCAGCGGACGTTGGGTACCGGACTTCCTGTCGTTGCCGATCGCGGTCGACAACAGCAGCAAGGACCAGACCTACAACACCCCGGCGTTGGCGACACTGCTGATGTTCGCGGACCAGATCGAGTGGCTCAACGGCAAGGGTGGCCTGGACTGGGCCACCTCGCGCACCGCCGATTCCTCGTCACGCCTGTACGACTGGGCCGAGAAGAGCGAGTTCGCGACGCCGTTCGTGACGAACCCGGATCACCGCAGCCAGGTCGTCGGAACCATCGACTTCGACGAGAAGGTCGACGCGGCCCAGGTTGCGAAGATCCTGCGCGCCAACGGCGTCGTCGACACCGAGCCGTACCGCAAGCTCGGACGCAATCAGCTTCGTGTCGGTATGTTCCCCGCCATCGAGCCGGACGACATCACCGCGCTGACCAAGAGCATCGACTGGGTCGTCTCCACGCTGGGCTAGCTTGCCGCTCTCGCGCTCCCTTCGAGTCCTGCACTTGCCGTTTGTCGAGCAAGCATCACGGACTCGGAGGGAGCGTTCGTGCAATGAGGTTGTCTCGCAATCGATTCGGTTGAACTTCGACCGATCGGGTGCAGCCCGGCGCGCAGCTGTCTACTCTCTGAGAGAGAAACGATCACCGGCGGACGCGATGCGTGTCGAACACCCACCGGATGCGGCCGGTGAACTAGGGTCGAAGGCGACGGTATCGCGAGCCGGCGCGATGAGGAGGTCACAGTGCGAGACTTACATGTGGTGGGTCTCGAGGCCGACGGAAAGTTCGTCGTGTGCGCAGATCCCAAGACCGGCGACAGATTCCGGCTTCCAGCCGACGACAAACTCCGCGCAGCCTCCCGCGGCGACATCGCTCGACTAGGACAGATTGAGATCGAAATGGACAGCTTGCTTCGTCCGAAAGAAATCCAGGCTCGAATCCGAAGTGGAGCGACCATCGAACAGGTCGCCGCCGACTCCGGAATGGCCGTCAGCCGCGTCGAGGTGTTCGCTCACCCCGTTCTGCTCGAGCGCTCGCAGGCCGCGTCGATGGCTCAGGCAGGCCATCCGTTGCGCCACGACGGTCCCGCCGTTCAGACTTTGCTAGACATCGTCACGCTTGCCTTCCGCGCTCGGGGCCACAACCTCGACGACGCCGAGTGGGACGCCTGGCGCGACGAGGACAACAAGTGGGTCGCGCAGCTCAAGTGGCAGGCCGGACGCACCACCAACAAGGCCCACTGGCAGTTTTTGCCCGACGGGCACGGCGGCACCATCGCACCGCTCGACGACACCGCACACGAACTGATCGATCCCGACTTCGGACGCCAACTACGCGGTCTGGCTCCGGTGCGGGCCCTGACGTCCGCAGACGACGAAGCCTCTCAGCAGAGCTTCGACGAGTACTACGGCACCACCTCCGACAGCGAGCTGGAGTCCGAGACCATCGAGGTGGACGAGGCTCCGGCCCCCGAAGTCGAGCAGCCACGCGAGCCGGCGGCCAGAGAACCGAAGCCTGCACCCAAGGCTGCACCTCATCAGGGCGGCAAGGACAAGCGCGGCAAGCCGGCCATGCCATCCTGGGAAGACGTCCTGCTCGGCGTACGCAGCAGCGGTCACAACTGACTCCACCGATGACCGATTCACCGCTCGGTGACAAATCGCCGACGCTCACACCGTAGGCTTTCGACGGAGCTTACGGAGAGAGAGGTGCCGGTAGTGGGGGCCAAAGCGTCAACGATCTGGTACGTGGACACACCTGATCCAATTTCTGTCCTCCGAGAGGCAACCACCTCGGACTGGAACGCTGCGACAGCCCTCGTCGGCCGTCTGTACCCCCACCTGACCGCGGTGCCCTTCGACCAGGCACCGATATCGACATCCGCAGGGGTGGACGACGATCATGTCTTCATCGGCTGCTACCCGGGCGTCACCGTGGTGTGCGGGTCCAATCTGTCGGTGCCCACACCGTCGACGCTGCCCGAATCGATCACTCGTCCCCTCGCGTCGGAGCACACCTACCTCGTCGCCTCCGATCCCCAGCACGCGTGGGGCGCATTCGCCTACTGGGAACGCGGTGAATTCCGGCGTTCGTTCAGCGCCACTCCGGTCTACATCTACGAAGATGCGGGCCTACCGCTGGTGTGGGAGCGATCTTTCTGGGCCGGCGAGCATCCGCTGGTCTATCCCCCCGGCGTGATGCCGGATCCGCAGTCTCTGCCGTTTCACCCGCAGGAATTCGCCGAGGCCGCCAACGCCGAATGGCTCGGATTTCGCTACACCGGTGCTCCGCACGCCGAGGAGTTCGATCCGGCCTCGCTCCCGGTCTGCGGCTTCACGATGTACGTTCCCGGGCAGGAACCGCAGCCTCGGAATATGCAGGCCATGAACCCGCCCGCCCCGGAATCGACCGAGCCGGCGCCGCGACCGAAGAAGCGTTGGTTCTCGCGCAAATAGTTGGCTCGGTGTGGGCACCGTTGCACACAACGATCGCCGGTCGACGGGTTTCCGCCGATCGTCGCCTGTAGCGTGCAACCTTGCCCGCAGTTGATGCCCGGCGAGCTTCAGAAAGCCAGTGCAGCCAATGCCACGAAGCTCAACAACGCGCCGGCACTCGAGCCGTAGACGGCCCAACGCCACACCGGGGCGACGAGCCACCGCAGGACTGTCGGGGCTGCGCCTGCCACGATGACGATGTTCAGGCCGATCGCGAGCAGTGGATGTATTCGTGCCAACTCCAGCCCGAACGCCGTCAACGCCACTGCCACCAGTATCGCCGAGATCACGGCAACCGGAATGCCGGTCCAGCGGACGCCCGGGTCGACGTTGCTCACGTCAGGCGCACGCGTTCGTAGAATCCCATTGCTGCGGCCGTCGCCACGTTGAGTGAGTCGGTGCCCGGTGCCATCGGTATCCGAGCGCGAATGTCGGTGGCGCGCATCGCGTGTTCGGTCAAGCCGGGGCCCTCCGCGCCGAGCAACAGGGCAACCTTGTCCCCCGTCATTGCGGTGGCCAGCGACACAGCCTCCGGATTCGGCGTCAGTGAGATCAGCTGAAAACCGTGCGCGCGAACACGATCGAGGCCACGCGGCCACTCGGGCACTTTCGCGAACGGCACGCGGAGCACATGCCCCATCGACACTCGCACCGAGCGCCGGTACAGCGGATCCGCACACGCGGCACCGAAGAGCACGGCGTCCACGCCGAGGCCGGCCGCGTTGCGGAACATCGACCCGAGATTCTCGTGATCGTTGACGCCCTCGAGAATCGCGACCGTGCTTGCACCTGCCAGCACCTCGTCCAAATCGAGGGCAGGGGGCCGGTTCGCCGCCGCCAAGACTCCACGGTTGAGATGGAAGCCGACGACCTCGGCCATCACCTCCGCCGACGTCCGATAGAACGGGACATCCGAATCCGCGAGGTCCTCGCGCAAGGCGTCGAGGCGTCGATCCACACCGAGCAGGCTGATCATCGGAAAACGCGAGGTCAACAGGCGCTGCGCCACCAACACACCCTCGGCGATCACCAATCCCTTGCCCTCGGGTAGGTCGGGTCGACGATCCGAGGAGTTGAGGTCGCGAAAATCGTCCAGCCGGGGGTCGAGGGGATCGTCGACGTCGATTACATGAACCACGCGCTCATCTTGTCACCCGAACGATTTCGAGACTCCCTCGGCGAAGGCCTGCTTCTATATGGAAAAGTAAAGAGCGATGACTACCGACGAATCGATCACCATCCGCACTGCCACAGACGACGACTGGAATGCCGTCGCGCTGCTCGACGCTCATGCGTTCGGTGAACACCAGAACGCCGAGGACCTGGCCGAGACGCAGATTCTGACCAATTCCGAGCATTTCTACCTGGCGTGGGACGGTGAGACCCCCGTAGGCGTGGCCATGCACTTCCCGATGTCGGTCACCGTTCCCGGGGGCGCGCAGCTCGACGCGTCCGGGGTCTCCTGGGTATCGGTGGCTCCCACTCATCGCAGGCGTGGCATCCTGCGCTCGATGTTCACCCAGCAGCACCGGGCGTTGCACGACGCAGGAGCACCGCTGTCACTGTTGACCGCGAGCGAAGCGACGATCTACGGACGCTTCGGATATGGGCCCGTGACCGAGGAAGTGAGCATCTCGCTCGACCGTCGGTTCGCGCGCTTCCGACCAGAAGTTGCGCCGACTACCGGAGTACGCCTCATCGAAACGGCCGAGGCACCTGGACTGCTTCCCGACATCTACCACCGGTGGCAGCAGCAGACTGCGGGAGCGCAGCCCAAGCCGCCGATTCGGTGGGAGCGCTTCTTCGCAGATCGCGAAAATCGGCGGGGCGGATTGACGGCGTTGTTCTTCATGGTTCATCCCGACGGGTACGTCGCCTATCGGCGCGGCCGGAACCCCAACCGCGTCGTGGTGCAGGAATTCATCGCGATCACCGACGAGGCATATTCGTCGCTGTGGCAGGTTCTCGTCGGTGTGGATCTGGCCGACACCATCGAGGTGCAGCAGTCTCTGGACGAGGCGTTGCCGTTCCTCCTGACCGACTACCGCCTGCCGAAAGTGACCGCTCACCACGACACCCTGTGGGCTCGGATCATGCATGTCGAAGCCGCCCTCGAGGCCAGAACGTACGCTCTGGACACGTCGCTGGTGCTCGCCGTTCGAGATCCGTTCCTCGATGCCGGCGGCACGTACTCGCTGACCGTCACCGACGGCAGAGCGACCTGCACCAAGGTCGAATCGGAACCGGACATCGAACTCGACATCGACGTCCTCGCCAGCATCTACTTCGGCACCCATCGGGCTCGCCTGTTCGCCGCAGCGAGCCGCCTCACCGCCCGCAACGAAGAATCGCTGCATGCATTGGATCAGACATTCGGTACGGACCGTCCCGCCGTTATGGGTTGGGGTTTCTAGCGCGGGTTGTTCGGCGCATCGAGCGCGGTGGCGGAGCCGCCCTTCATCCAGAGGGCTGCACCCAGCGTCACCGCGACCAGCACTGTCATGTACGCGACGAATTCCACACTGTGTTCGGCGCTCGTCGCGTGGTAGATCAACGGTGCTGTGCCCCCGAAGAGGGAGTTCGCGACGGCGTAACCGAATCCGACGCCGAGCGCCCTGATGTGAGCGGGGAACACTTCCGCCTTCGCGATGCCGTTCACCGACAGATAGCACGTGAGTACGACGAACGCGGTCACCAGGATGCCGAAGACTGCAATCGGGGACGTCACCCTGCCCGTCGCCAGCACCAGCGATCCGGTGGCCGGCAATCCCAGTGCGCCGAAGACAACGAGGGGATTTTTCCTCCCGACGCGGTCGCTCAGCGCGCCGCCGACCGGCTGCAGAACCATCAGCACCACGAACGCGGCGAGCACGAGACCGGACGCGGTGAGCTCCCCCCTAGACCCGTCGGCAGCGAAGAACGTCTCGCGAACGATCGAGGGAACCGTGACGGTATAGGTGTAGAACGCCGCGCTCCCGCCTGCGGTCAGCAGGAACACCCACACCAGCGGACGCCAGTGATCGCGAAACAGCGCGTGCATCGTGGCCTCCCGGTCTGCTTGTGGCACTGTCGTTTTCTGCGGGGCTCGATCGAGTCCGCGCGCCCACCACAGAGATGCCAGGCCGGCCACGCCTCCTGCGGCGAACGCCAACCGCCAACCCCACTCGGAGATTGCCGCGCGGTCGGTGCTCGCGAGCAGCACCAATAGACACGTCTGCGCGAGTACGAGCCCGCCTACGATCGTCGCGGCCTGGAACGACGCGAAGAAGCCGCGATGCCCCCGCGTGCCGGACTCGGACAGCAGCACCGTGGCCGCCGCGTACTCACCACCGGTCGCGATGCCCTGCACGATGCTCACGACCGCGAGGATCACCGCGGCCCAAGCACCGATCGAGTGCGCAGTCGGAGTCACCGCCAACGCGGCCGATCCGACCGACATCAGCGTGACTGCTGCGACGAGCGCGAACTGTCGACCCCGTACGTCCGCGAGCCTGCCGAACAGCCACGAGCCGAGGGGGCGTACGACGAAGGTCAACGCGAAGAGTCCGTAGACATAGACCAGAGAGTTCGCCGAGTCTGCATCGAAGAACTCGGTCCGAAAGTACGGCGCAAAGGTCGCATAGAGGTACAGATTGAACCACTGCACGAGGTTCGGCACCGAACCCATCAGGATGACCTGCACCTGGGTACGACGGTCGGAGCTCGCCGACTCTGCGCGATTCACGTGCTGAAGGTACCCGAACTTCGTTGTCATGACGTTTGTCATGGTCGAACCGTGACGGTGTCACTTCAGGTCATGATGCGCTGCACTGTTTTCGGTGGTTCCGGCGCAGCAGACTCGTAGTCATGAAGCAACCAGACGAAGGAAACCTGTTCACCGATCTGATGGAGATCGGACCGGCCCCGACAATGGCGCGGGAGATCGTCGTGATCGTCATCAGCGTCGCCATTGTCGCCGTGCTGTTCGCGATCGTCGGTACGTCGCTTCCGGCGTTCGTCGCACTCGGCGTCATCGTCGCCTTCATGGGCGTCCGGTTCGTCATCGGACTGAGGCACTGGGAGAAGCGCTCATGACCATCATCGACGTCAGCGGGATGACTCGCCGCTATGGTTCGGGTAAGAACGCCTACGAGGCCGTCAAGTCCCTCGATCTGCAGGTCGCCGAGGGTGAGCTGTTCGGGCTGTTGGGCACCAACGGTGCCGGGAAAACATCCACTCTGGAAGTGATTCAAGGACTTTCGCGGCCCAGTAAGGGCACGGTACGGATCATGGGAATGGATCCGGTGGCCGATCGTCGCAAGGTCCGACCATCCCTGGGCATCATGTTGCAGAAGGGCGGCTTGCCCCAGGATCTGACGACCGCCGAGAGTCTGCGGATGTGGGCCGGCACCTGCAGTGACCCGCTGCCGGTAGCGGACGTACTGGACCGCGTCGATCTGACCGATCGCGCCGATACCCGGGTGAAGTTTCTCTCCGGTGGTGAGCAACGCAGACTGGACCTGGCGTGCGCCATCATCAGCCGTCCGCGCATCCTGTTCCTGGACGAGCCGACCACCGGTCTCGATCCCGAAAGTCGCCGCAACACATGGCGTCTGATTCAGGAGCTGAAGAATTCCGGCGTGACGATCATGCTGACGACGCACTACCTGGACGAGGCCGAGTCACTGTGCGATCGACTCGCGATCATGCACCGCGGCGCAGTGGTGCGCAGTGGCACCGTGGACGAGGTGGTCGCCGACCACCCGGCGAAGATCGAACTGAAAGCACCGGGTACCGCGCTGCCGTCCCTGCCCGGGACATCGATCGACGTCTCGGGAGACACCATCTCGATTCAGACGACCTCGGTACAGGACACGTTGACCGACCTACTGCTGTGGGCTCGGGACAACGGGGTGACCCTGCACGGCCTCGACGCCCGAGCGGCATCGCTGGAAACCGTGTTCCTTTCCATCGCAGACGAATTCGACAATACAGCTGCTGACAGCAAAGAGGTGATGAGCGTATGAGCACGATGACCGCCCTGTCGCGAGCAGAATTCACACTGCTCGGACGCAACCGAGTACTACTCTTCAACGCGATCGTCATGCCCTTGGTGTTCCCCATCGTGCTGCTGATCGTCGGCAGCCGCAGCGACGGCGGGCTGGGGGACGCAGGTGTCGGGAGTGCGTTGGAGGTCTTCGCACTGTTCCTGCTTGTCCTCTTGGTGTACTACAACATGCTCTCGGTCTATGCCACGCGCCGAGACGAGTTGGTACTGAAGCGACTTCGTACCGGAGAAAGCTCGGACTTTCAGATTCTGCTCGGACCGGCGATACCGTCACTGGTGCTCACCGTTGCACTGGGTGTGATCGTCGGAGCTGTGGTGGTGGTCTTCGGTGGCCCGGTTCCCACCAACGTATTGCTCGTTGCCGTCGCCCTGCTCGGCGGTGCCGCATTGTTCGCCGCACTGGCGCTGATCACCTCGGCCTTCACGCGCAACGCGGAAGCTGCACAGATCACCAGCCTGCCGATCATCGCGCTCGCCTTGGCCGGCTCGTCCGCGCTGCGCGGTGTGCTTCCGGATTCGATCAGCAGGGTCGTCGAACTGACCCCGATGGCAGCGGTGACGGACCTGTTGAATCTGGGTTGGTTCGGCACCACCACCCCCGGTGACGCGTCGGTCGGGTTTGCTGCCACCTTCACCGAAGCCGCCATGCCTGCGCTGGTGATGCTCGCCTGGATCGTCGGCAGCGTACTGATCGTCCGGACGCACTTTCGCTGGGAACCGCGGTCCTAGACCACACCGCCGCCACCCGTCTGCAAGGCTGGAGACCATGAAGCTGTACGAGTACCTCAACCCATTGCACGGCTGGAACGACAGCACTGCAGTGAACAAGGTACGCGTCTACACCCGACAGTCGTTCCTGCTGATCAGCGTCGGTGTCGCCGTCGGCGCGATGCTGACGACGCTGCAGTACGACGACTACCGATCCGCGGCGGCGGCAGTGGTGTGTGCCGCCGCCGCGTTCATGGTCGTGCAGCGTACCCCCGCACTCGGCGGAGAGTCGACTGCCAACCCACGAATCCCGTTGGCAGTCACGGCCGTTGCCGCCGTGATGTTGGTTGCCGGGGGGACCACGAGCAACGCACTCTGGGCCGCAGTACTGGCCACCGTAGCGTTCGGAACCGTGATTCCGCTGCGGTGGTCCATGGCGGCTGCCGTAGCCGCCGCTGCGCTGGCCGCAGCACTGGGAACCCCGGCGGTGGACACAGCGATACTCGGCATCTTCATCGCGTTCATGGCTTTCACCGTGCAACTGTCGGTGTGGCTGCTACGCATCGTGACCGAACTCGACGCCACCCGCGACGCCGCAGCAGCGCTGTCGGTTGCCGAGGAACGATTGCGGTTCTCGCGAGATCTGCACGACGTCGTCGGACGCGCCCTGTCTGCCATCGCGGTCAAGAGCGAACTCGCCGCGACGCTGGCTCGCCGAGGGGACGACCGAGCGGCGGGCCAGATGGACGAGGTTCGCATGTTGGCACAGGAATCCATGGCCGACGCCAGAAAGTTGGTGCGCGGCTACCGATCGGTCGATGTGGCGTCGGAACTCGACGGCGCTCGATCGCTGCTGTCCGCCGCGGGCATCTCCACCGAATTGGTCGGCGAGACCTCCGTCCTGTCCGAGCGCGCCGCCGAGGCGGCTGCCTGGGTGGTCCGCGAGGGAGTGACGAACATATTGCGCCACTCCGCGGCCACCTATTGCCGGATCGAATTGACAGACAACAGCATTCGATTGACCAACGATAATCCAGGTGCACCCACCGGGCGGGACGACGGCACCGGCCTGAACGGTCTGCGCGAGAGATTGGTTGCCGTCGGCGGCACCCTGGACGCGGAGAGAACCACCGAAGAATTCTCCCTCACGGCGGCCTTGCCGCTCTCGCCCCAGAGCCCGAGGACCACACCATGATTCGAGTTCTACTGGCCGACGACGAGAATCTGATCAGAACCGCTCTGGCGACCATGCTCGATCTCGAGGACGACATCGAGATCGTCGGGCAAGCCGACTCCGGCGAGCAGGCACTGACCGAGGCGGCGGCAGTCACACCCGATGTGGCCGTGCTGGACCTGCAGATGGGCGGCATCGACGGGATCGAGACGGCCCAGAAGATCGCCGAGACTCTGCCGACATGCGCGTCGATCATCGTCACCAGCCACGGGCGACCGGGCTATCTCAAGAAGGCATTGGAGGCAGGCGTGCGCGGGTTCCTGCCGAAGACCACCTCGGCCGCCACTCTGGCCGAAGTGGTCCGCACCGTGCACGGAGGCGGCCGCTACGTGGACCCGACGCTCGCCGCAGAGGCAATCGGGGCCGGAGACTCACCGCTCACACCGCGTGAGGCCGATGTACTCGAGTTCGCCGCCGACGGCGCATCCATTGCGGAAATCGCCCAGCGCGCGCATCTGTCGCCGGGGACCACCCGCAACTACCTGTCCGCCGCTGCCGCCAAGCTCGGCGCGGCCAATCGGCACGAAGCCTGCGCACTGGCGCGACGACACGGGTGGATCTGACTCCCGTCACACCTTCGCGGTTGCGGTCACCGTATCCAGGGTGGGCAGCCGGTGACCGTCGCCGCGAGGCACCACGGTGATTCGTAAGTTGTTGTGCCGCAGCAGATAGACAGCAGCGAACAGCCCTGTGGCCAGCGAGATGACACCGCCGAACACGAGCGGTGCGCGCGGATCGAGCACGTCGGCAAGCCACCCGAGAACGGGGCTGCCCAACGGAGTTCCACCCAGGAAGCACAGCATGTAGATACCCATGACGCGGCCACGCATGTCGGATGGCACCGACATCTGCAGAATGTTCATCGCCGACGTCGTGAACGTCAGGGTCAACGCGCCGGTGGGCACCAGCAGCACTGCCACCAGAACGTAATTGGGCATCAGCCCCACGAGCAGCTCGAACACACCGAATCCGATGACAGCACCGATGAACAGGCGCAATCGCGGTGCCGTAGCGCGCCGGGCAGCCAGTGTCGCTCCCGCCAACGTACCTACGGCAAGGGTGGTCGAGAGCAGGCCGTATGCGTCGGCTCCACTGCCGAACGTGTTGCGCGCCAACACCGACAGACTCAGGGGGAAGTTGAGGCCGAACGTCGAGACCACGAACACCGTCGCCAACAGCACGCGCAGATCGCCCCGCCCCCAGACATATCGGAAGCCCTCCCGCACCTGACCTCTGGCCCGCGGTGCCGGTTCGACTCGGAACAACTGACCGACATTCATCGCCACCAGAGCGCCGAACACCGCGGCGAACGACACGGCGTTGATCAAGAACACCCAGCCGGTGCCGACGAGGGTGATGAGCACTCCGGACACAGCGGGTCCGACGATTCGCGCCATGTTGAACGTCATCGAATTCAACGCGATCGCGTTGGAGAGAGTCTCCTTGCCGACCATTTCGATGGTGAACGATTGCCGCACCGGCGCGTCGATGGCCGACGAACACCCGAGCACGAAAGCAATGACGTAGACGTGCCACAGCTCGACCACGTTCCCGACGTCGAGCACACCGAGCACCAGGCCGCAGACGGCAGCGAAGATCTGGGTGATCATGAGGAGCTTGCGCTTGTCGTAGCGGTCTGCGAGTACTCCGCCCCAGACCGAGAGAAACAGCGTCGGCCCGAATTGCAGGGCCATGACGATACCGACAGCGAGGCCGTTGCCGCCGGACAGCGTCAGAACGAGCCAATCCTGGGCGACCCGCTGCATCCAGGTTCCGACCAGCGAGACGATCTGCCCCGACGCCCACAATCGATAGTTGCGAGTCTTCAGGGCAGCGAACATCGTCGACCGAGACGAACGGGAAGCAGGGGCCACCACTCAGATAATAAACCTAGGTAACTACTCGGAGTCGCTCACCAGGGCACCGATGATGTTCACCGCGTCACGCAAGATGTCGAGCTGCTCGGGCGTGAGGCCCGAGAGCTGCGCGGTCATCCATGCCTCACGCGCACTCGCCTCGTCGGCGATCAGCTCGTTACCCGCAGGCGAGAGCGAGACGATCACCTGGCGGCCGTCGGTGGGATGCGGCGTGCGCACCACGAGGCCGAGTTCGGCCAAGGACGCGATCACTCGCGTCATCGACGGCGGCTGCACCCTCTCCCGCGCAGCCAACGCACCGGGCGTCATGTCGCCCTCCCGACTCAGCGTGGCCAGGGCCGACAGCTGAGTCAGTGATA
This sequence comes from Rhodococcus sp. NPDC078407, assembly GCF_044542515.1. Classification (NCBI taxonomy): domain Bacteria; kingdom Bacillati; phylum Actinomycetota; class Actinomycetes; order Mycobacteriales; family Nocardiaceae; genus Rhodococcus; species Rhodococcus sp. NPDC078407. The sequence goes on along the minus strand of NZ_JBITUQ010000010.1, from coordinate 49,370 downwards.
CTTGCGAGTCCACTCGCCTACCCCGAAGGTGGCGAGTCAGCCTCACCACCGCAAGCGACAGATCGCTTGCCAATGCCCGATTGTCATTAACTATGTTTCCCGACGTCACAGCGCCGAGGATACGCCCTGGTACCGACCGCGCGTCATGTAACCGCCTCGGTGATGGGTCCGACGGCGAAATATGCGACGAACAGCAGCGCGACGATCCACAACAGGGGATGTACCGACTTCACACGGCCGGACCCGACTGCAAGCACGACCCAGGTGATGAAACCGACTCCGATCCCGTTGGCGATCGAGAACGTGAACGGCATCACGACTATGGTCAAGAAGGCCGGCAGTGCGTAATCGAAGCGTCGGAAATCGATGTCGAGCACCTGCCCGATCATCAGCGCACCCACTACGACCAGTGCCGGTGCGGCCGCCTCGATGGGAACGACGGCCGTGAGCGGGGTGAAGAACATGGCCAGCAAGAACAGCAACCCGGTGACGACGTTGGCGAGTCCGGTGCGGGCACCTTCTGCGATACCCGATGCCGATTCGACGAACACGGTGTTCGACGACGCCGACGCGCCGCCACCGGCGATCGCTCCGGCACCCTCGACGACGAGCGCCTTGCCGATGTTCGGCAGTGTGCCGTCCTTGTCCAGTTTCGCCTCCTTGCCCAGACCCGTCATGGTGCCCATGGCGTCGAAGAAGTTCGCGAGGACGAGGGTGAAGACCAGCAGGCTGGCGGCCAGGACGCCGATGCGAGTGAAGGCCCCGAGCAGGTCGACGTTGCCCACCAGAGACAGATCCGGAGACTGGACCAGTTGAGTCGGTAGCTGCGGGACCGACAGATTCCACCCCTTGGGGTCGACCCCGTTGGACGGACCGATATCGGTGACAGCTTCGACGATCGCTGCGAACACCGTCGTGACGACGATGCCGATCAGCAGACCGCCGCGCACCTTGCGTACCACCAATACACCCATCAGCAGCAGCCCGAACACGAAGATCACCGTCGGCCACGACGCAATGGACCCGTCGATACCGAGGCCGACGGGAACCGTCGTACCTGCGGCGTCGGGGACGCGGCGGACGAACCCGGAGTCGACCAGTCCGATGAAGGCGATGAAGGCGCCGATACCGGCCGCGATCGCTGCCTTCAGCTCGGCCGGGATCGCGTTGAACACCGCTGTGCGGAACCCGGTGACGGCCAGCAAGACGATGATGATGCCGTCGATGACCACCAGCCCCATCGCCTCGGGCCACGTCACCTGAGGCGCGATGGTGACAGCGAGCAGCGTATTGATCCCCAAGCCTGCTGCGATACCGAAGGGATAGTTCGCGATGATGCCGAATGCGATGCTCATGAACCCGGCCACCAGCGCTGTCACGGCGGCAACCTGGGCCACCGGCAGGATGTTGCCGAGCACGTCGGTCTTCGCCGCTGCATCGTCGGCAGAGAAGCTGCCCAGAATCAGCGGGTTGAGGACGACGATGTAGGCCATGGCCACGAAGGTGACCACGCCTCCCCGCACCTCGGACCCCACCGTCGAGCCACGCTCGGTGATCTTGAAGTAGTTGTCGAGTAGCCGCGACGACAATTGCATGAGCGAACGATAAAGCACACTGCAGCAGTTCGGTAACTGCAACGGCGTAGCCGAGACGGCCGCGTGGCGTAGCGTGTTTTCGTGGCCGACATTCCGCAGATCCCGCGCAGCCTTACCGATCCGGTGCCGGTGCTGGCGATCGGCATCCTCGGCTGGATCGTCGCACTGGTGGTGTTCACCGCCACCGGCGACCGCAGCGACGACGCCCTCGCCACGTGCTGGTCGGGAGTCGCGGTGGGTGCCGTAGGCTTCGGAATCTTCCTGCTTCAGAGAGCGGCGTCACGTCGCGGAAGCAAAACCGCCCAGCGCGGCCTCGATTGAGATCAGCATCACGTTAGCTCGATCACCACACCGCCCCTGACGTGGGCAAACTAACCCCTCAGCCGGTTGAGTAACACAAAGTTAACGTGGACCATGGGTTATGTCAGTCAATACAACCTCTTGATCCACGAAAGCCAGGCCATGAAGCTCGTCTCTCAGTACCGCAACCGTCGCAACCACGTCCGCTCGCTCCGCGCCCTCTACGCACGCGCCAATGCTGTCTCCAGCCCGGCCATGCGCGACGAGCTGCTCGTTATCGCCCAGCGCTCGGACTTCTCGCGCTGATCCGCCTGACGGCATAGATCCACCCCAGCCCCCACAGGGCACCGAACACCCAGCCGGCCAGTACGTCCGTGGTCCAGTGAGCGCCCAGATAGATCCGAGAGAATCCGATCCACAGGGCCGCGACCACCGGTAGCGACAGCAGTGCCGGCCGATGCAGCCAGGGAGCCGGCGATCGCAGCACCACCGCGATCGCCACCGTGGCAAGCAACATCGACATCATCGCGTGGCCGGACGGAAACGAATGGCTCGAAATCTCCACCAGCCGCTCCGGAATCGGTGGTCGCTCCCGCGCGAACGCGAATTTGAGCGCATTCATCAGACCCCAGCCCGTGAGCATCGAACCCGCGACGACAACGGCGTCCGATCTGCGTCCGACGCGAAGCACCGCCACGACGACCACCGCGGACAGCAGAAACATCGAGACAGTGTTGCCGAGCGTGGTGATGATCCAGAAGACCGTGGTGAGCCAGTCGACTCGATGATCGACCATCCAGTCCAGCACTGTGGCGTCAAAGCCCACGAGGGCGCTCCCAACTCTGCGCGCTGTGGACCGTCCCGTCGGCGGTCACCCACCACGGCACTGTTCGCTCGCCGTCGACATCTCCGGACAGCCGCACATGCAATTCGGTGTGGACCACCACCCCTCCGGAGGGCAACGGCAACCCCATCACTGCACAGGCCGCGACCGCTCCGGGTTCGCGGTCCCAAGAGCTGACGCGTCCGCTTCCGAGCACCTCTCCTCTTATTGCCTCCGACGCCGGCGTGATGTCGAGAACATCGGCCAGAGTGGCAGCGGTAGCCATGTCCGAGAGAACTGCAACCTCCGGCGGTACGACGCTTGCCAACCACGGCAGATCGATCACCAACGCCTCCGACGCGTCGATGACGTCCCCGCCGAGGGTACGAACTCGATCCGGTGGGTCGATGTCGGCGATGTCGATGCGGCCGTCCGCAACTGCGGTTGCGATCAGTGTGTGGGTTCGGGCGATCACCGCCGGTGTCGGACTCCGCCGTGGGTCCGACAGGGCCAGCAGCAATTGTCGGGCGGTCTCGTCGTCGGCGCAGGTCGATGGGCTGAGAACGGCCGCCAACTCGTCCGCACGCGGATGGTCCAGCGGGTCGAGAAGGCCGGCGAACGTCTCGTCGGACGGCGCTCGGAACGCCAGCAGACGCGAATCACGAACTTGTGCATGACGTCTGATCCACCATGCGGTGTAGCCGTCGCGATCGGTCAGGGTCGCACGGGTACTCGGATCATCGAGCAGCACGGTCAGCGCCTCCGACCACGCGTCCGAACGAACGAGATCCAGATCTCGAACCGCGAGCAGCGTCTCCGGTTCTGCGGACAAGCTCGACCACCACCGGGCCTCGTCGTCGAGATCGTGATCAGGACCGGTCGGCAGTTCGTCGCGCACCACCGAGAAACCCCACCCGGCGCCGACCGCACGCAGTGCCCGCTCACCGAACCTGTCCACCACTGCAGGAGCGAGTACGCCGAACGGCGAGTCCTGCACCAGCAGATTCGCCAACGGCGCTCCGGGTAGCAACAACTCGTCGGCACTGCGCAGTTCGCCGTGGTCGTCCTCGAGCGGCAGACCGCCGATCCAACCCGGTAGTTCACCCGCCTCTCCTGCCAGAGCGAGAACGGCATTCACCAGAATCTCGACGTCGTCACTGTCGTCCCAGTCGAGATCGTCGAGAGCAGCCTCGAGAGCCGGGTCTGTCAGCAAATCCGCCGCAGTTGCCTCGCGAGCACCGAGCCGCGTCAGCAGCGGACTCACCGCATCCGGATGCACCAGACGCACCCACGTCACCGCAGCCGACGCGTCGGACCCGATCACTGCCGTCCGCGGGCCGGTGACCATCCGACCGTCCGCGAGCGGAACAGGCAGCGCGGCAAGTTCTTCCGCGGCCACACCGTCGACGACGAGGGGTATCAACGCGTCGTACAGCTGCTGCCACCACTGCGGCTCGCGGCTCAGACCACCGACCATCTCCGCCAGCCCGGCCAATCCGATCCGGTGCACCCCCACCGCCGACAGCGCCGACGCGTGGCGCGCCCCAGACAATGTCGAGTCGACCAGGTGCGGCACCACATCGATCAGTACCGAGACCAGTTCCTCGGAGGCGTCCGCGACGACGTTCGATCGCTCGGGCACCAGGTCGCGTCCGCCGACACCGGAAAGCCATGGCGCGCTGGACAATCGGCTGGAGATCAGCTCCCGCAGTTTGCCGTCGACCTCACTGCGTGCGAATCCGGCCTCGGGCACGAACGACACCCTGGACGCGGCAGGCAACGAGGCCACGAAGTCCGCGTATCCGTCTGCCGCCGCGTCGAACGAGACGCCCGGCAGCACGCGCCGCCGATCCGGCTGCATGGGTACGTCGGCGATCACCAACGCGGGCAACGACAACAGCTCGTCCGATCGAGTGGGTGCCCGCAGCACGTCGGGCGACGCGGGCACGGGTAGACCGTCGACGACCGGAGCCAACCACCGCGCGGCAGGGACGGTGAACTCTCGCCACCGTCGCGATCCGATCACTATGTCCGCACTCCGGGCATCGAGCGCTGTTCTGACGCAGTCGATCACGTTGCCGTCGATGTCGATCGAGTCCAGCGCCGGGAGTTCGAGAAGCAGATCGACGGCCTCGTCCGAGAATCCTGATGCCAGAGACTCTGCGTTCGTATCGGGTCGCAGCGTCAGGACGATCTCGGTGTCGAAGCCCGCTTTCGGTGCCTGCTCCACCGGCCATGCCAACCTCAGTACCGGCACTCCGGCTTCGGGCACCGTGATCCCGCGTTCGCGCAAGGCAGACAGAGTGCGCCGCGCACCGAACAGCACGCCGCCGTCCCGCGATCGAACCTCGATCTCGTCGGCCACCGATCGGACCGCAGTGAAACCGACTCCGAACTGCCCGACGCCTCCGTGCACCGCAGTTTTGGCCGAAGCCCTCAGGGCCGTCAATGCGTGTACGCCCGAAACATCCAGCGGTGCACCCGTATTGGCGATGTGCAGGCAACCTTCACTATCGGTCCACACCGCGAGTCGGCCGCGAACTCCGGCTCTACCCGCCGCATCGGCCGCATTCTGTGCGAGCTCGGTCAACAGCCGGTCGCGATAGCCACTGCGTACCAGATCCGCCTCGGACGCCGCATCCTCACGAAGCCGCGTGGGCGACGACCCCCAGGCCGCGAGAATCGACTCGCGCAGCGACCCGGTATCGAACGGGTCGATCAGTTCGGTGATATCGAATCCTCTTCGCGCGCAGCGCTTTCGGTCACATCAGAATCAGCCACATCGGAATCGGCCACATCGGAATCGACCACATCGGAGTCGGGAACTGCCGCGGCCGCTGGGTCGGCTGCCTCCGGTGCACCGTTCTGCGCTGCCACATCGCCTGCTTGGGTATCGACTGCGTCGGTGGGCGTAGCGGCAGTGTCCACGGGAACTTCCGCGACGTCGGACGGCACATCGGCTGCGTCTACGGGCGCTTCGCTGGGTTCCGAGCCACCGGGGGTCGCGTCCGCTGAAGCGGCCTCATCCGATGCACTCGTCTCGACGGGAGCCGCCTCAGCAGGAGTCGTCTCAGCAGATGTCGTGTCAGCAGATGTCGTCTCGGCGGGAGCCGTTTCGGTTCGAGGCGTCGGCGCTGCGGTGACGTCGAGAGCTGCGTCGTCGTACGGCTCGAATTGGGGTGATCCTGCTCCGGTGGGCAGCTCGGTGTCCGAATGCGCGCCGCAGCCGTACTCGGCATGCACCACGTGGCCGTCGGCAGCGAATTCGTTGCCGCACACCCCGAATGCCGCAGACAACGATCCGGCGAGGGGCAGGTAGAAGCCGCAGAGCCCGCACGTGGACGGCGCAGCCTTGGCCATCTCGGTGTCAGGACCGAAGTCGCCGTCGTGCCAGCGCTGTGCCGCATCCAGACGTCCCTCGAGACTGGTGACCTTCGTTCGACCGAGGCCGATCTCGCCGGCGACCTCGTCTATTGCGGGATCACCGGATTCGACGTAGCCCGGCACCAGCCGCGGATCGTCCTGGCGCGGGGACAGCAGATCGCCCGGACCGAGATCGCCGGGACGGATGCGTTCGTCCCAGGGCACCCAGGACGGGGCCACGAGAGCGTCGGGTCCAGGAAGCAGAACCAACTCACTGACCGTGGCGTGATCCGCGTCCTCCGGGGCGGCGACGACGACGGCCCACTGCCATCCGCGGTAGCCCTCGAGATCGCTGGCGAACCGGTGAGTGGCCGCACTGGCGTCCTCGACGGTGACCCCGAGGTACTCGCCGACTCCGCCCTCCCCCAGGTCGAGCAGAGCCTGCCGCGCGAGGTCCACGGCATCGGCCAAGACGGGGCGGATGGAATCGAGCTCTGGGGAAGATACGAAACTCACACATTCAGTTTGCCGCATCGACTCGGTGACGCCCAGTTCGGGCTGCCATCATTGACGCAATGACCGTCCGCGCTCGCACCTTCGCTGCCGTCCTGACCTCTGCACTGGCGGTCACCGCATGCTCGTCGACGACGCAGCCGACCCCGGTGACGTCCGACTCGGTTCCGGCACTGACCACGGAGGTCGTGCGCGAATACAACCGCGACAACGACGCATTCACCCAGGGATTCGAGATCGACGGCGACATTCTGTACGAGGGCACCGGGCTGGAAGGCTCGTCGTTCGTCAGGCGGACATCGCTCGAAAACATGGCCGAACTCGACCGCGTGGATCTGCAGTCCGACCTGTTCGGTGAAGGCATCACCGTGGACGACGACACCTTGTGGCAGATCACCTGGCAGGACGGTGTCGCGATCGCCCGAGACCCGGACACACTCGCCGAACGACGCCGGGTGAGCTACCAGGGCGAAGGCTGGGGACTCTGCACGCAGAGATCGGAAGACCGCCTCGTGATGAGCGACGGTTCGTCCACCCTCACCTTCCGCGACCCCGCGTCGTTCGATGCCGAGGGAACCGTGAACGTCACGCTCGACGGCGAGCCGGTGGAACAGCTCAACGAACTCGAATGCGCCGAAGACGGCTCGATCTACGCCAACGTGTGGCAGACGTTCGACATCATGCGCATCGACCCCGACACCGGAAACGTGACGGCAGTCATCGACGGAACCCCACTGTGGAATTCGATGTCTGCCGCGGACCGCACCGGAGCCGACGTCTTCAACGGCATCGCCCAGATCCCCGGCACCGACAGATTTCTCGTGACCGGCAAATTCTGGCCCACGATCTTCGAGGTGCGATTCACCGAAACTGCGCCCGTAGGACAGAATTGATCCGTGACCGATCCCCGTCTCCCCCACACCCCACCGGGTGCGGACGATTCGGAACAGGACGACCCGGAACATCACTCCGCAGGCTCCACTCCTGATCTACCGGATCACCCAGGCCTGGCCAACTACCCGACTGCACCCACGTTCTCCGCTCATGTTCCGAGTCGCCGCGAGCCGTTGCCGCCGCTGCATCCACCGCGCACCGAGAAGATCACCGCTCCGCGTGGACGCCCTGGCACTCGCAAGCCACCGCCGATGCCGAAGAAGCTGACCGTCACTCGGGTGGCCGCCATGCGCGGACGCGAGCTCACCGGCAAGGGAATCGCATCGTTCCAGCGAGCTGCGAAAGCCGACGGTGCCGACAAGTCCGGTTTGACGGCGCTGACCTACGCGACCATGGCGAACTTCGCCTCCGATGCGGCGTTGGCGATCGCCCTGGCCAACACCCTCTTCTTCTCCGCAGCCACCGGTGAGGACAAGACCAAGGTCGCGCTGTACCTCCTCATCACCATCGCGCCGTTCGCGCTGATCGCGCCGTTGATCGGACCGCTGCTCGACCGGCTCCAACACGGTCGCCGGATCGCGCTGGCCACGTCGTTCGGGTTGCGCACCGTACTGGCGGTCGTGTTGGTGTTCAACTTCGACAGCTGGGTGCTCTACCCGGCCGCGCTCGGCATGCTCGTACTCAGCAAGTCGTTCGCGGTGCTCAAGAGCGCGGTGACGCCGCGAGTGCTGCCGCCGGAGATCGACCTCGTCCGCGTCAATTCGCGGCTCACGGTGTTCGGCCTGCTCGGCGGCACCATCGTGGCGGGTGCCGTCGCCGGTGGGATCGCGTTTTTCGCGGGGTCGTCCGGGGCCCTGTGGTTCGTCGCCGCGATCACCGTTCTCGGCGGTTACCTCAGCATGCGGATCCCGTCCTGGGTGGAGATCACCGAGGGCGAAGTACCCGCCACCCTGAGCTACCACGCCGACCAGCACGGCGGCGGCGACTTCGCCGGAAACAGTGCCCCGACGGAAAACCTGCGCCGCACGCCACTGCGCAGCAACAAGAACCAGCGCAGCCTGAAGAACCTGGGCAGCACCAAGAACCTGGGCAGCGCCAAGAACCGAAGGCAGCCTCTGGGACGCGCCGTCATCGTGGGCCTGTGGGGCAACGGCACCATCCGCATCCTCACCGGATTCCTGACGCTCTACATCGCCTTCGTCGCGAAGTCTCGCACCGAACACGAGCCTCTGCAGCAAGCGGCGATGCTCGGTCTCGTCGGGGCCGCCGCCGGACTCGGCAATTTCTCCGGCAACGCGCTCGGTGCCAGGATCAAGCTCGGCCGTCCGTCGATGGTCGTGTTGCGATGCACCATCGCGGTGACGGTGGTGGCCGTCGTCGCCGCGATCACCGACAGTCTGCTCACCGCAGCCCTCGCCGCTCTGGTGGCGTCGAGCGCCAGCGCGCTGGCCAAGGTCTCGCTGGATGCGTCTCTACAGGCCGATCTGCCGCCGGAATCGATTGCGTCGGGATTCGGCCGCTCGGAAACCGTCATGCAGCTGTGCTGGGTCCTGGGCGGCACGCTCGGCGTGCTGCTGCCCACTGAATATTGGCTCGGTTTCACCGTGGTGTCGGTGTTGCTTACGATCGGCCTCGTGCAGACATTCCTCACCCATCGCGGCAGATCGCTGCTGCCCGGTTTCGGCGGCAACCGCCCCGATCACGTCGGACAAGAAATGTCCGACGGCTCCTTCGGCGAAAATGTGACCAAGTGAAACTCGCTCCTCGCACCAAGAAGATCGCGGCGATCATCGCCGCCGGTCTCGTCGTCATCGCCGTCGCATTCGTGGCGGTGCTCGCCCTGCTGATCGGGAACGCGCCGGATAAGGAACCGATCGTCTCCGCCTACTCCAACGGCCGGGCTGTCGACGTGGAGCCGTACCTGTACTGCGCCATCAGCGACCCGCTGTGCACCAACGTCGGTGAGACATCCGAGATCGCGATCGGCGAGGCCCCGACGGTGCAGCTCTCGCTTCCCGAGGCGGTGTACTCGGCACCGTGGGTACTCGCCCTGGTGTACGGCGACGACAGCGGCAACGTCGTCGAGGTAGGCGAATTCAACGAACCCGGAACCAAGCTGAGCGTCACGGTGCCCACCACGGACGACAGCGACCGGACCCTGCTGGGGATCGAGATCCGACTGCCCACCGGCATCATCGACCCCGAAACCAATCAGGAGGGCTTCGTCAGCCACGCCATCTGGTCGATCGGCACGCGCCCGTAGTGGGCCCCGAGCTCAGCTGTCGAGCTCGCGGGCGACGGCCCGAACCACCTCGGAGATGCGTTGCGCGGTCTTGCGATCGGGGTACTTGCCCTTGCGGAGTTCCGGCTGCACCGTCGCCTCGAGCAGCGTGATCATGTCCTCGACCATCCCGTGCAGCTCATCGGGTGTGTGCTTGCGTTCGACGGGCTCGCGGCGGGTGGTGCCGGTGTTCTGACGCACCGAGGGTGCCGGCTCGAGCACCTTGAGGCTCAGCGCCTGCGGTCCGCGACGACCCGCGGCCATTCCGAATTCGACACGCTGACCGGCTTTGAGGCCCTCGACGCCCTCCGGCAACGCCGACGATCGCACGTAGACGTCCTCGCCTTCCTCCTGAGAGAGGAATCCGAATCCCTTGTCGACGTCGTACCACTTCACCTTGCCGGTCGGCACTGAGCTCACCCGTTCATCTGTTGCTGTCGGTCGTTTCGATGTCCGCATGCCCGATGTTCGGACCTGCGGGTTGCACAAGTTTCGCGCCCCACGAGAACGTAGAGCGCGAATACACCAGTCTAGCGCGATGAAACCGACAGGGCACTCGAGTTGTTCGTCGCACGGTTCTTCACAGCACCGCCCTTCGCACTACCGTGGTGTCGTGGACACATCGACCCGTAAGAGCAGCACCGTTCTGCTGCGCATCGCGCTTGCGCTGTTCGCGATCGGCCTCGTCGCCATCGTCGCGATCCTGCTGTTTCCGATCTTCTCCGACGCCAAGCCGCCACTCGCGCTGTACCTGACCGCCATGTTCTCGGCACCGGCCGGTTTCGTACTGGCCCTGGTCTACGCGCTCGCATCGGGACGACGGGCGCGTTGACCATGCGATTGATACTGAATGTCATCTGGCTGGTCTTCGGCGGCCTGTGGTTGGCACTGGGCTATTTTCTCGCCGGACTTCTTCTGTGCATCCTGATCGTGACCATTCCGTTCGGCATCGCGTCGTTCCGCATCGGCGTCTACGCACTGTGGCCGTTCGGGTCGACCATCGTCGACAAACCGGGAGCGGGGTCCGGCGCGCTCGTCGGGAACGTGCTGTGGTTGATCCTTGCGGGTTGGTGGTTGGCGCTGACCCACGTGGTCACCGCGATCGCGATGGCGATCACCATCATCGGAATCCCACTCGCGATCGCGAACCTCAAATTGATTCCGGTGTCACTGATGCCTCTCGGCAAGGACATCGTTGCGATTCGGTGACCTTCGGGACGCCTGAGGGTGAATGTGACTTCCGTCACATAACACTGAGGTAACGGGTCGGCAACGGACCGGGGTTCAGTGGCCTTCACAGTCGCTAGCTGGGCAGACGCCGAAGACCGGAACGAGGTACAAAACATGCTCGCGACGGCACCCCGAAACCGACAGTTACCAAATAGTGACGTAAGGCGGGAATTTCAGTACGGTCAGCAGCGGCCGGAAAGTTCGGCCACATTCCGGTCCGCAGCGCCAAACCTCGTCCCGCGGACACCGGAACACCCTCGACGATCACCCAGGGGACGAGGACGGGGGACCCACGTCCTCCACGGACAACCGGGAAGTTGTAGCAGCTCACCACGTTGCCTCGACTTCCCTTGGGGTGAAGCCCAATTGCCCACTTTCAGGAGTGAGCAAAACGGCCGGGCTACCTCTCAGCCCGAACCCGACAGCTGACCTCGCAGGCGCGTGTGGAGAGGATTTCAACTCGTATGAGCGGACGTCATCGCAAGCCGAGCACCACTGGCAAGACCGTCGCCAAGGTCGCTGTCACCGGAGCCATCATGGGCACCGCCAGCATCGCCTTCACCGGCACTGCCAACGCAGCACCGGATTCCGATTGGGATCGCCTGGCGCAGTGTGAAGCCGGCGGCAACTGGGGAATCAACACCGGCAACGGCTACCAGGGCGGACTGCAGTTCTCCCCCAGCACCTGGAACGCGCACGGCGGCCAGCAGTACGCGGCCACGGCCAACCAGGCAAGCCGCGAAGAGCAGATCGCAGTGGCCGAGAAGGTCCTCGACTCGCAGGGCTGGGGCGCATGGCCCTCGTGCTCCTCGAGCCTCGGCCTGAGCAGCGCACCGACCGAGCGCAGCGTCCCGGTCACGCCCAAGGCACCCGAAGTTCCCGCCCTCCCCGATCTGTCGTCCATCCCGGCCGTCGACAGCTCTGCCGAGGTCGTCAACGGCATCGTCACCGCCGTCCAGAACATCACCAACGACCCGGCGATCGCCTCGTTCATTCAGAACGCAGCGCAGGGCATCCAGCTCGACCCGCAGGTCGTCAGCTTCTACCAGGCCAACAAGGCATTCCTGCCGCAGTAAGGCCTGCGACGCTTCGCGCCTCGTACGAAAAAAGCCCCCGACCTCGAGTCGGGGGCTTTTTCGTCGGTGCGTGGCCGGCTAGCGGTTGACCACGGTCACCGGATGCGCATACGGCAGGCTTTCGACGGGCAGCGGGAACTCCGTGTCCTCGCCGAAGGGCGACAAGCCACCCGATCGAGCGGACGAGAGTTCGGTCACCGCATGGTCACCGCGAGCGGTGTCCGGCCAGCCTGGATCGACATAGGGCTTCTTCGACTTGTTCACCATGCGCCCATTTTGACACCTGCACTGCGGCGAGCACCAGCCCAGGTCTCTAATCTGATAGGCGATGACCGACACGACTGTGCCTCGACACACCGATATGCCCCCCGATCTTCCTCAGTGGATCGCAGCTCGCTCCGACGCCGAGCTGATCAGAGCCATGTCGTTGCGTCCGGATCTGACCGCGCCGCCGCCCGCCTCCCTGGCCGTACTCGCCGGGCGGGCCGAGCAGCGACGGTCGATTCTGCACACCGCGGACACCCTCGACACCCTGGCACTGACCGTGCTCGAGATCCTCGTCGTCGAGGAGGCCTACGAACGGCCCGTCACGCGCGCCGCGCTACTGACCGTCGTGAACAAACGCGCACCGGCCAAGAGCGTCGACAAGGCGTTGGCCCAGCTGCGCGAACGGCTGTTGGTGTGGGGCGATGCGTCCGGTCTCCGGATCAGTGCGGCCGCCGCGGACGCGGTGCCGTGGCGCATCGGACGCGCGCTCGATCCCGTCGACAATCTCACCGAGTCGCACATCACCTCGGCCCTCGCCGAACTGGGCGACGGGGAACGCAACCTGCTGGACACGCTCGCCCGATCGTCACCGACCGGCCGCACCCGAGACGCAGCACCGGGCACTCCCCCGGATCGGCCCGTTCAGAAGCTGCTTGCCGCAGGCCTGCTGATCTGGTTGGACGAGCAAACCGTCGAGCTGCCCGTCCAGGTGGGGCAGATTCTGCGCGGCGAGCCGATGTCCGATCCACGGTCGCTCGCCGAGCCGAAGCTCGCCACCAAGACGCAGTCGCTCACCGACGTCGACGCTGCGGCCGCAGGCGAGGCACTCGAACTCGGTAGGCACTGCGTCCTGATCATCGAAGCTCTGTCCGCATCGCCTGCCCCCGCGCTCAAGGCCGGTGGGCTCGGCGTACGTGAGCTCCGCAAGATCACGAAGGCCACCGGCCTCGACGACGACCGCGTCAGCATCCTCGTCGAACTGCTGGCCGCTGCCCATCTGATCTCCAGTGGAACACCGGACCCGGTTCCCGCCTCCGATACCGGCGACGACTACTGGGCCCCGACTCCCGCCGTCGACGCCTGGCTCACCGCTGCTCCGGCCGCCCGCTGGCACACGCTCGCCTCTGCGTGGCTCGAGGTGCCACGGGCACCGTGGGTCATCGGGATGCGCGACCCCAACGACAAGCCCATCGCCGCTCTGTCCGAGGAAGTCCGCTCTCCAGCGGCACCGCGGGATCGGCGAATGATTCTGGAACTGCTCGCCGAACTCGGCAGCGGCCACTCGGCCGCACCCGCGGATCTCGCCCGAACCCTGGCGTGGCGTCGACCACGGTGGTCCGGACGCTTCGGAGTCACGCCTGTCGGACACGTCGTCGCCGAAGCCACCGCACTGGGCATCGTCGCGCGTGGGGCGATGTCGACGCCGGGACGCTCGCTGCTGCACGACGGCAACGCCGAGGCCGACATGCGTGCAGCCCTCCCCGAACCCATCGACTACGTATTGGTACAGGCCGACCTCACGTTGGTGGCCCCCGGACCGCTCGAGCCGGACCTGCACGATCGGATCGAGCTGGTCGCGGACGTGGAGTCCGCAGGCGCAGCGACGATGTATCGGATCAGCGACACCAGCCTGCGCCGCGCCCTCGATGTCGGGTTGAGCGCCTCCGAGCTGCATGCGTTGTTCGCGACCCACTCGCGCACACCGGTGCCGCAGGCACTGACCTACCTCATCGACGACGTCGCACGTCGACACGGCCGTCTGCGAGCGGGCGTCGCCGCGTCGTTCGTCCGATGCGAGGACCCGGCGTTGTTGGCCGAGGTGATGGCGTCCCCGGCGGCCGAGTCGTTGGCCCTGAGAGCACTGGCCCCCACCGTCGCGATCTCGCAGGCCCCGCTCGCCGAGGTGCTGTCGGTGTTGGCCGGTGCCGGGTTCGCTCCCGCCGGTGAGGACTCGTCCGGCACCATCGTCGATCTGCGGGCCCGCGGGTCGCGGGTATCGGCGAGGAGGCCACGCCAGGCGTTTCGGACCCCTGCCGTCCCCACCGAGGAGCAGCTGGGTTCCCTGGTGCGTGGGATGCGCGCGGCCGACCGGGCAGCAGGCAACGGCGGCGCGGTGGTGCGGGCCGACGGTACCCGCGCCAGCAGCACCGCGACGATGACGTTGTTGCAGACCGCAGCCAAGGTGAAACGCAGTGTCAGCATCGGCTACGTCGATGCACAGGGGGTTGCCACCCACCGGATCGTCGATCCGATCAGCATCGGCGGCGGCCAACTCGACGCGTTCGATCCCGCCACCGGAGGGGTTCGGCGGTTCACCCTGCATCGCATCACGTCGGTCGCTCTGGTCGAGTAGTTCGGCGCACACGTGCACGCGCGTCCCTACCTGTGGACAATGGAGAAGTTGCGCTCTTTCGGGCGTGGCGGAAGTCTCTAGGAGGAACCGTGACCGACGGCCCGCTGATCGTTCAGTCCGACAAAACGCTGTTGCTCGAGATCGATCACGAACTCGCTGGCGCAGCGCGGGCGGCCATAGCACCGTTCGCGGAGCTCGAACGTGCGCCCGAGCACGTACACACCTATCGCATCACCCCGCTGGCCCTGTGGAACGCCCGTGCTGCCGGCCACGACGCCGAGCAGGTGGTCGATGCGCTGGTGAACTTCTCCCGCTATGCAGTGCCGCAGCCGTTGCTGGTCGACATCGTCGACACCATGGCTCGGTACGGCCGACTGCAGTTGGTCAAGAGCCCGGTCCACGGCCTGGTGTTGATCAGCCTCGACCGCGCGGTGCTCACAGAGGTGATGCGGCACAAGAAGATTGTGCCCATGCTCGGCGCGATGGTGGACGAGGACACCGTGATCGTGCACCCCAGCGAGCGTGGGCACGTGAAACAGATGTTGCTCAAGATCGGCTGGCCCGCCGAGGACCTCGCCGGCTACGTCGACGGTGAAGCGCACCCCATCGAACTCGATACCGAGGGCGGCAAGTGGACGCTGCGCGACTACCAGGAGATGGCCGCGGATTCGTTCTGGGCCGGTGGCTCCGGAGTCGTCGTGCTGCCGTGCGGCGCGGGCAAGACGATGGTCGGTGCCGCGGCGATGGCCCGAGCCAAGGCGACCACCCTGATCCTGGTCACCAACACCGTCGCCGGCAGGCAGTGGAAGCGAGAGCTCATCGCCCGCACTTCGCTCACCGAAGAGGAGATCGGCGAGTATTCGGGCGAGCGCAAGGAGATTCGACCTGTGACAATCGCCACGTATCAGGTGATCACGCGTCGCACCAAGGGTGAATACAAACACCTCGAACTCTTCGATTCTCGCGACTGGGGATTGGTGATCTACGACGAGGTGCACCTGCTCCCCGCGCCGGTGTTCCGCATGACCGCCGATCTGCAGTCGCGTCGACGACTCGGCCTCACCGCGACGCTCGTCCGCGAGGACGGACGCGAGGGCGACGTCTTCTCGCTGATCGGGCCCAAGCGATACGACGCGCCGTGGAAGGACATCGAGGCACAGGGCTGGATCGCGCCGGCCGAGTGCATCGAGGTTCGCGTCACCCTCACCGACGCCGAGCGCATGTCGTATGCGGTCGCCGAGCCCGAGGAGCGCTACAAGTTGTGCTCGACGGCGCACACCAAGATCGCCGTCGTGAAGTCGATCCTCGCCAAACACCAGGACGCTCCGACGCTGGTGATCGGCGCGTACCTCGACCAGTTGAACGAACTGGGCGAGGCCTTGAACGCGCCGGTGATCCAGGGATCGACCAAGAACAAAGAACGTGAAGTGCTGTTCGACGCGTTCCGCAAGGGCGAGATCCAGACGCTCGTGGTGAGCAAGGTCGCGAACTTCTCGATCGACCTTCCCGAAGCGTCTGTCGCGGTGCAGGTTTCCGGGACGTTCGGATCGAGGCAGGAAGAAGCTCAACGCCTCGGCCGACTCCTGCGACCGAAGCACGACGGCGGTCAGGCGCACTTCTACTCGGTGGTCTCCCGTGACACTCTCGACGCCGAATACGCCGCGCACCGTCAGCGTTTCCTCGCCGAACAGGGCTACGCATACCGAATCACCGATGCCGACGACCTGCTGGGCCCCGCGATCTGAGGCTTCTTCCGGGTGTCGGCGGCGTGCTAGGAATAGCAGTGTGCGCCGATTCGAGTTTCCAGTAGACGTAGCCCATGCGAAGTCGGTGAACGAGACGTTCACCGAGCTTCGCCGGTTGCGCGCTTCAGCGGCGCTCACCGCGGTGGTCCTCATCGCACTGGGAGCCTGGTTCGTTTGGATCGCGGCACCGTGGTCGTACATCCTCGGCGCGGTGTTCCTGATCGGCGCGGCCACCTCGCTCTGGGTGATGCTGTGGGCACCCCGAAAAGTGGGTTCCATCCAATCGCAGTACGACGCAGGCGATCTGGTGCCGGCGGTGGTGGCCGAGAAATTGCCGAGCGGAGCGATTCTGCTGGCCCTGGTCGACATCGCGAAACCGGAGGTCGACCAACCGCACTACGTGTTGATCACCCGCGTCGTGCGTTCACTGCCCGGGCACGCCGTGGAGCGGGGTGCCCAGGTGCCTGCGGTGTCGGTTCTCGCGGATCGAGGCCGTGACACCGGCGGACGAACCTGGCAGCTGGCGTCGGCGATGCCCATCGCCTGGGGAACCACTGATCCGGCGATCCTCGCACGCGCGGCCGAGAAGATCACCGAGGCTGAATGGGCGTTGCTGCACGCGAACATCGGCCTGTGGGAGAAGGTCCGCACAGCCAAGAACCAACAGTTGCTCATCGATCCGGCGGATCTTCCCGACGATCCGAGACGACCTACAGAAGAGCCGGGATGACCTCGCGCTCGAAGAGTTCGATGCCGGAGCGGTCGAAAGCCGCTTCGGGGAAGTAGAAGATTCCGTACGTCATGCCCTGCTCCTGCAGCGCCGTGAGATTTCGGGCGATCTGTTCCGGGGTTCCGACGGCCGGCATGCCCCGGTACGCGTCGAGTGCGTTGTGTGCCTTCTCTGCACCCACGTACTCGGTCAGGCGAGCTTCGAGGGCGCGCAGTCCGTCTTCCACCTCGGCCGCGGTCGAGCCGATGACGACGTTGTAGTTCGCCGAACGGACGATGGAATCGAAATCGGTGCCCACGGCCGAGCAATGCTCCCGCAGCAGAGCCGATTTGGCAGCAAACCCGGCAGGAGTTCCATCGAAATTGGTGTAGTTCGCGTATTTCGCGGCGATCTTCAGAGTCACCTTCTCGCCGCCGCCCGCGATCCACAGCGGGATTCCGCCCTCCTGCAACGGCAGGGGCCGCACCACGGCACCGTCGATCTGGTAGTGCTCCCCGTCGAGGAACACCTCACCGGTAGTCCATGCCTGTTTGAACACCTGCACACCCTCGTCGAGCCGCCCCAATCGTTCACCGGCAGAGGGAAACCCGTAACCGTAGGCACGGAACTCGTGCTCGTGCCAACCGCCGCCGATACCCATCTCGACGCGGCCACCGGAAATGATGTCCACCGTGGCAGCAACTTTGGCGAGGTAGGCCGGGTTGCGGTACGACATCGCAGTGCACATCTGCCCGAGCCTGATCCGGGAGGTGCTCGCCGCCAATGCGGACATCAGCGACCACGCCTCGTGCGTCGCCTCGTCGGTCGCGGTGGGAACGGTATGAAAGTGGTCGTACACCCACAGCGACTCCCACGGACCGGCCTCGGCAGCGAGCGCGTGCTCGCGCAGCACGTTCCAGTGCCGAGAGGGGTCGATACCGACCAGATCCAGGCGCCAACCCTGTGGAACGAACAGTCCGAATCGCATGACAGGCACAGTACAGACGCAGGGCGAACACCCGGTTCTGCGCGGTGAACTACGCTGCAGGAATGTCCGAGTCGTTCCCCTCGCGCACAGTGGCGCGTTTGCGCCCGTTCTCATCGACGATATTTGCCGAGATGACGGCTCTGGCCGTGGCGAAGAATGCCGTCAACCTCGGGCAGGGGTTTCCCGATACCGACGGCCCGCCGGCCATGCTCGAGGCTGCGCGCGAGGCCATTGCGAACGGTCTCAATCAGTACTCACCCGGCCCCGGGATGCCGGTACTGCGCAACGCCGTCGCCGCCGATCGGGAGCGGCGATTCGGGCTGCGGTACGACCCCGATTCGCAGGTACTGGTCACCGTCGGTGCCACCGAGGCGATTGCCGCGACGCTGCTCGGTCTGATCGAATCGGGCGACGAGGTACTGCTGATCGAGCCGTTCTACGACTCCTACGCCGCCGCCGTCGCCCTCGCCGGAGCCACCCGCACCGCGGTGCCGCTGGTGCCCGAAGGGAACGGGTGGACCGTCGACACCGACGCCCTGAACCGCGCCGTCGGTCCTCGCACGCGGATGCTCATCGTCAACTCCCCGCACAACCCCACCGGCACCGTCTTCGACCGCGACACCATGGCCCGCATAGCCGAGATCGCCGTCGCACACGATCTGCTGGTTCTCACCGACGAGGTGTACGAGCACCTCGTGTTCGACGGACGAGTGCACACGCCGATCGCGACACTGCCGGGGATGTTCGAGCGCACCGTCACCGTGTCGAGTGCGGCCAAGACTTTCAACGCCACCGGGTGGAAGACGGGCTGGGCGCTGGGCCCGGCCGAACTGATCGACGCCGTGCGCGCCGCGAAACAATTCATGAGTTTCGTCGGCGGCACGCCGTTTCAACCTGCCGTCGCTCACGCACTCGAGCACGAGCAGCCGTGGATCGCCTCGATGCGCGACGGCCTGCAACGCAAACGGGGCACGTTGTCGGCGGCCCTGACCGCCGCCGGAGCGGACGTGAAGTACAGCGCAGGAACATACTTCGTCTGCGCGGACATCGCGCCGATCGGACGGGGTGACGCGTACGAGTTCTGCCGCTCCCTGCCGGATCTGGTGGGCGTCGCGGCGGTACCGGTCACGGCATTCGTCGACGAACCCGCTTCCTGGAATTCGTTGGTACGCTTCGCTTTCTGCAAGCAGGACGACGTACTCGCCGACGCGGCCGAGAGGTTACGGAGATTGTGACTCCGCAACCGACGATCCCGGCATACTTCGTCCGACAGGCCGTCGACCTCGCGACGAGCGGCGGGATGGATCTGACCTACCCGTTGTCGATGGCCGGGATAGGGCCCACCATTCTCGGGAACCCGGCCGAACGTCTGACCACCCGCCAAGTGACCGCCTTCACCCAGGCGGTCTGGGCGATGACCGGCGACGAACTGTTCGGCCTCGCCGCGGTGCCGGTTCGGCGCGGCAGTTTTCGCGTGGTGTGTCAGACCCTGATCCACTCGGAGAACCTCGGGGCGGCTCTGATCAGAATGTCCGAGACCATGCGGGTGCTCATTCCGATCCAAACCATGACGTTGGACCGCAACGAGGAGTCGACGGTGTTGACGGTGCCCGTCACGCCCACGACTCATCTGAGTGCGGAAGCGAACGCACTTGCCGAACGTCTGCTGACGGACTTCCTGCTGATTCTGCTGCACCGATTTGCGGCGTGGCTCATCGGCAACCGGGTGAAACTGCTGTCGGTGCAAGTGCCCTATGCGCTTCCCGGTCCCGAGGCCGGCAAGATGTACGACTCCATCTTCGGCACGCATGTCGAGTTCGGAACCGAGACTGCCGCACTGGAATTCGACACTGCTGTGATGCGAGCACCGATCGTGCAGACCGAGGAGACCCTCGCCGAGTATCTCGCCGAGTCACCGAATCTGTTGTTCTCGTCCCGGGACTACGACAGCACCGCATCGAGCCAAGTTCGCCGAGCTCTCGAAACCGGCTTCAAAGGCGGCGCTCCCGGAACGGAGGACATCGCGGCGATGCTCAACATCAGCCCACCGCATCTTCGACGCGTCCTTCGACAGGAAGGCACCTCGATCAACCAACTGCGAGAAGAAGTGCTACGCGATGCGGCGATCTCCGGACTGAGCCGCGGAGACAGCGTCGACGACATCTCGGCTCGACTCGGCTTCTCCGAGCCCAGCGCGTTTCGCCGCGCATTCAAGCGCTGGACCGGCCAGACCCCCGGCTCGTACCGGGTCAGCTGACGCAGAACTCGTTTCCCTCGGGATCGGTCATGGTGATCCAGACGCTGGGGCCCTGATGTCCGCGGTGCAGTACCGATGCTCCCCGCGCTTCCAATTTCGTAACCACCGTCTCGCGCTCGTCGCCCACGCGAATGTCGAAGTGCAACCGATTCTTCACCGATTTCGGCTCGGCCACCGACTGGAACAGCACCCGCGGGCTGCCGGGCGAATCAAGATCGGTGATGCCCTGGCCGGCTCGCCACACCAGAACACCCTCGAAAACCGTCGTATCCTCGTCTCGGGCGTGGCCTGCGGTAACCATCTCTCGAATGAAGTCCTCGTTGCTGGGTTCGACCTGCCAACCCAGCGTCTGCGCCCACCATTTCGCCAGCGCATGCGGGTTCGCACTGTCCACGACCACCTGAAATCCGTATCCCATGACGGCACGGTACCGCCGTGCGCTGGAAATGGGAACACCTGTTCGATACAGTCGAGTGATGTCGCTCGCGATGCAAGGCTCGTTGTTCGGTGACGACGACGGTGGCGTCGGGTCGCTGCAGTCCGTCACTCGACGAGAGCTGACACACGGTGCCTGGGTGGACGTTCGCCCCGGCTGGTTGTCCGATACCGGTCTCTTCGATTCACTGGTCCACTGCGTCGACTGGCGCGCCGAACGTCGGCAGATGTACGACCGCGTGGTCGATGTGCCGCGGTTGGTTCGGTTCTACGCCGAACGCGAGCGCTGGCCTGACGGCGCGTTGTACGACGCCCGAGACGCGCTCGACGACCACTACCGAGACGAACTCGGAGAGTCCTTCGCCACCGCAGGGCTGTGCTACTACCGCGACGGCTCCGACAGCGTCGCGTGGCACGGCGACAACATCGGCCGCAGCGCCACCGAGGACACCATGGTGGCGATCGTATCGCTCGGCGCGACAAGGCAACTCATGCTTCGGCCTCGCGGCGGCGGCGCTTCCCTCAAGTTCACCCTCGGGCACGGTGATCTGGTGGTGATGGGCGGATCCTGCCAACGAACGTGGGAGCACGCGATTCCCAAGTCCACCCGCGCGGTCGGCCCACGCATCAGCGTGCAATTTCGACCGCGCGGCGTTCGTTAGCGCGCTGGGTTCTTCAGTGCACAGGGTTTTTCAGTGCACAGGGTTTTTCAGTGCACAGGGTTTTTCAGTGCACAGGGTTTTTCAGTGCACAGGGTTTTTCAGTGCACAGGGTTCGAGGCCCGACGCTTCTCGACGGCTGCCGCCAGAACGGCCAATTGCGTTGCCGTGGTGTCCCAGTCGAGGCAGGCATCGGTGATGGACTGGCCGTACACCAGGTCGTCACGGTGGCCGAGGTCGAGATCTTGACGCCCCGCTACCAGGAAGCTCTCGAGCATGAGCCCCACGATGCCGTGTTCGCCGGTGGCGACCCTGGCCGCGACGTCGGTGACCACGTCGACCTGCTTGTTGTGGTCCTTGCGGCTGTTGCCGTGACTGGCGTCGATCACGACGCGCTCCGGCAGGTTCGACTTACGCAGCCGTGCAACGGTATCGGCGACCGACTCGGCATCGTAGTTCGGTCCGTCGACACCGCCGCGGAGAATGACGTGACAGTCCGGATTCCCGACGGTGCGGATGAGGGCCGCTTGGCCGTCGAGGTCCGTTCCGGGGAAGACATGGCTCGCTGCGGCGGCGCGAGTGCCGTCGACCGCCACCTGGATGTCGCCCTCGGTGGAGTTCTTGATTCCCACCGGCATGGACAGCGCACTGCACAGCTGACGGTGCACCTGACTCGCGGCCGTCCGCGCACCGATTGCTCCGTAGCTCACCAGATCTGCGATGTACTGCGGAGTGATGGGATCGAGGAATTCGCATCCGACGGGCAGGCCGAGCGCCGAAATATCGAGCAGCAGTTGGCGTCCCACTCGAAGGCCTTCGTTGATGTCGAAGCTGCCGTCGAGGTGCGGATCGTTGATCAGGCCTTTCCAGCCGAGAGTCGTCCTGGGCTTCTCGAAGTAGACCCGCATCACGATGTGCAGTCGATCGCCCAGTTCGGCCGCCGTGGCCGCCAGGCGTCGGGCGTAGTCGAGGGCCGCGTCGGTGTCGTGCACCGAGCACGGGCCGACGACGACGACAAGCCGGTCGTCGTGGCCGTCGAGAATGTCGACGACACCGGCCCGCCCGGTGCGGACGGTCGCCGAGATCGCGTCGTCGACGGCGTGCTCGCGGCGCAGCACAGAGGGCGCGACCAGTGGACTGATACTGATCGTGCGTTGCTCGTCGAGTGACGGGGTATCGAGAGAAAGCGTCATGAGAGGGTTCCTGTTCCCAGGCCGGCTCCGCATGCTCCACGCGCACTTCGAGCCGGTCTGATTCCGGCTCGTGGGGTGGGGGTCAGCGCATGGCGTCGCTGGCAGACCCACCCGGGGCCGGCCTGCTAAACCAGAAATACGTGCGCTGCATGGAAAGCACCGTAACAGACGCGTGGATCGCGAGCCTCGACCCCCACCGGATCGAGGCTAGGGTTACCTGCCTACACCCGATTCTGCGAAAGAGAACGAAGTGAAACGTCTACTCGCGGCCTCCACGATCGTCGCAGTCACCATGCTGACCACTGTTGCCTGCGGCGGTGCCGACGAACAGCCGGCCACGCCCTTCACCAGCGCAGAATCCGGCGGCGACAACGCCGAGCCGACCCCACCGGGACCGACCGGCATCCCCGACGGCATGGGCTCGGGGGCCGCCGACGGCGAATTTCCCCGCACCGTCGGACATTTCGGTGGATCCACCGACATCCCGGCCGAACCGACCAGGGTCGTTGTGATCGCCACCGGTCAGCTCGACGCGGCCCTCACCCTCGGCGTCGTTCCGACCGGAGCCGCCTACGGCGACGGTGCCGACCTGGTGCCCGACTACATCAGCTTCTCGTTCTCCGAGTACACGGACCAGCTGACGCAACTGGTGGACGTGGGCAACCGCCAGAGTGTCGACATCGAGGCCATCGCTGCCGCCGAACCCGACCTGATTCTGGCGAACAAGACCGGCTCGGAGGATATCTACTCGACGCTGTCGGCGATCGCCCCGACCGTGCTCACCGAAGGCACCGGAGTGAACTGGAAGCAGGATTTCCTACTGCTCGCCGACGCGCTGGGCCGAACCGAGCAAGCACAGGCCTTCCTCGATACCTTCACTGCCGACGCTGCGGCACTGGGTGACTCGGTCGGCGGTGCCGGCGGCGCACCCACGGTCTCCTTCGTTCGCTTCACTGCGGATCGGGCGCGGGTGTTCGGCATCCCGTCGTTCGCCGGCTACATCGCCTGGGACGCCGGGTTGCCTCGGCCCGAAAGCCAGCAGTTCGACAAGACCTCGCAGGATTTCAGCGAGGAAGAGATCCAGCTCGCGAATGCCGATTGGGTGTTCGTGTCTAGCCAGGACGCCGACGCGGAGTCGAACGCCGCGTCGTACACGACCAACCCGTTGTGGACAGGTATGAGCGCGGCGACCGACAACCACATCGTGCCCGTCGACGACGATCCGTGGTACCTCAACGCCGGTCCGACGGCGGCGACCATCGTGCTCGACGGTCTGAAGAACGCCCTGCAGAACTGATCCCTCGCTCGTGCGCGTTGTGCGCCCCCAGGGGTACGCAAAACGCTCACGACGACAGGTAGGTTGCGCACAACTCAAACGTGCACTACCGTTCTCTGAGTGACCAACGAACTCGCACTCGATCAGCAGGTGTGTTTCGCGTTGTATTCCGCATCGCGGGCCACCACTGCGGCGTATCGTCCGCTGCTCGACAAGCTCGGTGTCACGTACCCGCAGTACCTCGTGCTGCTGGTCTTGTGGGGACGAGATGGGCGCGGGGTCAAGGACATCGGTGCCGCGCTCGGACTGGACACCGGCACACTCTCGCCGTTGCTCAAGCGACTCGAAGGGCTCGGATTCATCGAGCGTCGACGCCTGAGCACCGACGAGCGCCGCGTCGAAATCCATCTCACCGAGACCGGAAGTGCCCTGCGCACAGAGGCACTCGACATCCCGAACAAGTTGGCCAAGAAGACCGCCATGGGAGAAGACGATCTCATGCGGCTCAAAGAGGCGCTCGACGCATTGACGAGCGCTCTGCATCGAACTGATTCGAGCACAACAGAAGGAGCATCATGA
Source organism: Rhodococcus sp. NPDC078407 (assembly GCF_044542515.1). Classification (NCBI taxonomy): domain Bacteria; kingdom Bacillati; phylum Actinomycetota; class Actinomycetes; order Mycobacteriales; family Nocardiaceae; genus Rhodococcus; species Rhodococcus sp. NPDC078407. The sequence continues at coordinate 24,834 of NZ_JBITUQ010000010.1, read as the reverse complement.
AAACCGTTTACACCGCAGAAGCACTCGCCACCGGAGCGGGCCGGGACGGCCACGCCCGCACCTCCGACGGGCGGCTCGACCTCGACCTCGCCATCCCGAAGGAGATGGGCGGCAGCGGAAACGGCACCAACCCCGAGCAGCTCTTCGCTGCCGGCTACGCCGCATGCTTCCACTCCGCACTGCAGATGATCGCCCGGCAGGACAAGGCCGACATCACCGACTCCGCCGTCGGCGCTCGCGTCGACATCCTGTCCGACGGTGCCGCCGAGTTCAAGCTCGCGGTCACCCTCGAGGTGACGCTGCCGAACCTGAGCCGCGAGAACGCACAGGCACTGGCCGACAAGGCCCATCAGGTCTGCCCGTACTCCAACGCCACCCGCGGCAACATCGACGTCACCGTCACCGTCACCGAAGACGAGTAAGAGGAAACACCATGAAGGCACACGAAATTCACCTCGCGTCCCGCCCAGAAGGCTGTCCGACCGACGACAATTTTCGCGCGGAGGTCGTCGACCTTCCCGAACTGCAGGACGGGCAGATCCTCGTCCGCAACATCGTGATGTCGGTCGATCCGTACATGCGCGGTCGGATGAACGACGTCAAGTCTTACGTTCCTCCGTTCCAGATCGACGCCCCGCTCGACGGCGGTGCCGTCGGTGAGATCGTCGAGTCCAAGGCCGAGGGCTTCGCCGTCGGCGACGCGGTTCTGCACGGCAAGGGCTGGCGCGATCTCGCCATCGTTCCGGCGAACGGCGCAAGCAAGGTCGACCTCGACGCGGCGAAGGCATCCGCCTACCTGAGCGCACTGGGAATGACCGGAACGACGGCGTACGCCGGGCTGACCGAGGTTGCCTCGTTCAAGGAGGGTGACGTCGTCTTCGTGTCCGGCGCTGCCGGCGCAGTCGGGTCGCTCGTCGGCCAGATCGCCAAGGCACTCGGTGCTTCCCGCGTCATCGGCAGTGCCGGATCTCCGGCGAAGGTCGCCCGCCTGCTCGAGCTCGGTTTCGACGCAGCGTTCGATTACCACGACGGCCCCGTCGCCGAGCAGCTCCGCACGGCGGCACCGGACGGCATCGACGTGTATTTCGACAACGTCGGCGGCGAGCACCTCGAAGCTGCCATCGGTTCGATGAACAAGTACGGCCGAATTGCCATGTGCGGAGCCATCGCTCAGTACAACTCCACCGAACCGACTCCGGCTCCGCGCAACCTCGCACTTGCTATCGGCAAGGAGCTGACGTTGAAAGGCTTCATCGTCGGTTCGTACGCGCACGTCGTCGAAGAATTCCGCGCGAAGATGACCGACTGGCTCGGTACCGGCGCGATCGAATTCGACGAGACGGTCGTCGATGGTCTCGACAACGCCCCCTCGGCGTTCATCGGCCTGATGAAGGGCGAGAACACCGGCAAGATGGTCGTCACCATCTAGATCGGACCCGAACGGTTCCACCGCAAGACCACACCCCGGCCGGAATTTCCGGCCGGGGTGTTTCCATGCTCGGACCGTTTAAGGTCGATACATGCCCGCCGCCCCGCTTCCGTTGCGCGACGGCCTCGACCCCACTCGCGTTCGGATGCCCGATGTTGCAACCGGAGCCACCGTGCTCGAGTACCTGTGTGCACGGTTTCCGCAGGACGCAGCAAGGCTGACCGAGAAAGTCGCGGACGGTGAAATCGTCGACGCGGCAGGCATACCCATCGATTCGGACACCGTCGCGAAGCCACGAGCGGATGTCTATCTCTACCGTGACCCGCCGGTGGAGCCGACGGTTCCGTTCTCTCTCGACGTCCTCCATCGCGACGAGAATCTGCTGGTGGTCGACAAGCCGCATTTTCTCGCCACCACCCCACGCGGCGCGTATGTCGCACGGTCCGCACTGGTCCTGCTCCGACGGCGATTCGATCTGCCCGAACTGAGCCCGGCGCACCGCCTGGACCGGCTCACCGCCGGGGTTCTGGTGTTCACCGTCAGGCAGCAGGCTCGTCGGCCCTACCAGGAGCTGTTCGCGCAGCGGACTATCACCAAGCACTACGAGGCGATCGCCCCGCTTGCCCGGGTTTCGGGCTTCCCGGTGACGGTGCGCAGTCGAATCATCAAGGAGCGCGGCGTTCTTCAGGCTCGCGAGGTACCGGGAGAGCCCAACGCCGAGACCGTGGTGGACCTGGTCGACACACTCGGATCGTACGGCCGGTATCGATTGCATCCACGAACTGGGAAGACTCATCAACTGCGGGTCCATCTGTGCTCGTTGGGAATCCCGATAGTCGGCGATAACTTCTACCCGTCGTTCCGCGAGGTGGCCGACGACGACTACTCCGATCCGCTGCGCTTGCTGGCGCGCTCGATCGAATTCGTCGATCCACTCACCGGTGCGATTCGACGGTTCGAGAGCAATCGGACTCTCGATCCGCCCACTCCCTTGTTCCACCCTCACGCTTGACAAAATCGTTTGCTGAAACTGCAATAGAAAGATGACGGAATCAGGTGCAAGTCTCGACGAGGTGATTGCCGGTCTCGGTCCCCGCCTCAAACGCATCAGGATGGAGAAAAGCACCACCCTGGCGTCCCTGTCCGAGACCACGGGTATTTCGATCAGCACCCTCTCGCGTCTCGAATCGGGCGACCGCAAACCGAGCCTCGAACTCCTGTGGCCGATCGCCAGGGCCCATCAGATGGCGCTCGACGATCTGGTCACCGCCCCGCCGGTCGCCGACCCTCGGGTACGCACCACGGCCACGGTGCGCGAGAACTCGACGATTCTTCCTCTGACACTGCGCCCGGGCGGCCTGCAGGCGTTCAAGCTCGTGATCCGCCCGGACGGCTCGGAGCCGAGTCCCCGGACCCACGAGGGGTACGAGTGGCTCTACGTACTCGACGGCACCCTGCGCCTGATTCTCGGCGAGCACGATCTGACGATGAAGGCCGGTGAGGCAGCCGAATTCGACACCCGGGTGCCGCACTGGTTCGGTGCCGTCGGGAACCGTCCGGTGGAGCTGCTGAGCCTGTTCGGGCCCCAGGGCGAGCGGATGCACGTGCGGGCAAAACCGACGGTATGAAATGTCATGTCCGTGTGAGACAGTGAAGCCCGCTCGACGCCAGAATTCGCCTCGGTCATCCGTACCGACCACACCATCTCGAGGAAAAAGATGACCGACAGACTGCCTGATTCACCTGCGTCTCGCACCGATGTGGACATCGCAACCGGAGTGCTCATCGGCATCCACGGTGGGTCCGTGGCCGACGCCATCGACGAGCTGTTCACGACAGCCAGGCATCATCGAGTCAGCTTGTTCGAACTGTCACGCACGCTCATCACCGTCGCCGAGGGTCGTGATACCGAGCGATCCTCTGCCACCGATGCCGTGTACGCAGTGTGGGGCTCGGCCCTCGGCCGGCGGGGGGCCGAAGCAACGTTCGGCTCGGTCACCGATTCCGCGGCGGTCTGAACGACTCCGACCGGCTAATTGCGCACGGCCGGATCGGTGAGCAGTTCCGGAAACCGTGCCGTCATCGCGTCGATGTGCCGGTATATCTCGTAGAGCTCGGTTCGCAGAGTCGACGCCTCCGACTCGAAGGCCCGAGCCCTGGACTCGGCGCGGTCCGCTCGCGCTCGAAACGCCTTGGACTGCGCGCTTTCGATGGCTGCCGAACAGGTCCGGATGTGCTCGGCCAAGCCACGGGCGAAGACCCTTGCCTGTTCGAGGTTGACGGCGTAATTGTCGTCCCTCGGTGCAGGCGAGGGTGCGCCGTTCACTGTGCCCATGGAAACAAATCGCCCTCGGTCGTCGGCCGTGATGTCCTGGTGAACACTACGCTCAGCGCGCAATCGCTCGTCTCGTGACCGGGGGTCACCCGAAGATCAGCGCCAGGACTACCGACGCCGAAGTGGCAGCGATGGCGATGACGATGGTCGCCGCGATCGCACGCTGCCGCACCGACCGGTAGCTCGACCCGGCTCGACCGTCGTCGAATTCGGCATCGTCGTAGTCGACCGTCGGATCGTAGAAGTCGTCGGAGTTCAATCCGTCTTCGTAGAAATAGACGACGTCACGCGGCGGCACCCAGCGCTGACCGTTGGCCTCGACAGCGGCCTCGAGGCGTTCGAGACGGTTTCGAGCCCTGGCCGGATACCAGTCCGACGGGGCGTGAATGGGAAGTGCTTCGGCAAGTGCCAACGGTGACCTGTACTTGCTCGCAAGGGCAGCGAATGCACCGGACGCCGTGGGATCGTCGTCGGACTTGTCGGTGAGAAACCATGCCGCACCGGCTGCCGCTCGATCACCGAGAACCAGTTGGGTGTAGGCGAGCAGTTCGAGAATGCCCGGCGAGGCAGGGTTTCGACGCAGGGCGCGGACGAGCCGATCCCGAGCACCGATGGTGTCCCCACGGCCCAGATCCTCTTGCGCTCGATCGATCACGTCCACCCGTCGACCATATCGCTCGGTGACCGCTGCCGTCTCGGCCCGGAGGTGTCGTGAGCACGAAAAAGACCCCTCCGGACAACCGGGGGGCCTTCAGCGTGCATTTCGATCCACACCGTGGTGGCCAGGGCCGGGATCGAACCGGCGACCTTCCGCTTTTCAGGCGGACGCTCGTACCAACTGAGCTACCTGGCCGGGCGGCACCGGTGAAACAATGCCATCGCAATGTCGGTGATCACTCACCGATGTTGCGACCCTGACGGGACTCGAACCCGCGACCTCCGCCGTGACAGGGCGGCGCGCTAACCAACTGCGCCACAGGGCCTTGCTGTTGTTGCCGCGCTATTTCTAGCGCAGTAACTCTCCGAACTGCAAATCGTTGTCCCGCCAAGACCGAGAATACGACTGCCTGTAATGCCGACCGGATTGTCAAACCGATCTGTTCCTGCGTACCCCCTACGGGATTCGAACCCGCGCTACCGCCTTGAAAGGGCGGCGTCCTAGGCCGCTAGACGAAGGGGGCCCGCCGAATTGCTTCGACGCTACCCTCAACGGCGTTCCGTTGGGAGCTGGGATAGCTTAGGACACTTTCCCGGCAAATCTCAAACCGGCAGGTCAGACGTGCTTTTCGAGTAGTTTTCGCCGAACTGTTCCCACCCGTGCAGCTTGAATTCCGCAAGCCATCGCTCCGATGCCATGGCCAGCAGCACGACCTCGACGGATTCCTCGAACCGTTCACGAAGGTCTGCGTTGTCTGCGACAAGATCGGACATGTAACGCTGACCCGCCATCGATGCGGCGAGCACGCGGACGAACTTGACGGCGTCGAACTCCGGCTTGAGGTCTCCCATTGCCAGAGCGCGCTCGGCTTGCCTGTGTCCCTGCGCTCCCCACACCCTGCCGCCGCCGGAATGAACCTCGGCATAGAACTCCGGCTCGACTATCAGCCGGAATTCGGCACGCACGATCACGTCGTTCTGAAAGTTCTGCGCTATGTCGTCCACGATCCCGCGGATGACATAGAAGGGATGCGCGGTGGTGTCGGCCCACTTCTCGGTGATTGCCACGTACCGATCCAGCCCGGCCGCGAGCACCGCTCTGGCCAGGTCCTCCTTGGACTGGAAATGGAAATACATCGCCCCCTTGGTGGCGTTGGAGCCCTCCAAGATGGTGTTGACGGATGCAGCTGCATATCCGCGTTTGGCGAACTCCGCCGCCGCCGCCTCAACGATGGCCGCCCGGGTCCGCCGTGCGCGCTCCTGTTGTGCCATTTACTTCGTGCCTCCGAGCCCAAGCGCCCTGCATATCCACAGGTAGTACAGATAGAGAGTACGTCACCCGAACGACGGGCGAGTCGACTCACCAGCGGTTCGGTTCGACGAGCTGCGCCGACAAAAGTTTGGATTGGACACCCGAACCAAGCCGGGTGGTATTATCTGCGCGGCTCGAGTGCGCTGCAGGGGGTGCGCACTCGAGCCCTCCATTGCCGGTGTCTCCGCCGCGCGACACACCTGCCACACCGTGCGCTTCTCGCCGAACCCGAGCCGGACCCAGAGCTGCCCGAACGGTGACGGCCCGCATCGCGCGTCCCCCGAAAGGCCGAATCACTCCTCGGTGGAACACATCTGGAGTCCAATTAGTTCGCCTTGCTCCTTAGCGAGCCAAACCTGCTGTACACCAATCGTTTACGATTCAATCAATCTGGATGCCGACCAAATTCCCAGTCGGATAACGGATATCGAGAACAGCCCGAGTAACGGTTTCGACACTATCCTCGCGTCGCGCACGCTTCCACAACCGTTGAGGATTATCGTGAACTTCGATCACACAACCGGGCGTATCCATCGGAAACGAGTGCATGACATGACGGTCTCGATCCGCGTATATCGTTCTTTGTCAACGCTTTTCGCAGTTACCATTCTGCTGCTCTCGATAACCGGCACCGCGAGTGCAAACCCCGTCGACAACTTGCTGAACCCCGTTCCCGATCCGTCCCTCTATCTACCCACCCCACTCGGTGACCCCTGGTTCGATCCGCCCGCGGGGTACGAACAGCAACCGCCCGGAGCGGTTCTGGCCACTCGGCAGGTCACCGTCGGTCCGCTGTTCACTCCGGTCAGATCCACCCAGATCCTGTTCCGCACCAACGATTCCAAGGATCGCCCCGTCGCAGCGACGACCACGGTCATCGTGCCCGCCGCACCCTGGACCGGTACCGGAAGCCGCCCCGTCGTCGCTTACAACATGGCCATCAACTCGCTGGGCAACACATGCGCGCCGTCGTGGACGCTGCCGCGGGGCATTGCCCGCGAAATCCCCGCCGTCCAGGCTTTCCTGGCCAAGAATTATGCCGTCGTCGTCACCGATCACGAGGGCCCCCGGCAGGCATACGCGGCGGGCCGCATGGCCGCGCACGCCGTGCTCGATGCCCTGCGCGCGATGGTTCGACTACCTGAGCTCGGCCTCCTCGAGTCGTCTCCTATCGCGATGACGGGGTACTCGGGTGGCGCAATCGCGACCGGGTGGGCCGCGCAACTGGCCCCCACGTACGCACCCGACGTCAACCTGGTCGGTGCGGCGTTCGGCGGCCCGCCGACGGACTATCGGATCTTGCTGACGTCGATGAACGGAACCGTCGCGTCGACGCTGTTCTTGTCGGCAGCGCTGGGAGTGGCCCGCGAGTACCCCGAAATGTTCACCCTCATGAACGCGAACGGCCTGCGCCTGGCCACTGTCGCCAAAGACCTGTGCATCACCCTCCTCGCTCCGGGCGGAGCGGTGGCACCCATTCCCGCGCAGGCCCTCTCCGACGTACCCGACGTGGATCGCACCGAGATCGCCGAGAGAGTCATCGCAGCCACCCGACTGGGCGGCAACTTGGCACCCAGTATTCCGACCATGATCTACCAGGGGCAACAGGAGTTCTGGATCCCCAAGGAGGGGGCCGAGACCCTGTACGACGAGTGGTGCGCTCTCGGAGCCGACGTCAGACTCGAGGAATATCTGGGTGAACATCTGATCGTCGCCATCAGCGGCATCCCGGGTGCGTACGCCTGGATCGACGACCGTCTGGCCGGCATTCCCGCGCCGAGCGGATGCAGCAGCTTCGGACGCTGACGCACCGGTAGCGCTGTCGGGGGTGCATGCCCGTGAGCGCTGCGCGGCCCGTTACACTTTCGAGCCGCGCCCCTATAGCTCAGTTGGTAGAGCTACGGACTTTTAATCCGCAGGTCGTAGGTTCGAGTCCTACTGGGGGCACCATCTTGACCAGGTAATTCCTGGTCAGAGGCATCATCGGGAGCCTCAGAATTACCCGAAGTGGTCACCGAATGGTCACGAACGCCATCACGCAACCCCTGGTCACGGCCCGCACGAGGCACCAACGCGGCAGCCGCTTCCGCCGCTTTCGACCCAACTCCCTTGAGCAGATGCGAGTACGTGTCCGCGGTGATCGTGATCGACGAATGACCGAGACGCTTTGAGACAATCGCCAGCGGTACATCGGCCGCCAGTAGAAGACTGGCCTGTCCGTGCCGCAGATCGTGCAACCGGATCGGACGTAGCCCCAACTCCGCACAGAACTTCTTGAATCGCTCTGTGACGCTCTGAGGCGGTATCGGTGATCCGTCCTCGCGGGCGAACACCAGACCGTGGTCCTGATAGTCGTCGCCCCATTGCGCGCGTTCGGCGTCCTGGGCGAACCGTTGGGCCAGGAGCACGCCGACGGTCTGCTGATCGAGGTCGACTTCCCTGTCCTCCCCCGATGCCGTCTTGGGCTTGCCGAACTGAAACTGCCGATGCTCGCTGTGGCAATACTCACACTCGATACCGTCGCCGCTGATCTCGACGATCTGCTGACGAACGGTGATCGAGCGATTCGTCATGTCGACGTCGTCCCACCGCAGTCCGCACACTTCCCCGCGGCGCAGCCCAGTCATCGCGGACACCTCGAACAACGCACCTAACCGCTCCGTACCGACCGCGTCCAGGAACGTCCCAAGTTCCTCCGCCTCCCACGGCCTCACCTTCGGGCGGGATGCCCGAGGCAGTTCGAGATTCTCAGCGGCATTGAACGCCACGAGGCGCTTCCTGCGCGCCGACGTCAATGCACTCCGAATGGTCGCGTGGACACGACGCACGGTCGCGCTCGACAGCGTGCGCGGGTGCCGACGCTTTCCCTTCCCGATCCGCTCCCCATCTGTCGGTGCGGTCTTCGGCTGCGCGATCGCCGCAAGCATGTTCTCGATGTGCTGCGCTCGGAGGTCACCGAGGCGGATGCGGCCGAGGTGTGGCACGAGGTAGGCGTTGACGTGTTGTTCGTAGCTGCGCAGTGTCGTCGGGCGGGTGTCGCCGTTGCGTTTCGATTCGAGCCAGGCCCGCAAGTATTGCTCGACGGTCTGCTGTCGATCGTGGGCCACCTGCCCATTGCCGACGTCTACGAGGAACTTCGCAAGTTCCGCTTCCGCCTCGTCGCTGGTCCTGAACCCCGACTTCCGAACCTGCCGACGCTTCCCTGTCTGCGGGTCCGCACCCATGTCGACGAGGAATGTCCAGGAGCCGTGCGGCTTCCGGCACGACTTCCGTCGACCGCGGGCGTCGTACTCGACCGGGCACTTGCACCGCTTCGACACCGACCCTTTCATCGTCGATCCAGCTGTTCGATGATCTGCTCCAAACGGTCGTCGAGCTTCGGTGGGGTTAAGCCGAGGTCTCGAATTCGAGTCCGGACGTCGAGCAGTTCGCGCTCGGCGGACTTCCGCCAAGTTGAAACCAGCTCGCCCATTTCGCTTGTCCTGCTGGGGTCGTCTCCCAGCAGCCGAGCCGCTCGAATGTTGGCGTCGAACCAGGCCTCCATTTGCTGCTCGTGCCGGTGGAATAGCGCGACCGGCGCTGCACCGTCATGCCAGTTCTGCTCTGGGTCGTCGTACCACCGATGCATCCCGCTTACGGGGTCGACAGGCCCGGTTCCGTGTTCTTCGAGATCGTTCGAGAAAGACGACGGGAATGCTTCGTTCCCAATGAACCACTTGTAGGCCGACCATGTCTGAACCGGTTTGCCGGGAAGGATCTCAACCTCCTCGGCCGCCCCGATGGGGAACAGCAACAACGCCGGGGGAACACCGAGGGCTCTCCCGAGCACGAGTAGCTCGGCAACCGAGACATCGGCGCGCCGGCCGTTCTCGATGTTGGTGATCACGTTCCGAGGTACCGATAACCCGATTGCCTCACATGTATCGGATAGCGCTTGCGCGCTCATCGATCCCCTGAGCGCGCGGATTCTCTCTCCGACGGAAGCGGTCAACGAGATAGCCCACGTACTTGACGTCGAAGCCTGGCGGGGACGGTTTTGCGTCATGGTTACACAGCTTAGTCAACTATTGCGTGGACGCAAACTAACGTGGTAGTACTGAGTAGTCACAAAACAACATCGAAGGGATTTGCGCGATGGCAACACAATGGTCACAAGATGAAGTTCAGGCGCTAGGTGTCCGAACCGACCTCACCACCGCAGGACAGGTCCTCGGGATCAGCCGCGCGATGGTCTACGAACTCGCAAAACGAGATGAGCTGCCATTCCCGGTTCTTCGACTGGGCAGAAGGTATGTCGTTCCGGTTCACGGCCTCATGGAGGCGCTGGGTTTGCCCACCAGCCAACCAGTTCCGGCTGCTTGAACGCCAAAGAAAAAACGGCCCGGGGGTTTCGCCACAAAACCCACCGAGGCCAACAACCCCACCCTCGCCAAAGAACGGAATCATTGTGAAGACTACAGACACGACACGACAGACCGCCACCCCTGCCGTCGCATCGCGTCGCCGGCCCGCTCGCGCCGCCACCCCTCGCATCAGGTGGGAAAAGATGCGCACCGACCAAACCCTTTACCGGCACAACGAGTACGACGCCATCCTGCTCTGGCTCGACGCACACATGCCGAGTTGGGCTGCGACCCAGAAGAACGAGGCAGCCGACAACCGGCGCAACTCCTCATGGAATTCGGTGGCGGTCGACATCCCGCACACCTACCGATTCGGCTGGACTGTCGAAGAAGACGGTGTCGAAATCCTGAGAGCGGCCGCGACTGCCGTGAACGTCTCGCAGTTCACCGGGGACGCGGAACTGCACATTGCACTCACTAGCAGGCGGGCGAATCCCGACGGCGACGGCGGAGTCACCAGCACTGAACGATTCACCCTCGACGAGGCCGCGCAACTGGCGCACACCGTCCTCGCGGCCATCGATCTCGCACGCGGAATCACAGAGGGCTGACATGTACGCAGCTATCGATCAGCACACGAGCGAACCACCGTCGGTCAAGCATCTAGCAGAAGGTTTCTGCGACGCAGTCCGAATCTCCTACGGTGCAACCACTTTGACGTTGACGATCAGCGAAGCCGTCGACCTCGTCGATGCACTCGCGACCACCCTCGGTTCGATTCCCGAACCCGACCCACTTCTGGGGGCCTGATGTCCGTAACTTCCGATGTCCGGGAAGACCCGGACACTGCCCACTGCCCATTCACCGAGTACATCGAGCGACGGTCTCGACGAGCGAGCGCGGCGGTCCGTCTCCCCCCACTGGCAAGCGGCCACCGAGATCCGTTGCGCGCAAGGAGTGATGGTCGTGCTTGACGATGCCTCATCCTTCGAGCTCTTGCAGAACATGCACCGCAGATTCAAGAGCCCCACCTACGTTCCTGACCATCGGGACAGGGCGGACCTCGAATTGATCAAGACGACGTCGATGTTCCGAATCGCGGAAGCATTGAGCACCATCGACGCTCGGCTCAGCCGCGCGGAGAAACAGGACCAGAGGTGGCCGTGAGCGTTTTTATACCGGAGTCCCCCCAGTCGTCATTCGACGACTGGGGGTCACCCCCGGAACCACCGGACGACGAAGAACGACAGCTGGAACGCACGACCCTCCGGCAACGGCTCCTATCCGTATCCGATCTCAGCACGATCGGGTCCGTCGAGCCGCTCATCTCCGGCGTGCTGTATCGCGACACCCTCGCTCAACTCTCCGGTGCCCCAGGCTCATACAAATCGTTCGCCGCCGGCGGGATGGCATGCGCGCTTGCATCCGGGATGAGCAATTGGGAAGGCCACCGCATCCCCAGACGCAGCAAAGTCGTATACGTCGCGGCAGAGGGTGCGACAGGCCTACGTGCCCGGTTCATCGCATGGTGCGAACTGTCCGGTGTCGATCCGACCGACCTCGACGGGTGGCTCTACATCCTCCCGTGCCCCATCCAGCTCGGGAACCTCCTCGACATCAGCGACGCCATCGACCTCGTTCAAGACATCGACGCCGACCTCCTCATCCTCGACACCCGCGCACGATGCACCGTCGGCCTCGAAGAAAACTCGGCAACCGAACAGGGGAAGGCTATCCACGCCGCCGAGAAGATCCAGGCGGCAGCCGGATGCACCATCCTGGGCGTCCACCACAGCTCACGCGCAGGCACCGCAGGCCGAGGCAGCAACTCGTGGGACGGAGCCGTCTGGTCCGATCTCAGGCTCGAAGGCTCCGAACTCATGGCCAAGATGCACGTCGAGAAGCACAAGGACGTTCCCGCGGGCATGGACTACCACTTCAAGCTGATCGAACACGTCGTCACCAGCAAGAACATGCCGGAAGCATCCGAGCAACAGCGCCATACCCTAGTCCTCGTCGGCAACGACAGTATGTCCGCGGGAGGCGTCCGGAATAACGCCCTCGCAGTCGAGAAAAACGCCTCTCGGCTCATGGACATACTGCGGACAAAGATGACAGCCGATGGACTCTCAGGAGCAGCCATCCGCAACCTCGCAGAAGAAGAAGGCATGAGGAAGTCGTCCTTCTATGAAGCCCTGAAACTGCTGGTAGAGCGTGGCGCACTCCGAAATACCGGAAGCGCCAGACTCACCCACTACGTCAGGACGTCCGCTCTCTGGACCGAAGGGGAAGAGAGCTGATGTCCGCTAATTCCGCACTAATTCCGGGGCATTTCCAGACCCCAGCCGTAAGTCCGTCCGCACTCCAACTCCTAAGGAGTGCGGACGTACGGAATTACCGATTACGCGCGGGCTTGTATCTATCCGCGTGTGCGCATACGCGACCTGTGTTCCGAGTCAGGTCGAACGTTCGGCAGTCCCCTGCCACGCGCGCGGGAATCGGTCTGTCGCTCCACACGTGTCGATGTGTGGAAATGATGCGCGCGAGCGCGGTGACCATCGCGTGACCACAGCACTGTTCACCAGCAGCAATTCACATGTCATCGGATATCTAATCCGCAGGTACATCAGGAGGACTTCATGAACTGGGAAGATCTCGTCGCCGCCCTTGCGGCCGCTCCCGCGCTGACGGGCGCTCGCTGCCATTCCAACGCGCCACTGTTCGATGCCGACTTCGACGACATCCGGGCCGAGACGGTCACTCAACGCGCCGAGCGGCACGAAGAGGCCAAGGCCATCTGCTTGCAGTGCCCAGCTCTCGAAGCCTGCCGCGCGTGGGCGAACGACACCGACCCCGGCGTCCTCGCGGGCGTTGTGGCCGGCGTCGTCAGAGAAGCCGCGCCGCACTTGGCTCGGATCTCGCCCTACGAGGTCAGCTACCGACACCATCCTGCCGTCCGCGTGGTCGTCGACCGAGCCGCTCGAACCACCACCGCCTCGGACGTAGCCGATGCACTAGGTATCAGTCGGCACACGGCCACGGCTGCGCTGACACGAGCAGCCCGAGCCGGACTCATCCAGCGATCGGAACATGGTGCCTATCGAGCGGTTTCGAGCCAACGGGTTGGGGTCAGCGCATGACGAACCCTCAGCCACCCATCACCGTCATCGGAACAGCCGTCATCCTCACAGGCTTGGGAGTGGAAGTCGCACTCCGAGCTGCGATCAACACCCAACGGGCGAGGCGCAGCAACGCACTGCCGGTATCCGGTGATCTGAACGCGCTCATTCAGGCGTGCATGGCCGTGCGCGGACATGCGGACGTCCGCGATAACCCTGATCCGGCAACATCATTGGAGGAACGGCCCACCATCCCGATCGAGGAGGCAGCGATGATGCTCGGACTATCGAACCGGCAGACCCGCCGTCTCGCGCCGAAGCTCGGCGGCAAGCTGATCGCCGGTCGTTGGCTCCTCGACATGCAGGCCATCATCGAGCACGCCTTCACCCCATCCGGTCACCCGGTCACCGTGCCGGCACTCGGCTCCCCCCTGCCCGCCACGGACCTTGCATGACAAGCGGGGACACCGACACGCCGCCGACAGAGCTGACCGACGTCATGCAATCGGCCATCCGCACCGCACACGCAGAGGGCCTCAGCCAGTTACAGATTGCGAAGCAACTAGGTGTCCCCCAACCCAACATCTCACGCTGGTCCAAGCGAATGGGCCTGCTTTGGGATTCAAAGCGCACGGTTGCGGCCAACGACGCTGCCCGTGAACGCATCAAGGCAGCGCGTTTCGAGCTGGCCGAACAGTTCCTGGCTGACGTCAAGTCGATCCGCGAACGCTTCTGGTCTGAGTACACGATGGTGGTCAACACCCCCACTGGCCCCCAACGCGTCTACCTCGACCTCCCCGATGCGAAGGGTGTAGCCGACATCGCCGCCGGCATAGAGCGTTTGGTGAAGGCGCACGAGAACCTCACTCGCCTAGGCGGTGGGTCCAACCAGGACCACGCCAAGTCGATGCTCATGCAGCTGCAAAACGACCTCGCGAAATACGCAATCGAGAACGAAGCAGAACTGTTCGGTGACCAACGTGTGACCACGCCAGCGTTGACCAGCGGCGATACGGCGGACAGCGGACTCTCAATCCACAGGTCCAAGGTGATCGACCATGAGTAGCACCGTCCCCGACGCCGATGTGTCGGCAGAGATCCGCAAACTCCGTGAACTTCTGTTCGACGGCGACTACACCACGGCGGTCTTCCTCCTCGCGTCGATGGATGAGGAGAGTCGAATGTTGGTCACCCTGGCCCTGCTCGACGCGCTCAACGCAGCGCAGGAGGCCGCAATGGAGCACTTCATCGCGGCCGGAAACCTTTTGATCCCCCTCGTGACTCAGATGCGTGAACTCGGCGTTCTGCGGCCGGATGTCTCGGCGGCCGCGGACCAGTTCGATAGCGCTCGAGTGCGGATGCAGGACGTATTCGGAAAGAAGGCCCCTGATGGCGCTTGATCTCGGTGAATTGTCTGTCCGGTTGTCGGCTGAGGATCAGCTCACGACGGCGTTGAATGGGGCGCAGCAGTCGGCTCGTCGTACGGAGCAGGTCACCAGTCAGGCTGCCACAGGCATTACGGCGTCTACGGCTCGGATGGCGCAGGGCTACCAGCAGTTGCAGCGTGAAGCCACGACGTATGCGACGGCTTCGGAGCGGGCGAACTCCCGCGCCGAGAATGCGACCGAGGCAGTACGGGTGGCTCAGGGTCGTCTCGATGCGGCGCAGCGGGATTCGACGACGTCTGCGGATCAGCTCGAAGCGGCACAGCGAAGTGTGGCGACTGCGACTGGTGCCGCTGAGACCGCGATCCGGCAGGCTGAGCAGGCGAACGACCGTATGGAGGCATCCCACCGTCGTGCGGCTCGTGCAGCCGAGCAGGGTGGCCGCGATGCGGTGACCGCGATGGAACGGGCTCAGCGTGCCATGCGCGAGACCGCGCAGGAGGCGGAACGTTCCGGCGAGGCAGCGGGTTCGGGCTTCGCAGATCGCTTCTCAGGCGGGTTGGAAGGTCTGTCGGGTGCCGCCGAAAACGCGGGCGGCTCAACCGGTGGTTCCTTCATTGCGGGGTTCGCGCCGCGGGTAGCCGGGCTGGGGTCCAAGGCCGGACCCATCGGAGTCGCCCTCGCAGGTGTCGCCGTCCTCGGTCTCGCGGCGGGCGCGGTTCTTGCGAACGCCCTCGCAGACGGGATGGAGCAGGAAGCGACGCAGGATCTGATCCAGGCGAAGTTAGGGATCGACGAAGCCACGGCACGTCGGATCGGTGAGGCGGCCGGGGCTGCGTACTCGAACGCGTGGGGTGAGTCGGCAGCCTCGAACATGGATGGTCTTCGAGCGGCGATCCAATCCGGGTTGCTCACAGGTGAGGAAGACACTGGGACGTTCCAGTCGACGATCGAGCAGCTCAACATTGTCTCCGAGATCATGGGCGAGGAAATACCCGCGGTTGCACGTGCCGCTGGCCAGTCGGTGAAGAACGGCATAGCGAAGGATGCCACCGGCGCGTTCGATCTGTTGGTGCAGTCGCAGAAGAGCAGTCTCAACGTGTCTGAGGATCTTCTCGACTCCCAGATCGAGTACTCCACCCAGCTCCGGGCCATGGGTCTCGAAGGCGCTGAGGGTTGGGCTCTGGTCGCGCAGGGCGTCAAGGGTGGTGCCCGCGACACCGACGTCGTCATCGACGCACTGAAAGAGATGAAGCTGCGTGCAACCGACGGGACTGCGGCTGCGGCTGATGGTTTCGACAAGCTAAGCCTCAACTCGGAGCTTTGGACGACTGCCATGAACGAGGGTGGTGAGGCGTCGCGGAACGCCATGGCCGACGCGCTCCGTGGGCTCAATGCGATCACCGATCCAACGGAAAAGAATGCCGCTGCCCTGGCCTTGTTCGGTACCAAGTTCGAGGACATCCAAGGCGCTGCATTCAAGCTGAACCTGGACACAGCGGTCACCGAGTTCGGAGACGTCGCCGGCGCAGCCGCGTTGGCCGGTGACACCATGTCCTCGAACACCGCGTCCGCATTCACTGCGGCGAAGAACTCGATCGAAATGTCCTCGGCTGACATCAAACTGGCACTGGCGGGGGCGTTCGGTCCCGTTCTGACCGACCTTGCCGTCTGGGTCAAGGACAACAAGCCAGAGATCATCGGATTCTTCACCGGTCTCGCGGACGCAGGGTTTGCCACCCTCGACGCGATCATGGCGTTCTCGTCGTCCTCATTGCGGGTTCTGGCGACACTTGCGTCCGGTACCGGGCAATCCGTCGGCCTGATGATCGGCAGCATGGGGAACCTGGTCGGTGCCTCCTCGAAGGTGGCGCGCGCACTGGGTATGGATGGTGTCGCGGACAAGCTCGAAGGCGTCAGTGAAGGGATGATCGGCTTTCAGGACGGGATGCAGGGCGCGGCCGACAAGATGCGTGGTCTCGCAGATGACATCGACGATGCGCGGCCCGGTCTACAGGATTTGCGGGACGATGTCGCGGCAGCCGGTGATCGGGCGCAGACATCGGCACGGCTGATGCAGGCTCTTGGTGGCTCGGTGGAATCCGTTCCCGACGACAAGACGATCGTCATTGAGTCGAACAGCCCCGAGCAGACGGAGCAGCTCAAGGCCCTCGGGTTGAAAGTCGAGACTCTGCCTGACGGCAAGTTCAAGGTCACTGCGAACACTGCGGAAGGTCAGGACGCTATCGATGCGTTCGTCGGTGCCAACCAGGGCAAGTCCGTCGACATGTTCGTCGATCTCCGGCAGCGGCAGATCGGGTATTGGGAATCGCGGGGAGTCTCCCCAGATGATGCGCCGTCGATGCAGGGTCCGACTCCGGTCCTCGGCGTCAATGCAGCCGGCGGCGCTCGCTCTGCACCGGGCACGCTTGGTGGCGGTGGGTTCGCTGACGGGAAACTCCCGCAGGAAGCACTCATCAAGTCCGCTGGCGGTAAAGGGTTGGTGCAGTGGGCGGAGGAAGGCGCAGGCCCGTGGGAAGCGTTCATCCCTGGGGCTGAGTCGAAGCGTCCCCGCGCAGTTGGCATCCTCCGGGATGTCGCTGACCGGTTCGGGTATGGGCTGGTGCAGATGGCTGACGGCGGGATTGTGTCGCCGAAGGATCTGGACTCGTTCTCCCGCGGTATCGAAGGCGCGGACTACACGTGGGGTGGCTGGAACGGAACGTGGGATACCGACTGCTCCGGTGCTGCATCGCGTGGCGTGAACTATGCGACGACGGGCGACCCTGATGCACCCGGCAGGTTCGCTACCGGCAATCAGAAGGAAGCACTGACCGCGCGTGGCTTGCAGCCGGGTTGGATGGACGGTGCCCTGAACGTCGGCTGGCTCAACGGTGGCCCCGGTGGCGGGCACACCACCTATACGCAGCCGAACGGTGTGTCTGTGGAGATGGGTGGGGCGCGCGGCAACGGCCAATACGGCGGGCAAGCGAAGTCGGCGAAGTCGTTCCCGAACATCATGCACTTGCCGATGCAGGGCGACCCCGATCCCGGCACCTTCGATACGGGCACTGTCGGGGCAATGAACGCCGGCACTGCGGGTGGTGGTGGCACTGCTGGTGGATCGGGTGGAAGCACCCGCGCGGGCACGCTCTCGTCGTCGTCGGGTCCGGTGGATGTGCGGGTCGTGAACTTCTCTGATCTCGGTGGCGCGGCACCTGATGGGCGTACCCCGAAGATGGTCGGGAATCTGAAGGTGTTCGCGAACGGCGGCATCGAATCCCAGAACCCACAGATCGCAGACACCAGCGCAGGTATCCGCATGTGGGCGGAACCACAAGCAGGACCGTGGGAGGCATACATTCCCGGCGACCCTGGGAAACGTGCACGCGCCATTGACATTTGGCGTGAGACCGGCAAGCGCCTGAATGTCACGGAGTTCGCTGATGGCGGGTTCGGTGGCTACACCGAACCGAAGGCCCGCGACTACATGCGCCCCACCAACCTCTACGAAGCCGCATCCCTCGCAGCCGGGTTGGGGTTCACCGCAGCCTCCGGTGTCGGCGGGTTCCTGTCGATGGCCCAGTCCGGGCAAGTGGATCTGTCGCAGTTAATGCCGCAGTTCGACACCGGCTCCAACGACATCCCCGGGTCCGAAGCCGCCCTCGCATTCCTCAGCACACTTGTCGAACAGAACCAGGAGTTGATCAAGACGCTCCAAAAGGGCGGGCTGATCACCGCCGACGTGAACGTCGACACCAGCAACGGCAGTGTTGCCCTCGATCTGTTGTCGACGGTCATCGCGTAAACCAAAGCAGCACAACACATTAGGAGTACATGCTATGAATCCACCGAACGTTCGCCGAATCTTCGGCAGCCACAACCCCGACGATCGCAGCTACACCGGCCTCGGCTACGTCGACAAGGACGGCGTCTACTACTTCCCGAACGGCAGCTTCCTGCCCGCCAGCGGAGGCATTACGTCACCGGACGGAACCCACCAGCTCGGAGGCATGACGCTGGTCGTCCGTGAAGACGGGTCGCCCTCGACGATCCCAACTCCCGATGCCGCCGACCCCGTCGACTCGGCACTGCAACGGCTCCACTGCGTCGACACCAAGCGCCAGGACGCCTACGACCTCGCGGAGTTCGGAGTGGTCGGTGGTCCCCCGGTCGTCGAACCGGTCGACTTCGACCCGATCCTTCCGATGAGTGGCGGTCTCGGTGCGGACCCGCACAGCCCGGAAGTGAGGGCGTACGAGGTCGACTCCCCGGCGCGTGATGCCGCTGTCGCAGAGAGCCGGCGTACCCACCCCGAACGCCACCAGGGGACATCGCCGTACACCGATCCTGGCTCGCCGTACAACCCCTTCACCCCCATCGAATACCGGTAGGAGATCGCATGACGAACCTCCGCGACGCCCTCGACGAGCACTACAAGAAGCAACAGGCCGACGCCGAAAAGATCCGCGAAGCAACGAAAGACACCAGCGAACGAAGTCAACACGAGGGCTTCATAGGACTCAGCGAAGGCGTCCAACGAGCAATGGAACAGAACCGCCGAGAAGCCGACTACAAGAGGAGCAACCGCAATGCCTGAACTGACCATCGACGACGTCGACCGCGAGATCCGCGAAGCAGAGGCCGGAGTATCCGACCTGGAGCAGGCCGTCATCGACGGCGACACCGATGTCACTCCCGAGGCGGTCGAGAAGGCCAAGGACCACGTCGGTTTCCTGCGGTTGCGGCGTAAGGGCGCTGAGAAGCGCGAGGCCGACCGCGTGCAGCAGGAACGACAGTCGGCCTACGACGAAGCCCTTGCCCAGCGTGAGGAGTTCTACAGCGCCGGTGTGGTCCCAGCACAGCGCGCGTACGCCGGACTCGTCGATGCCATCCGCACGTTCCAGAACGAGGTCGCTGCAATGGACGCGGCCTACTCGACGATCGGTACCCGCGCGGGTGAGTTGGGCGTCGAACTGCCGCAGGACGTCCGGTGGCTGTTCGACTTCAGCCACTACCGAGACAGCGACGGCAGCGCCTACCTGAAGCTGGCGACACAGGAAGCCTCCGGCCAGGCGGTCACCAAGGTGCACGGTCTTCACAGCGACGCCACACGTGAGGAATACGCAGCGCGTGAGGCCGAAACCCACCTTGCCGAAGAAGAGCGACAGGCGCGATACATGGCGCAGTTCACCACCCACAGCGAACTCGCGTAGCCACCAGCAGCACAACCTAGGAGTCGGCAGATGCGTATCACCGATATCGACGCTCAGATCGCGGAAGCTTCGCGGCTACTTGTCGCTCTAGAGGATCGGGTTCTCATTGGTGATACGTCCGTGACTATCAACGAGATCGAGACTGCCAGCATACGTCTCAGCGAACTCGAAACTTGTAGACGCCGAGTCCACGCCCAGGCTGAGCCCGCCCGTACTTCACACGCGAAATCTGACCTCGATGCCGCTACAGGCGCAGCAGGCGGACAACGAGCACACCCGCCTGCTGATCGCCGAATACGAACGCCTCGAACTGATCCTCTTGGACGAAGTCGCCTCACGGCTCCGCAAAAACGAGAACGCCCCCGACTGGGTCAACCAACGACTCAACGAGATCACGGCCTTACCAAAGGCCGCTGCCGCGCACATTGGTTCGATGGTGAAGGGCCACCCGCGGACGCTCGACAACGCCATCAGCGAAGCCGCGCGCAGGGGTGTAGCCGTAGCGAACTCGGACATCGAGGCAGCCGGTGAGCGAGCGTCCGGAAACATGCGGTTCAACACCGCCGGCGTTGCGCTCGCAACCGACTCCCGAGCAATCGCACTCCTCCATCACGAAGCCAGCTTTGCGCTGAACACGCTCAACACCGGCATCCTCCGCGCGACCGAAGATCTATACCGCAAGGTAGTCGCCCAGACCGTCCCCACGGTCATCTCTGGTGTGGAGACGCGCGTGAAATCCACGCAGCGTGCCCTCGACGAGTTCGCGAGACACGGCATCAAGGGCTTCACCGACAAGGGCGGGCGGACGTGGTCGATGACCGCTTACGCCGAGATGGCAACGCGGACAGCAGCTACGCGTGCGCTCACCCAATCCCACCAGGACCGGCTGCTGGAACGTGGATATGACCTCGTGGTGATCTCCTCGCATCCGCGGCCGGCACCGCAATGCCAACCGTACGAGCGGCAAGTTCTGTCGTTGTCCGGCGGAAACATCGGGGTCGTTGAAGTCGAGAACGCTCTCACCGGGAAGATGACACGCATCCGCGTGAAGGCGTCAGTCGAAACCGCTACGAGCCGTGGGCTTTTCCATCCGAACTGTAGGCACACGAGCGGTATCTGGCTGCCCGGTGTCACGGACACTACGCCCACGAAAGCGAACGATGAGGGCTACGAGGACACGCAGAAGCTGCGCTACCTCGAACGTCAGACTCGCGAGTGGAAACGCCGCGCAGCAACCTCTCTCACACCGGAAGCAAAGAAGCGCGCCGACGCGAAGGTGAAGGACTGGCAGAAGCAGATCCGTGAGCACACCGAGAAGTCTGGCGTTGGCCGTCGCCGTGACCGCGAACAGATTACGGGCGTCTACGGTGCAGGTAATGCGACCCGCGCGAGTGCATCGAAGACCAACGTCCCGAAGCTCACTCGCCAGGACTCGCCTGCCGCCCAGGAGTCCGCAGCGTCCCTGTCGCAGTCGACGCGTGACGTCATAGCTGATGCGCGATCGTCCATCCCAAAGGACCGCGCTGGATGGCTCGACACCACACTCAAGTACCCGAAGGACAAGAACGGCGCGAAACTCGTCCCAGAGAAGCTACAGCGCCACCTCGACACCACTCTCGATGTCGGAACCGCTATCCAACGAGACACCCGCGCGCTCATCGACAAGGACACGACCGTCCTCAAGCTCCGAGCCGAGGACAAGCAACTGACCGACGCAGCGCAGTGGCTCTCCCCGCGCCGCAACGAGATTCAGCGCGACCTCGCTCAACGTGAACAGTCCATCATTCAGTCCGCGCTCTCCGAGGTCCGAGACTTCGGCGGTGCACCGCAAAGTGCCACTCTCATCACCACAGCCACGGGCGGTCTCAAACCCGGTACAGCCGCCGCGCTGGCTCAACTCCGGGCCGCGGAACAGTACTTCCCGACCGACTGGCTCGTCGCCGCTGCCGGCCGCGGAACACTCAGGGTCGGAATCGCCGAACGCGCATTCTTCCGCCGCGGAACCGAAAACGACACCCTCGCGGCAGCATCCCACGACGAACTCCCGAACTACCGCGGCGCATTCAGCAACTACCCCGAAGAAGTCATGGTCCACGAACTGGGCCACCGCATGGAACAAGCCATCCCCGGACTCACCCAGCTCGAATACGCCCTTGTTCGATCACGATCCACCACCAACGGCACCCTCGAAGAACCTGCCGGGATTTACCAGGGTGTCGATGGTCTCGAACACGAGATGGGCTACGAGGACCAGTGGCGAAACAAGTACGCCGGCAAGACCTACGCCACTGACTCACAGGCCGACCCAGCACGAGAACCAGCAGAGGTGTTCCAGGTCGGCCTACAAGATACGCTCGGACGGAGTGACGCACGCGGTGAGTTCGACGAGACCGGGCAACTACAGGCATTCGTACTAGGAGTGTTGGCGCTGCTATGAACTGGAAGATCACGTCGAAGACCGATGCCGACCGCTGGCTCACCCACACCGGGGACACATGGGAAGCAGACCCCGAAACCACGGCCTACCTCACCCAACCCGGCTACGCCTTCCCCCTCACCCCAACCGGCCCGGTCGTCGCCATCAGCGACGAATCCACCCTCATGGCCGCAGCCAGGCGACTCATCCCCGGCGCAGACCTGTTTGGCGAGATACCGCCGTACCCTGCGTTCCCCAGCGTCCCCGGCCGCATCTACTGAGCCTTCTAGCTGTTCAGAATGTCGTATCCACGATCATCGAAACGCCCGTCTGCCGCCCGCTTTGCCGTAGCGCCAAGGGCTTCGGCGACTGCCAGCGCTTCACCCACGGTCATCGAGATCGAAACGCTACTGGTTCCCTTCTCCAGGTTGACCGTGATGCTCCCGTCGTAGTGGGTTCCGTCCGAACTGTGCGGCGGAATCGACGTAACCCGAAGGTCGAGATCGCCGCGAACAGATGATGTGATGTTCATGGACGCCATTGTGCCCATCTACCCCGCCTGCCGCCTGCCGCCTGCAACATGCGACGCTTCCAAGCAGGGACTCGTCAACGGCCTCGATTGAGACGTCGCCGCGAGCCCGGAGTAAGACCAGCTGGGTCTGGCGGCACGACCCGCGCAGGCCGAGACGTCAACTGCAAAGCCTGCTGTAAGTCATCCTCAGTCAATCGCCAACGGTTCCCCATCTTGTGGCCTGGCAGCTTGCTCGCACGCAACTGCGTCGCGTACCAGCCCTCTTTCACACCGAGACGCTCAGCACCCTCCGCTACAGACATTGTTAACGCCGCAGACGAAACACCCGACTCTGGCATTTGCTCTTCCTCTGTCATGACGCGACCGTAACTCCAAGACGAGGCCGTTTCCACTCCACGGGATACGCCAGCATTGTGGCAAGTTGAGCGCGTTCCTCCGGCAGAAAATTGGCCTTGAGCAGCACCGATGCAACATGTCGGTATCACAATGCATACTTCGTCTACACGCTCACGTCGCTCGTGCGACACTGAGCAAACCGAGACAGAATCGGCGTTGCCGAACTACCGGAAAGGACAACCGATGACGACAGTTACCAAGTACACACCGGCTGAGTTGATCGCGCGGCGGGAATCAATTCTCGCCAGGCACGGAATGTCTCTTTCGGAGTTCAAAGAGAAGGCCAGTCAGTACTCTCTTGTGGGTGACGAATGGCAAGCATGGGAAGACCTCGAATCAATCGAGTTCCTCCTCGCCGACTGCTAGCGAACCGGTCGATCCAAACTTAGCTATCTCGGACTTTCACGACCGCGCCAACTCTTTTGGTCTTGAAACCGCACGGTTGATCGAGAAATCCTTCCCTTCCACAGAGTGGGAGGTGACTGTGAGTGCCCGATCAGACAGCGCCCGGAGCGTCATACAGGCAACAGTCCCACTCACTCAGCCTCCACCTCGTGGTGGTACTACACCCAATCCGCTCGCGCACTTGGGCGTCACGATCAAGTGCTGCCTCGACTCACAAGGGCAGTATCTGGCCGTCGAAAATTCGACGTACAGGCTGGTTGCATCAATCGACAAGACACCGATGGTGAGAGTCGAGTACGAGCGAGGGTCGCGACGGAAACCAGCGGCCCACCTTCACGTCCATGCACACCGCGGCGCGTTTTCTCACATTCTTTCGCGATTGAAACACAAGACCCCACATAGCCTGGAGTCCCTGCATCTGCCCCTGGGGGGCGATCGATTCCGGCCATGCCTGGAAGACTTTGTTCAGTTTCTGATCGAAGATTGCAACTTCGATCACAAGCCAGATTGGCGAGACGCAGTAACCGAGGGACGCGAGCGCTGGCGGCGGATTCAAACCCGCGCTGTTGTCCGCGACGCACCATCTGAAGCGGTTGATGCACTCCAAAAAATGGGATATCAGGTCATCCCTCCCGAAGAGCTTGTTGTGGACAACATAACCAAGTTGCACACCTGGTGACCGCGTCCTCAAAGTGGTCACAGAGGAACCGTGTGACCACGTAACCAGCCATCACCAACTGACACGAGGAGCGCCGCCGACCAGGACTGACTGTCACTCACTGGGTTTCACCGTCATCAGGTGTCACGGACTCGTTCTGACTTTTAATCCGCAGGTCGTAGGTTCGAGTCCTACTGGGGGCACCACACACGTTCCGGGCGACGGTGACCGATCCTGTCCGGTCCGTACACTCGGAAGTAACGATCGGCCGAGACAGAGCGACGTGCAGGGGGACTGCAACGGCCGCGCGGGCCGACCGGTCGATCGGCGTTCGGGGAGTCGCGTCGGTCGACACCGGACACCACGAGCGCCGGAACAGCAAGTGAACAGGCGCGACACGGTTCACACCGAACCTACGGTGCCGTAAGCTGGACCGGTCGTACGCAATCTATGGAGGCGATCTAATGGCGAGGGATCTGACACAGCTCGAGCTTCTGCAGGAGCTGGTACCCACTGCCGAAGACAACGTGAACCGTCACATCACGATGGCGCGCGAATGGCATCCCCACGACTACGTGCCGTGGGACGAAGGCCGCAACTTCGCCGCCCTCGGCGGCACGGACTACGACCC